>DKOX01000072.1 GCA_002470925.1 Opitutia bacterium UBA7350 | reverse complement strand
TTTGTATTTGGGGTAAACGTAGTGATCGCAGGTGTAGAGATCGCCATCGTGTTCCATCGCGAGGGCTCTACCGCAGGTCTCTGAGAAGTAGCAAAGTCCGCCGCTGTCGCCAAGCCATTTGCCGAGGGCCACGTCAAAGAGTTGCACGTAAACTTTGCCGACGTCGCGCTTCACCCAGGTATCGAAGATTTTGCAAAGAAAGTCGCCGTAAGCGGCGGCGGGAACGGCGTGTGCCGACATGCGGGGCGCCTCGCGGTTTGCGGGCGGGGTTTCGAGGTCGGGGGGTGCCGCGAAATCGAGTCCGAGTTTTGCGGCAGCGGTATCGACCTCGCGCTCCACGATGGGGATAAATTGGATGTATTTGGAGCCGATGCTTTTGAGGAATTTATAGATGCGTTTGGGGTGCTGGACGGTGACGCTGTTGACGCAGGTGAGGGTGTTGAATTCAACCTTGTGCTTGCGCAGGATGTTGAGTCCGCGCATGACGTCCTTGTAGGAATCACGTCCTTTTTTATCGACGCGATTGGCGTTATGGACGTCTTCCGGTCCATCGATGGAAAGCCCCACCAGGAAATTGTTTTCGGCGAGAAAGGCGCCCCATTCGTCGTTCAGGAGGGTGCCGTTGGTTTGGAAGGCGTTGGCAATGGTTTTGCCTTGGGCGTATTGTTTTTGAAAAGCGACGACCTTGCGGAAGTAGTTGACTCCCAGTAGGGTAGGCTCGCCGCCCTGAAAGGCAAAAGTGACCTCAGCGCCTGGCTGGGCTGCAATATAATCGCGCACAAAGACCTCGAGTCGTTCGTCCGACATCTTCCATTTTTCGTTCTCCGGATAGAGCTGTTCCTTCTCGAGGTAGAAACAATATTTACAGTCAAGGTTGCAGATCGGCCCAATCGCCTTCGCCATGACATGGAATGCCTCGGTGGCTGGCTTGGACGTTTGAGGCAACATTGAAGGGCTGGCTTAATCCTTGATTTGTTCGAAGCCCCATTCGAGCCAGGGGAGGAGTGCCTCAATATCGGCGGTCTCAACGGTGGCGCCGCCCCAGATGCGTATGCCGGCGGGGGCATCGCGATAACTGCCAAAGTCATAGCCAACCCCTTCAGCCTCAAGCAGCTTGACCCATTGTTTCGCCTTGGCGGCCTGTGCCTCGGCGGGCAGGGCTTCATACCAATCGGCGGTGATCTTCAGGCAGATCGAAGTATTGGAACGGGTGGCGGGATCCTCGGCGAGGAAGTCGATCCAGTCGGTTTTTTTAACCCAATCGGCAATCGCCTGCAGGTTGTTGGCAGAACGTTCCAGCAATGCCGGCAGACCACCGATGGAGGCAGCCCAATTGAGGCCATCGAGGGCATCTTCAATACACAGCATTGAAATGGTATTGATGGTGGCGCCTTCAAAAATCCCCTTTATGAGTTTGCCGCCCTTGGTGAGCCGGAAAATTTTAGGCAGGGGCCAGGCGGGGGTGTAGGATTCAAGTCGGGCTACGGCGCGGGGGCTGAGGACGATCATACCGTGTGCACCTTCGCCGCCCATCACTTTTTGCCAGGACCAGGTGACGACATCCAGTTTGGAATAGTCGAGGTCCATCGCAAAGACTGCGGAGGTGGCGTCGCAAATCGTAAGCCCCTCGCGGTCATCGGGAATCCAGTCGAGATGGGGCACGCGCACGCCGGAGGTGGTGCCGTTGTATGTGAAGACGACGTCGTTCGAGAAATTGATCTTGGTGAAATCCGGGAGTTGCCCGTAATCCGCCTCGTGGAGGGTCGCGGGTTCCAGTTTTAATTGCTTGAGGGCATCGGTCACCCAGCCGGAACCGAAGGATTCCCAAGCGCAGAGTTCAACGCCGCGTTCTCCGAGGAGGGTCCACATTGCCATCTCGACCGCCCCGGTGTCGGAAGCCGGAACAATCCCGCAGAGATAACCCTCCGGTATTCCGAGGATGGCCTTCGACTGCTCGATGACCGCTTGGATTCGCGCCTTGGCGTTTGCGGCGCGGTGCGAGCGGCCTACGAGGGCATCATTGAGGGCGTCCAGTGTCCAACCGGGGCGCTTGGCACAGGGGCCGGAAGAAAAGAAGGGACGGTTCGGTTTAATTTCTGGTTTCATTGATCCGATAAAAGAGGCGAAAAAGTGCGGCCTTGGCAAATATAAGCAGTGCTTACTTTTTCTTGGCAGCCTTCTTTTTTGGAGCGCGCGGGGCAAACTCAAAACCGATTTCGCCGTTTTCGAAGTCGAGGGTAAGGTGAGCCTTAAAAGGGCGCTTGGTGCGGCGCGAAACAAAGCCCTCCAGCAGGGCGGTCTTGCCCTTGGTAAAGAGGTCCACGATTTCTTCGGGCTGGAGTTCCTTTTGCAGGATGGTCTTGCCGAGGCGGAAGCCCTCGGGGGCATCCTTGGTTTTGAGAGCCGGGAGGTGGTAGGCCTTTTCGGTGGCGTGTAATTCTGCGACGGTGCCATCCGGCAAGGTGAGTGATTTCAGGCGGGTTTTTTCATCGAGGGGTTCATCGATTTCCAATTCGTCCTCAAAGACAAACTCGGTCTTCCACTTGCCGATCTTGCCGGTTTTACTGACGGATTGCGCAAGTTTGAGCCCCGCGCTGAAGGGACGGTTGAAGCGCGAGAGAAAACCCTCCATTTCGGGCAGCGATTTTTCAGTGAAAAGGGTGATCGCTTCGTCTTCACTCAACTGGCGACCCGCAATATACTTCGATATTTTAAAGCTACAATCGACATCGCGGCATTCATAGGTCGCGTCGGTTTGCTTGAGGCGCACTGCCCCACACTGGGGGCAAGGGCATTCGAGGTCGGGGAAAACGCGGTTTACCGCAGCTTGCATATGGGTGCGTGCCTTATCGACGACCTGTATCGTGAAGTCGTTGATCTCCTGCATGAATTGGGAACGTTCAATTTCACCCTGTTGCATTTTATTGAGCTTCGCCTCCCAGTCCCCGGTCATGGAGGGCGAGGTCAAAGCCTCGAGCTTCATTTCATCGCAGAGTTCTATGAGGCGGAGTCCTTTGCCGGTCACATTGAGTTCGCGACCCTCACGGGCAATGTATTTTTGACGAAGGAGGCCCTCAATGGTGGCGGCACGGGTTGCCGGGGTACCGAGGCCGCGTTCCAGCATCGCTTCGCGCAGTGCCTCGTCTTCGATGAGCTTGCCGGCACCTTCCATTGCGGAAAGGAGGGTGGATTCGGTATAACGCGCCGGCGGTTGGGTTTCCTTGGCGAGGGCATCCACCGCGTCGGCCTGAGCGGTCTCACCGGTCAGCACCGCAACGAGTTCATCCTTGTCGTTCGCAACCCCTGCTTGGCGTCCATAGACTTCCAGCCAACCGGGCACCACGAGGGTTTTGCCACGGGTCAAGAATTGATCCTGCTCCTCACCGTGATCAATGGTGGTGATCCGGGTGGTATTTTCGAATTCGGCGTGTGGGTAAAAGACTGCGACAAAACGCTTTAAAATCATGTCGTAGAGCTTCGCCTCAACTTCGCTGAGTTTGACCATACGCCCGGTGGGAATGATGGCGAAGTGATCTGAGACCTTGGCGTTATTAAAGATGCGCTTACTGAATTGGATGAGGCCCATTTCAATGGATTTCGCAGCCCATCGCGCGGTGGGATGTTTGGAGGCTGCCAATTCGTGGGTGGTTTCGTGAACCTTCGAGAGATAATCCTCCGGCAAGTAGCGCGAATCCGTACGCGGGTAGGTGATCATCTTGTGACGTTCGTAAAGTGATTGCGCGATCGAAAGGGTATTCTTCGCAGTGAAGGGAGCTTCGCGCTGGAGGGTGGTCAGATCGTAGAGTTGGGGCGCGATCTGTTTGGCAGGTTTCTTTTCTTCGCTGACCTGACCGGTTTTGTCCTTGCAGCGTTCCTCAATCGTCTTCGCGAAAGCCTCATCCCAAATACGCTCTGCACGACCGTGCGGCTTGGCGGAATCCTTCTTGAATTCCGGATCAAACCATCGGCTGGAGTATGTACCGTTAGTTACCGAGAAATCGGCATGAACCTCCCAATAATCCTCGGGCTTAAAGGCCTGGATTTCCTTTTCGCGGCGCGCCAGGATTGCGAGGGTGGGGGTTTGGACGCGTCCCGCTGCAGTGATGTTAAAGCCACCGTGACGCGAGCGGAAGCATGTTAGGGCACGGGTGGAGTTCAAACCCACCAGCCAGTCGGATTCAGAACGGCATTTGGCGGCATCGGCGAGATGTGTCATTTTCTCGCCGTCGATCAGACTGCCCCATGCTTCCTGAATCGCGCCTGCCGTCATGGATTGCATCCACAGTCGTTTGACGGGCTTGTTGATCTTTCCAATGTCCATGATGTATTGGAAGATCAATTCCCCTTCACGACCGGCGTCACAGGCATTTACGATGACGTCAAACTCGGACTTTTTGGCAAGCGCGAGCACATGCTTGAGGCGTGCGGCGCTTTGCTCAATCGGTTGCAGTTCAAAGTGTTTGGGAATGGCGGGCAGAACATTAAAATTCCAGGGCAGGTTTTTACCATTGGGGCCAGTCGGCATTTTTAACTCCACCAAGTGTCCGACTGCGGAAGTGATCGCGGCACGCTCGTTTACGAAATACTGCGCATCCCGTGATTTTCCCTTTTTATCGAATTTACCCAATTCATTGGACAAGGCTTTGGAAAGATCTGTAGCGACAGAGGGTTTCTCCGCAATTATGAGGTATTTCATTTGGATGATTCGTTGGAACGGCAGGTGATCAAAAAGGAATTTTAAGGTGATTTGCCAGTGTTAAAAATGCGAAAACTCTGAAACTAGTCAGTATTGAAGGCCCCTTGTTCCTTGGGATAGGAATGGAGACTTGTCAAGGCACGGCCGAAAATTGAGCCCCGAACCAAGCCGCAAAAAAGTTTTTTATGAGATAAAAATCGTCCCTCGGGGCGTAATTCAAACTGGCAAAGGCTCGCTTTGTGAGCCAAACAAATAGGATTACGAACACACTTTTGAACGCATTAAAGGAAAAGTTGAGCCAAATTCAGGAAAACTTGACGGTTTTGGGGAATACCTTTGCGCAATTTGTCGTAGACGTCGTTTATGACCGCCGGCGCCACGGGCGAGCGGCAGAGACGATGGCTAAGATGCTTTTTGTGCTTTCGCATCTTTTTCACGGTATCGTCAGAGTGCGTTGGTATTTATATGAGAACCGGATTCTTCGCAACACCCCCCTCGGTTGCCTGGTGGTAGTGGTGGGTAATCTGACGGTGGGCGGCACGGGTAAAACGCCGGTAGTGGAGAAATTTGCACGAACCCTGCGTGACCGCGGTCGCAAGGTGGCTATTTTGAGCCGTGGTTATAAGAGTAAGAACGAGGGACTGCCCCGCAAGCTGTGGCGAAAATTCACCCATGGCGAAGCAGCGCCCCCGAAGATTGTCAGTGATGGCGAAAGCGTCCTTTTAGATTCCGAGGTGGCAGGTGACGAACCCTATATGCTGGCCCGCAATTTACCCGGGGTGGTGGTGTTGTGTGATAAAAACCGCGTAACGGCAGGTTCCTATGCGATTCGGGAATTTGGTTGCGATACCCTCATTTTGGATGATGGCTTTCAATATTTACCGCTGAAGGGACGGTTGAATCTTTTGCTGGTCGATAAGACCAACCCCTTTGGGAATCAGCACCTGCTTCCACGTGGGATTTTACGCGAACCGATCCAACATTTATCGCGCGCAAGCTATATTCTCTTGACCAAATCAGACGGGGTGCGTGACGAAAATCTGCTCGAATTGATTCGTGAGCACAATTCGAGTGCCGAGATCATTGAATGCGCACACAAGCCGCAGTTTTTGCAGGCCTTTGGGTCCGACGAACAATTGCCGCTCGAAGCTTTGGAGGGAACTTCCATTGCAGCCTTCAGCGGTATTGCCACCCCGGAAAGCTTTGAAAACATGTTGCGAAAACATGGAGCGCAAATTCATTATAATAAGCGTTTCTTGGATCATCACCGTTTCAGTGATCATGAGATCGAGGCTATTTTCAGAGAGGTCGCGGAGCTGGAAGACCTGTCGATGATCGTGACGACCGAGAAGGATGCGGTTCGTTTGGCGGAGGGAGTCAAGCCACCGGTCCCCATCTTTTATTTGCGTTTGGAGATTGATATTCTCTCCGGGCATGAAGATTTTGAGGCAGCGGTGGCGCGGATATGTTTTCCGCGTCAGGGATCTGTCAAAAATAGTACAGAAAGTGGCGTTTAGGATTTGCGCCCCCCTGTCATTTTATAAGTAATTTCACTAACACATGAAGCATACATCAAATGTTGGTCTCCCTAAGGATAAAAACTCCAGCCATGATCTTGAGGTGAAGGATGGGCAAATTATCTTCAATTCGGTTTGGAACAGGCTACTTGAAGAGTTCGGAGAAAAAAACCTGCGTTTTCCCAAGGAAATATTCTGGCTGAATGGTGCACCGGGTGCAGGCAAGGGGACCAACACGGATTTCATCATGCGTTACCGCGAGCTGACCGCTCCGCCACTGGTGGTGAGTTCGGAGTTGCAAAGTCCGGAGGCACGGGAACGGATCGATGCGGGGCATTTGGTTGGCGACCGCGAAGTAGCGGAAATTATTTTAAGGCGCTTGCTGGATAAAGACTTCGAGTTTGGGGCAGTGGTGGATGGATTTCCCCGCACCAAGGTACAGGTGGAATGTTTAAAACACCTGCACCACAAGCTTTCAGAACTGCATTTAAAATACCGTGAATCGCGCTACAGCGATTATTTCAAAAAGCCGCATTTCCACATCGTTGTGCTCTTTATTGATGAGAAGGAAAGTGTACGCCGGCAACTTTACCGCGGTAAGCAGGCACAGGTACACAACGCTGAAGTCGAGGAATCAGGTGTAGGAGAACTCATCGAAGTACGGCCCACGGACTTGAACGCGGATGCCGCCCACAATCGTTACCGCACCTTCAAGGAGAAGACCTACGACGCCTTGCAGGACCTGCGCCAGATTTTCTTTTACCACTTCATTAATGCCCATGGACCCATTGAAGAGGTGCGCAAGCGGATCTTTGATGAATTGCGCTATCAGGCATCGCTGGAACTCGACGAGGCGACTTTTGACCGCCTCTCGCCCGTTCCGGTCGCCAACACCCTGTCGCTCCACGCGCGGCAGGATTTAGTCGACCGCCTCGATGCCTATGAAAAACGTGATACCCAACTTTTCAAAGAAGTGGTTGAAGTAATCATTTCAGACTTTATCCCAATCGTGAAACTGCACGCTATTTCAGGGACGGCCGTTATTAATTCCGAGCACCCGGTCTTTGGTAAACCGAAAGCCTTGGAGATGTTGATTGATATTTTCTCCGAACGTGGCTACCACGCCATCGTTGATGTCAACAAACTTGAATTGCCTGAAAGCATCGACCCCAAAACTTTCAAAATCAACAATACCATCAAGCGGGTTTTTCGTGTGCGCATTCGCTTCCAGGGTTCAGAGATTCGCCGCGGTCGTTAAATTTGCATGTCTCCGGTTTGCCTGATCTGCCTTGACCCGACCCGTATTGAGGAGGGCGATTTGCTGGCGCGGGATTTGGGCCTGGAGTTTCACGTGGAATCTTCAGCTACCGGGGTGATTTCAAAACGGGAGGAGCGACGCTTTTACCAGACGCTACTCAACGAACGGGCCGGCGTACTCCTCTTGAGGTCCGAAGGCCTGGGTCTTTTGGCGGCACCGGAAGATGAAGCATTATGGATCAAGGCAGACTTTTGTGATGCCGGCACACGCTATCGACTGGCGCAGGGTGGGGGCAATGAAATGATCGCGAAAGCGGTCGGCCTGAAAGGGCAACCCAAGCCGACCGTGCTGGATTGCACTGCGGGTTTGGGGATGGATGCCTATGTTTTGGCGGCGCTGGGTTGCGAAGTCACACTTCTGGAGCGGAATCTTATCGTTCATGCCCTTTTAAAGGACGCCATAAAAAGAGCACAGGGAGCGAACGACCCGCAAATAGCTGCGGCGATCGCGCGAATGGAGCTTCTGGAACCCTCCGACGCGGCCGCCTACCTCGAGTCATACCAAGGCAAGGCCTTGGCGTCGGTCCTTTATTTAGATCCGATGTTTCCTTTGCGCAAAAAGTCGGCACAGGTGAAGAAAGCCATGCAAATCTTTCACACGATCGTCGGGGATGATACCGATGCGGGAGCATTATTACCGCTGGCACTGGGGGCGGCAGGGAATCGCGTCGTAGTGAAACGACCGCGGCATGCGCCCTTTCTGAAGGGGCAGCCTGCGAGCCATTCACTAGAAGGACAGCGCAACCGCTATGATGTTTATTTGAAGCAAAGATGAACGTCCACGGGTTGACCTACACGCAAAAATAGTACGCTTTACAAATAATGGAACCCAACTACACAAAATTAGCCAAACTATTGACGGAATTTTCCACCGATCTGAAACAGGGGGAACGGGTCTTAATCGATGCATACGATATTCCACAGGCAATGACGGTTGCGCTGATCCGCGCGGCACGCGAGCGGGGCGCAGTGCCTTACGTGCAATTGCAGAATGCCCGGATTGGCAGGGAATTGGTCACTGAAATTGAAGAGGGGCAATATGAGGCGCAGGCGGAATGGGAGCTGGCTCGGATGCAGGCGATGGATGCCTACATCGCAGTGCGTGGTTCCGATAACATCTTTGAAATGTCGGGTGTCGCGCCAGAAAAACTATCCCAGGCGATGCGCGCGATGAAGCCCGTGCTGGACCACCGCGTAAATAAAACAAAGTGGGTCATTCTGCGCTGGCCGACCGCCGCGATGGCGCAACAAGCGCTCATGAGTACCGAATCGTTTGAGGAATTCTTTTTCCGGGTTTGCACGCAGGATTATTCGCGCATGAGCGCGGGCATGCTTGCCCTTGAGAAACGGATGCAGGGAGCCGACGAGGTGAAGCTCAGCGGCCCGGGTTGCGATCTGCGCTTTTCAATCAAGGGAATCGGAGCGGTTGCCTGCGGCGGTCGACACAACATCCCGGATGGCGAGGTCTTTTCTTGCCCCGTCCGGGACTCGGTCGAGGGCGAGATTAGCTTCAACGCGCCCACCGTTTATCAGGGTGCTTCATTCGATCGCGTGCATTTGAAATTTGAGCGTGGCAGGATCATACACGCTTCGGGCACCAACAACGAACACCTCAACGCAATCCTCGATGCCGATGCCGGGGCGCGCTACATCGGTGAATTCGCCATCGCCTTTAATCCTCATATTTTGGAACCCATGCGTGATATTCTTTTTGATGAAAAAATCGCAGGCTCATTCCACTTTACCCCGGGTCAGGCATATGAAGAAGCCGACAACGGCAACCGCTCGCAGGTTCACTGGGATATGGTTCATATTCAACGTCCCGAATACGGGGGCGGGGAAATTTATTTTGACGGTGAATTGATCCGTAAGGACGGCCTTTTTGTTCCGGAGGACCTTCAAAAACTAAACCCCGAATATTTGCTCGGGGAAAAGGATTGAGCGATGATACCGGAAGACCCCATCATTGAACTGCAACGTAAGCTCACACACCTTGAGCGCCACGTCGAGGAACAGGATGCCGAGCAGTATCGACTCGCCCAAAAAGTCGAGCAATTGGCCAAGCTGGTGCAGCGGCAGGAAGAGAAGATTAAATCACTGGACGGTTCGGGGGACTCAATGCCCGCCGATCAAAAACCACCGCATTATTAAATAATTATCAAGTACGTGAAGATTGACGCTGCAGAATTCCGCTTTGGTTGTCCGCACTATGAAGACATCCCGCCCGCAAGTCTTCCTGAGTTTGCTTTTGTCGGTCGCTCCAATGTCGGGAAATCCTCGCTCATCAATATGCTCACGGGGCGCAAGGAACTCGCCCACACCTCCAGCAAGCCCGGCAAAACACGCTGCCTTAATATTTTCAGCATTAACCGACAATGGCATTTGGTGGATTTGCCGGGCTATGGCTATGCGAAAGTTTCTAAAGCCAAACAGTTGGACTTCAATCAGGATGTGAGCACCTACTTGACGGAGCGCTCGACCCTTGAGCAGGTATTTCTCTTGGTCGATTCTCAATTGGAACCACTGGAGCAGGATTTGTATTTTGCGCAGTGGCTACAAGAATGTACGGTTCCGTTCTCACTGATTCTCACCAAGACCGACCGCAGTTCCAATACAACCGTGCGCAACCACGCCTCCCAATTTGAGAAAGCGCTGGCTGAGTGGAAACTTAAACCCAACCGCATTTTTAATTGCTCCGCAAAAACGGGCAAGGGGAGGGGTGATATTCTGCAATGGATCGAGACCCGCCTGCCCAAAAAAAGCGGGAAGCAGGGCAAAGGCACCAAGATCAATCTGAATTGGATGAAAAAATAATTCGCTAAGGGCTGGAAATTTTAAATATTCCACCTAACCTAATTAGCGTGTCAGAGCCGAGCAAGAAAACCACCACCGATCATGTATACGCTTTTTTGGGGGCGATCTTTCCGAATTGCGGCGATGCCCTTCGTTTGGTGGAAATCGGCCAGGAGCGCCCCCTTAAGGTTCACGAACGCCTGGTACTCGCTTACAACTCGCCCCTTTGCTTGCACTGTAACTGCAAACGCGAGAAGTTTGAGAAGGAACGGGAGAAATACCGTTCCGTTGAGGCCTCGCGCCAGCGCTAGCCTAGTTGCAACCGAGGCTAGTGCCGCAAAGCAGGTAAGTTCCGGCCCGTTCTGGAATTAATTTAGTTGAGATCTATGCTTGATGTTTAACACGGGATATTCCCGAAAATCATACCAGGAAGGATCGGGCGTTTTGGAAGAACTTGAGCCAGGGGCCGGCTTCACCGGGAAACTGTCCTTCAGGGCAATAGCTCATCTGTACCGCGCGAAAACAACGCTCTGGATGAGGCATCATGATCGTAACGCGACCATCGGATGTCGTAAAGGCGGTCGCTCCCTCCGGTGAACCGTTTGGATTGGCGGGGTAGTGCTCCGCCGCCTGACCGCTGCCATCGATGTAACACATGGCGATCAAATTCTTGTTCCGGCAGGTCTCAAAACTACCTGTCTTGGAAAAATCTGCACGCCCTTCGCCGTGAGCCACCGGAATCGGCAGGAGGGAACCCGACATCCCGGAAAAGAAAAGACTCGGCGAATCGAGAACTGCAACGTTCGAGAAGCGTGCTTCAAATTGCTCCGAGCGATTGCGGGAGAATTGCGGCCAGTCCTCCGCGCCGGGAATGATGTCCTTGAGTTGCGCCAGCATTTGACAGCCGTTACAAACCCCCAGGCTGAAACTATCGGGTCTTGCGAAGAAGGCTGCAAATTGATCCTTAAGGCTGGCGTTGTAGCGGATGGACTTTGCCCAGCCGGAGCCTGCGCCCAGCACATCCCCATAAGAGAAACCACCGCAGGCCACCAGTCCGGCAAAGCGATCCAGGCTCGCATTGCCATTGAGCAGGTCGGTCATGTGCAAATCCACTGCCTCAAAGCCCGCCCGGTCAAAGGCGAAGGCCATTTCATTTTGACCATTGGTGCCCTGTTCGCGCAGGATTGCGATGCGTGGCCGGGAACCCGTGATGTTGAAACGAGCCAGGTGGGCGGCATGATCTTCTTCGGGATGGTAGGACGGTTCTACGAGGAGACCGCCATCGGAAGTATCGAGAAGGGCATCAAAGGCCTCTTGGGCACAATCCGGATTGTCGCGTTTTGCCTGCATCCGGTAGCTTAATTCGGACCACGCGCGATTGAGTTCAGGCAGTGGTTTCGAGAAAACCTCGGTGTCAGCTAAATGGATCGCAACGGTTTGGGACTCGGTACTCTGCCCGATGTGATGGCTTACTTCCCTCAGTCCATGTGCTTCCAGGATAGATTGAACCGACTCGAGTTCACTCTCCGCTACTTCGATGACGGCTCCCAACTCTTCTGTAAAGAGCGGCGCGAGCCATTCGCTCTGCTTACCGGCGGAAATAAGGGAATCGAGTACCAACTTTAGACCTTTCCGTCCGGCAAAAGCCATCTCGCTTACCGTGGCGAGCAGTCCTCCGTCTGAGCGGTCGTGATAGGACAATAATTTATCCTGTGCCATCAAGGCTTGAATGGCCTCAAAGAAGCGCCGGAAAAGGGCAGGGTCATCCAGATCGGGTACGGTATCGCCGAGTTGATTGTAGACTTGCGCCAGCGCGCTGCCCCCCAGTCGGTTTTTACCAGCGCCGAGATCGATCAAGAGCAAATGGCTGGTGTTGGATTTGAGATCCGGGGTGAGGGTCAGGCGCACATCCTGAACGGGAGAGAAGCCGGTGACGAGTAAGCTGAGCGGTGAAACTTGTTTATGGGAAGCGCCCTTGCTGTCCTGCCAGGAACTGCGCATCGACATAGAATCCTTGCCGACCGGGATGCAAATGCCGAGCGCAGGGCACAATTCCATTCCCACTGCCTTGACGGTGTCGTAGAGATTGGCGTCTTCACCACCTTCGCCCGCCGCGACCATCCAGTTCGCGGAAAGTTTGATGTTTCCGATTGCGCCGACATGCGCGGCGGCGAGGTTGGTCAAGCATTCGCCGATCGCGATCCGCCCGGAAGCGGGGGCATTGAGCGCGGCGATGGGAGTGCGCTCGCCCATTGCCATAGCCTCTCCCTGATAACTGTCCATTGAGGCAGTAGTCACAGCGACGTCGGCAACCGGAGTCTGCCAGGGGCCCACCATTTGGTCACGACTGACCATCCCGGTGATACTGCGGTCCGTGATCGTAATAAGGAAAGTTTTGTCGGCGACTGCGGGGAAACGCAGAACCCGGTCAATGGCGTCCTCAAGATCGATGCTTTGTTCGTCTAAAGCTTGGGTTGTGACGGGTTGGCGCTTGACCTCGCGGAGGAGCTTCGGGGTCTTTCCCAGCAAGACATCCATTGGCAAATTAATCGGCGTATTCTTAAAATGAGCATCGTACAGGGTGAGTTGACCGTCATCGGTTGCCTGGCCTACCACCGCAAAAGGACAGCGTTCGCGTTGGCAGAGGGATTCAAAATCAGGGAGTCGGTCGGCATTGACCGCGAGGACATAACGTTCTTGTGATTCATTGCACCAGATTTCCATGGGGCTCATGCTGCGGTCTTCGTTGTGAATCGCGCGCAGATGAAAGCTGCCACCGGTGGCTTCAACCAATTCCGGCAAACCGTTTGACAGCCCTCCCGCCCCGATGTCGTGGATCGAGAGCATCGGGTTTTGCTCACCCAGCGCGATACAGGCATCGATGACTTGTTGGCAACGGCGTTGCATTTCGGGATTGCCGCGTTGTACGGAATCGAAGTCCAGCGCCTCGGATTGACTGCCGGCTGCAATGGAAGAAGCGGCTCCGCCGCCGAGGCCGATTTTCATGGCAGGCCCACCCAATTGGATAATTGCAGCGGTAGGAGGGATCGGTTTCTTGGCAACATGTTCGCGCTTGAGATTACCCATGCCCCCCGCAGCCATGATGGGCTTGTGGTAACCGCGGTGCGAATTGTTGTGAACGATCTGAAAAGTGCGGAAAAGGCCACAGAGTTGTGGGCGACCAAATTCGTTGCCAAAAGCGGCACCCCCGATTGGACCCTCCAGCATGATATCGAGCGGGCTCGCCATACGGGAGGGATGTTCCGGGAAGTCCTTCTCCCAGGGCAGGGGATAGCCCGGGATTTGCAGGTGCGAGGTGATGAAAGCAGCAAGCCCTGCTTTCGGGCGCCCGCCGATACCGGTTGCGCCTTCGTCGCGGATTTCACCGCCGACTCCGGTCGCAGCACCCGGAAAGGGAGAAATTGCAGTGGGGTGGTTATGGGTCTCGACCTTGCATAATATATCGAGGGTGGTCGCAGTTTTACGGTAGCGATGCTCGCCGGTGGGCTCAACTTCCCACCAATCGCCCTTTGTGCCCTCTAATACCCCGGAATTGTCTGAATACGCAACGAGCACCCCTTCGGGATTCAAGGCATGGGTGTTGCGGATCATCTTGAACAAGGATTGCTCACTGCGTTCACCATCGACGATCCAATCGGCGTTGAAAATTTTATGACGGCAATGTTCGGAATTTACCTGTGAGAACATTACAAGCTCTGCGTCGGTTGGATCACGACCGATACGCTGATACGCGTTTGCAAGGTAATCAATCTCCTCGTCACTCATCGCAAGTCCCCAATCCTTGTTGGCTTGATGTAGGGCTTGCGCACCCTCGGCGAGCAATGGAACAACTCGATGCGCGGCGGGCTCCTGCTCCGCGAAGAAATCAGAAAGATTCTCGTAGACCGCCTCGGTCATGCGGTCATGTAATGCATAGAGCGCTGATCCCAGGGCCTCCGCTGTTATGAGATTACCCGAGTTGTCGAGGAGGCGGTAATGAATGCCGTGCTCAACGCGTTGGATTCCATCGAGGGAGCAATTGCGGAAAATATCGGTGGCTTTTGTGGACCAGGGAGAGATGGTTCCCTTTCGGGGGGTGACAAAGAAGCCTCCCTCGCGCACGAAGGCACCCTCGGCATTCAGAAGCGCCTTGGCGCGCTCCTCGGTTTGCGGGTCGAGTGCTTTGTCTAGTTGGAGGCAATAGATCGCAACCGCATCAATGGATTCAACTCGCGCCGCCGCGTCGGTGTGGTGCTTGCCGCCTTCATCATTGAGCGCCGCAATGAGTGCCTGGAGGCGAAATTCTGAGAGGATGGGTTGGCCCTGAAATAAAGTTGGTCGCATAGAGTAAGAATCCGTAAAGTCTCAGCTTGGTAGCCCCCTGCTTTTAGAACAACTCAAATTCAACTCTATGCGGGAAATTTTACGGCTTTATGCTTTATTCATTGTGGCAAGCTTGGCGAGGATCGCCTTTTGGGCATGCAAACGGTTCTCAGCCTGATCAAAAATGATACTTTGGCTTGAATCGAGGATCGCTTGGCTGACTTCCTTGCCAGCATGCGCCGGCAGACAGTGCATGAAATAGGCGTCACTTTTGGCTGCTTGCATGAGATCCGCGCTAACTTGATAAGGCGCCATTTCCTTGAGGCGCGCCTCCGCCTCGTCCTCGTCGCCCATCGAGACCCATACATCCGTATAAACAACGTCCGCATCGCGCACCGCCTCCGCCGCATCGGTGGTCCAGTGGTAGTTACGCGAAAGGCCATCGGTTTCGAGGGCGTTGTCCAATTCTTTGCCGGGTGCATAGCCTTCGGGGCCTGCCAAGGCGATCTCCATTCCAAAATACGCAGCACTGATGATCCATGAATTTGCCATATTGCAGGCGGTGTCACCGAGGAAGGCGACCTTCTTACCGCGCAGGCTCGCAAGGTCCACTGCCTCGGGCGAATAGCGCTCAAGGAGGGTAAAGAGATCGGAATACAGTTGGCAGGGATGATTAAAATCAGTCAGTCCATTCACAATAGGCATGGTGGCGTTCGCAGTGAAGCCCTCGATAATAGCGTGATCAAAGGTGCGAATTACGAGGCCGTGCAAGTAGCGGGACAAAACTTTCGCGGAATCCGCAACGCTTTCCCCGCGCCCGATTTGGGTGTTCTGGGCATTCAGGACGATGGGGAATCCACCGAGTTCGTTGATCCCGACCTCAAAGGAGACGCGGGTGCGGGTGCTGCTTTTGTAGAAAAGAAGCCCCCAGGACTGCATGTTCAAGCTGGCGGGACAATTCAGGCGATCCGCCTTGAAGGCCTGTGTCATTTTGAAGACATCCTGCGCTTCATCCAAAGTAAAATCGGTTTCTTTTAGGAAGTGGTGCATAGCGATAAGGTGTTGGTAACCGTTGGTAGGGTTAAAATCAGGAAAGATCGGCAAAAACCTGCTCGAGGATCTCCACGCTCTCGTTCAGTTGTTCGGGAGTCGTGATGAGGGGCGGGAGGAGGCGGATGGTTTGGTGGCCGGCCGGAACAATGAGCAGCCCCTTTTCCCGCGCTGCCGTGACGACCGCATTCATCTGATCCTTTAAAGCCAACCCGACCATAAAGCCCTCGCCGCGCAGTTCCGCAATGAGATTGGGGAATTTGCCGATTAAGGCCTTTAGTTCGAGGTGCCAGGCTTTGGAAGCATTTCGGACGTGCTGGAGGAGGTCGTCTTGTTCGATTACATCGAGGACTGCGTGCGCTGCGGCGCATGCCAGCGGATTCCCGCCAAAGGTTGTCCCATGGGAGCCCGGTTTAAAAAGCTCGGCGCAGGATTCGGACATCCAAATCGCCCCAATCGGAAAACCGCCGCCCAGACCTTTTGCCATTCCAATGGCATCGGGCTGCACCCCGCTCTTTTCAAAGGCAAAGAAGTGGCCGCTGCGCCCAATCCCGCATTGGACTTCATCGAGCATGAGCAGCACGCCGCGCTCGGTGCACAGTGCGCGCAAGGCTTTCAAAAATCCAGGTTCTGCCGGGAAGACTCCGCCTTCGCCCTGAATGGACTCAATGAACACCGCGGCGGTTTGGTCATCGATCACCGCCTCGAAACTTTCAATCTTGTTGAGTTCGCCAAATTTAAAGCCAGCCAGCATGGGCCTGAATCCCCCTTGGATCTTCTCCTGTGGAGTGGCGGCCATCCCACCGAAGGTGCGGCCATGAAAAGCATTGCTGGCACAAATGACTTCGTAGCGCGCCCCGTCTTTTCCACCCGAAGAGGCGCGACCGTGTAGACGGGCGAGCTTGATCAAGGCCTCGTTGGATTCAGCACCGCTGTTGCAGAATAGGACCCGGCCCGGTCCGGCGCGTTCCAGCAGCCGGTCGGCGAGTCGTTTTTGTTCGGGTATACCAAAAAGGTTACTGCAGTGCACCAAAGCAGCCGCCTGTTCCTGTACTGCTTTCACCCAGGCAGGGTGACTGTGCCCCAGGGCATTGACTGCGATCCCGCTGCTGAAATCGAGGTAGCGCTTGCCGGCGGCATCGAACAAATAGACGCCTTCACCCCGCACTGCATCAAACGGGGTGGGACCGTAATTCTTGGCAAGACTGGAATGATGCGACATCGGGTAGGGGATTAACTGTTCACAATTTCAGTTCCAACACCTTCATCGGTGAAGATTTCGAGCAGAAGACTGTGGTTCTGTTGACCATCAATAAAATGAACGCGATGCACGCCATTGCGCAAAGCTTTTACGGCGCTATCTGTCTTGGGAATCATACCACTGCTAATCGTTCCGTCCGCAACCAGCGCATCGACCAAATCGGCAGAAATGGATGAAATGAGGGAACCGGGATCGTTGACGTCCCGCATAAGACCGGGGACGTCGCAGAGATAGACCAGACGGCGCGCGCGCAAGGCACCCGCGACCCGGGCGGCGGCAGCATCGGCATTGGTATTGTAAATTTGCCCGCTTTCATCGCAGGCAATCGGGGAAATGACGGGGATAAAGCCGTCATCCAAGGCCTTCTTGATAATCTTGGTTTTGACGGTATGGGTTTCACCCACAAAGCCGAGGTCGAGTTCTTCGCCATCCAGAACGATTTTCTTTTTTTCGCAGACCAGCAAATTGTTGCCCGGGATGCCGAGGGCGCGGGCGTTCTTCCGGGTCAGCAAGTCACAAATGTCATAATTGACCGATTTGTTGAGGGTTTGCTCGACCACCTTGATTGTATCGGCATCGGTAACACGCAGGCCGTGCTCGAAACGCGTCTCCACCTGTGCGGCCTCCAGCGCGCGGGAGATCGCCTTGCCGCCGCCGTGAACCACCACTACCTTGATACCGGCGGCATGGAGAAAGGCGATATCGGTAGCAACCCGCGAGCGCACTTCCGGATTGGCGTCGTCCATAAAAGCGCCGCCGTATTTGACCACAAAGATTGCTCCCCGGAAGCGCTGCAAATAGGGCAGGGCTTCGAGCAATACTCTGGCTTTGGTGGTGATGTCGAGTTTGTGGACGTCGCTCATTGGATTAAAGAGGGCTCGCTTATTCGCTTTTGTTGAAATCGACATACGCTTCGCTGAGGTCGGCGCTCAGAAGCCGATAGGAACCGGAGCCGAGATTTAAGTTTATCGTGATCGAGAAACGCGGCTTTGAGACAATCGCCTTCCAGTCCGCGATTTTATCGTCCTGCGGCACGCCCTTGATAAGCGCCGGGCAATCATCGTAGCTGATATCGAGTTGTTCGACCTTGAGCCCCACCCGGGCGTAACCCGCCGCATCGGCAAGCCGACCCCAGTTGGGATCATTCCCGTACCAGGAAGTCTTAACAAGGAGTGAATTCCCAACCGCCCGTGCGACCTTTTCGGCGTCCGCCTTACTGGGGCAACCCTGCACATTCAACTCCACCAGCTTCGTGACCTTTTCGCCGTCACCTACGATTTTTTCCGCAAGCTGTGAACAAACCCGGAGCACCGCATCCGCAAAAGCAAGCCGCACCGCATCGTCGCGGTCAGTGCTGAGGGTGACCCCGCTTTGCCCATTCGCCATAATAAGGACGCTGTCATTGGTGCTCATGTCGCCGTCCACCGAGATGCAATTAAAGCTTTGGTCGCAGGCGTCCTTCAGCACGCTTTTTAAATTGGCAGCGTCTGCCTGCAGGTCCGTGACCAGGAAAGCCAGCATGGTCGCCATGTTGGGTTCAATCATGCCCGCACCTTTGGCGATGCCTGCGACCGTGATTTTTTTACCCTCCACCTCAAAGGTAGCGGTTGCGCATTTGTTGCGGGTATCGGACGTTAGAATCGCATTTGCGGCATTTTGGGATGCTGTTGCGTCGGCGGCGAGCTGCTGCGCGGCTTTGCTGATGCCCGCATCAATCCGCATCATCGGCAATTTCCGTCCGATACGACCCGTTGAGCAAACGAGGAAGGGTGAGCCGACTCCGGTTTGAAGTTGCGCCAAGGTCGACATTTGCTTGGCATCGAGCATGCCCTGTTCACCGGTCGCGGCGTTGGCGTTCCCGCTGTTGACCACGATCCCCGCGATACGGTCACCGCTCTTTTCCAGCATTTCCTTACAGAGCAAAACCGGCGCGGCGCACAGGTCATTGAGCGTGAAGACCCCGGCCGCCGGGCAGGGCGCATTCGCCAGCAGGAGGGCGACATCGAGCCGCTCCTGGTCACCGTTTTCACGGATGTCAGCTGCGACCCCCGCCATCTTGAAACCCGGACAGTCAGACAGACCGTTCGATTCCTGGAGCAATTCAACTGATGGATTTGCACACACGGTCAAAAAAGGAGTCCCTCGGTTTGCTCGAATCCGTATTTGAGATTCATGATTTGCACTGCCTGACCGCTCGCCCCTTTCAGGAGATTGTCAATCGCGGCGTGCAGGACGAAGTTCCCGGTCCGCGCATCGTAGACCGCCGAGATATCCGCCCGGTTCGTGCCGCTGACGTGCTTGGTATCCGGGAAAACACCACTTTGCAGAATCCCGACAAAGGGTTGCTCCGCATAAGCCTTTTCCCAGCTCGCATAGACTTCCGCCAAAGTACCGTTTGCCTTTGCCACGATCGTGGTGGAAATGCCCCGCGTCATCGGCGCGAGGTGTGGGTTGAATTGCACCACGCAGTCTTTCCCGGAAAACGCAGAAAGCTGTTCCTCGATT
This sequence comes from Opitutia bacterium UBA7350, assembly GCA_002470925.1. Taxonomy (GTDB): domain Bacteria; phylum Verrucomicrobiota; class Verrucomicrobiia; order Opitutales; family Coraliomargaritaceae; genus UBA7445. Next base: position 4,964 of record DKOX01000072.1, on the reverse strand, counting down.
TCCGACAAATGCCGGTGCACGGGGGTGCCATAAGCAACCATACTTTCGTTGCGCTCGGCGTAAATGAACGATTCCGCGACCTTTTTGCCCGCTCCGCTGACGCCACTGTAGCTGTTGATGACAATACCGGAGATATCGATCAAGCCATCCTGCAATAAGGGAACCAGCGGCAACTGCACGCTGGTTGGATAACAACCCGGGCATGCGATGAGGGAAGCATTTTTCCAGTCCCCGCCGGCTAACTCCGGCAAGACATAGGGTGCGGCGGCGAGCAGATCCGGCGCGGGGTGCGCCTTGCCATAATATTTCTCGTAGAGGGCAGGGGAGTTCAGGCGAAAATCAGCACTCAGATCGATCACTACTTTGCCTGCCTCATGGAGGGGGTTGGCAAATTCGCTGGCAACGCCGTGCGGGAGCGCCAAAAAGAAAAGATCGAGATCATCCCGGGCTGCGAGCGCGGCGGGGTCCGACCCTTCGAATTTCAAATCCCCCAAAAGGTGCCGCAGGGCAGGCATAGAATCTGCAACCTTTTCGCCAACGAGGGTGCGCGAAGTCACCGCCGCCAACGCCACCTGAGGGTGAAGGGCGAGGATTTTAACGAGTTCTACCCCCGAATAACCGGAAGCGCCTATGACTGCTGCATTCATGAAAATTTGGATAATGGAGTGGGATCAAAAAATTGGAAAACAAAAAACCCTCCACTGGCACGTAATGAAACGGCCATGGAGGGTTTGCAAATTTGCGTCCTTGAGCCGCGGTGTGATTAACGCTTCGAGAATTGGAAGTTTTTGCGTGCGCCCGGTTGACCGGACTTCTTGCGTTCGCGACCACGGGGATCACGCTTCATGTGGCCCTCCTGCTTGAGCGGAACACGGAGTTCTTCGTTCATCTTTTCCAGAGCGCGGGCAATGCCGAGGCGAACCGCTCCGGCTTGGCCGTTCAGTCCGCCGCCTTTGGCGTTTACCGTGATATCGACTTCCTTCTCCATCTCAACCGTGGTGAGCGGCGAAAGCGCGGCGCGGGTAAAGTCCTCCGCCTTAAAATAGTCAGCAGGGGACTTCCCGTTGATGAGTATCTTGCCGGTGCCGCTGGTAAGGCGCACACGGGCGGTGGCTGTCTTGCGACGACCAACGGTTACAAAGGTGTTTTCTACGGTTTGGGTCATGGTTTAAAAGTGGATTATACCAAGGGCTTGGGTTGTTGTGCCTGGTAGGGATGATCCGGGCCGGTGTGGATCTTGAGCTTTTTGATCATTTGCCGGCCGAGTTTGTTGCGCGGGAGCATGCCTTTAACGGCGTGTTCGATGATAAACTCGGGTTTGTTGGCACGCATGTCTTCCATCGTGATGTGCTTGTCGCCGCCCATCCAGCCGGAGTAAAACATATAGCGCTTGTCGGTGTTCTTCTTGCCGGTGACCTGGATCTTCTCCGCATTTACAACCACAACGAAATCGCCGGTATCGGCATGCGGCGTGTAGGTCGGCTTGTGGCGACCACGCAGAACATTGGCGATCTTGACCGAAATACGACCGAGGGTCTCATCGGCGGCGTCCACAATGTACCACGCTTTGGTGTGGTCAGAACTGGTTGAAAGAGTTGTCTTCATTGGTTTTTGGAAAAGCGAAAAAGCAAACTTCCCGCCGCTGCCCCTGTCAATGCGAATTTATTGCTTTTTCAATATACTTTATGCGACCCACCGGAAGGCACAGTCGGCATTATATAAAATTTGAAATAACAAGGTCTTCAGGAATCATAGGGCAGGGTTTATACAAATGAACGCTCCAAGATGCTATTAGACATAATATTTATTGTGCGTATAATTAAGCTGTGTTGGACTGAGCCTAGGATTGACATTGAGCCACAACTGCGGATAGCTACAGGCTTGGAATGCTCGGGTGGTGAAATTGGCAGACACGCCAGATTTAGGTTCTGGTGCCGTAAGGCGTGAGGGTTCAAGTCCCTCCCCGAGTACCAAATTTTATAAATGGCACGATCGTCGTTGGTGGCGAGTACAACCGAAGAGCGCAAGGATGCCGAGCCATAAGGCAAAATCCATAGGCTCAGGCACTGTATTGGCCACTATATAATTCTGTATCTCGGTATCATAGTTGCCGAGATAGCTTTGGCCGTTAATGTCATTGTTACCATCGTTGCCGATAAACCAGTTGGTGCCAACCATCGTTAGTTCGCCGTTTCCGTCGTCAATGAACATCGGTGCGCTGGAATCCCCAACCGTGAGCTGGGCTTCGTGTGTCACGTAATTGGTATCGCCGTTGTTGTTGACCGTCGAAATGGCGGCAAGATCGGTTGTTCCGGAAACCGTTGCATTACCAAAGTTGTCGATGACGTTGCGGCCTACTGCGAGATCCTGTGAGGTGGCAAAGGCACTGGGTGATCGCCCCAGAATATATGCATTTTTCAGATAGATGTCGGAGCGCGTAAAGGCGTTAGGGCCGGTTGAGAAGGAAGTGATGTCCTCGGTGGAAAAGTTGTAGGTTTGATAGGCGCTGGAAAGCGGTGCACTTAAGATTCCAATTCGTATATCCGTGGTGCCGATGCGCTGGCTGCTCTGAACCGTGCGCACGGCGCTGCCTCCGGAGGGATCATTTGTGGCGTAAAAAGTTACTGAGCTTCCGTTAGCAGGATAAAAGTGATGGGCACTAATGAAGACGTTGTTGCTGACCATTGTGACAAAGCGGCCATTGTTCGCTATTGCTACCCCCGAGAGATCATATTGGTTCATGATGAACTGCGCATCGTTGGAAAAGCGATCGTTCTCCAGGGTGCTGAAGGCATCAATATTGATAGCAGCGTGCAGGTAAAAGCCCTGCGCCAAAAAAAGAATTAGGAGTGAGTAACGCCACATAGAGATCAAATTTAATAAGTAAAAAATTTAATAACATGAGTCACGCCAGGCAAGTTATTATTCCAATTTCGATCTGGGATGATGCAGGGCGTGGGTATCGGCCAATTGTTCCGACCTGAGGGAGGTATAGATTTGGGTGGTGGCAATATCGGCGTGTCCGAGCATTTCTTGAATGGCGCGCAGATCGGCCCCACCCTCCAGTAAATGCGTGGCAAAGGAATGACGCAGGAGGTGCGGTTTTACATCTTTTTTAAGCCCGGCGGTTAGGGCGTGTTTTTTTATGAGCACCCAGATCATTTTCCGGGAGAGCGCCCTGCCCCGATTGCTGAGAAAAAAAGCACTGCCGGTGTCTTCTTTTACCAAAGCCGGACGGGACAGCGTCAAATAACCGCGGAGGGCTTTGATGGCGGCGGTTCCGATTGGGGCGATACGCTCTTTGCGACCTTTCCCGAGGACGCGTAAATATCCCTCGTCGAGGTGAACGTTCTGCAGGTCAAGGCTGCATAATTCAGTGACCCGTAGTCCGCTGCTGTAAAAAAGCTCCAGGATGGCACGGTCACGCAGCCCCAGGGGGTTGTGCCGCGATGGTGCGTCGAGCAAGGCTTCAACTTCCCTACGGGTCAGCACGGCCGGTAGTTTTCGTTTATTGTGTGGCCCCTTCAGGAGTTCCGCACAGTTATCGGGGCGGACTTGTTCACGCACCAAGTGTTTTGCGAGCATTCGGATCGCGCTGATTTTACGCAGTTGGCTACTGCGGGCAAAATCCGCTTTGGCGAGCTCAGCGGAGAATTCGGCCAGCATGGGAGGCGTGACCACGGTCCATGAATCAACGCCGCGCTTGTGGAGAAAGTTTGCGCATTGTCGTAAATCGCGGCCATAGGCCTCAATGGTGTTGACTGAGAGCCCGCGCTCCAGGTCGAGCCAGGCGAGCAAGCTTTCAATTGGCTCAATCAAGCCGTGTGGCAAAGCGTTACTGCTTTCGGGTTGCATTGCTATAAAATGGCGGGTCTAACATGCGCCTTGCAAGCTCTGCCTTTGCATACATTTAATTATGGTATCACTTCCATGAATCCCGAAATCAACGCCATCACCGCGATTAAGCCGACCGACTTGCGCGGTATTTTAAAATACGTGTCCATGTTTCGCGAGCATGTCTTTGTGATCGCTTTGGACGGCAGCCTCATTGCGCATGTGAATTTTAAGAATGTGTTGCTGGATATTGCGGTGCTCCGCTCGCTCCACATACGCGTCGTGCTCGTTCATGGCATCGGGCAACAACTCCGGGAATTGGCGGAGTCCCGATCACTGGAAATCACCAACCCCCACGGCGAGGCGCTGACCGATGCGACCACACTCGCGCTCGCAGGAGAAACATCCGCCCTCGTGAATCAGGAGATCATGCAGGGGCTCACACGGATTGGCCTGCGTTGCGTGAATTGCAATGCGGTACGGGCAAAGGCAGCGGGCGTGGTTGGCGGGGTGGATCAACTCTTGAGTGGCGTGGTGGACAAACTGGATCTGCCGCTCCTGAAGCGTTTGCTGGAAGCCGATACGATCCCACTTATTGCTCCGATTGCGCAGGATCGGAATGGAGAGAACCTGCGGCTCAACTCTGACATGCTGGCCTCGGAGCTGGCTGAAAAACTGGAAGCGACCAAATTGATTTACCTCACCGCGCACGATGGGCTGAAGCTCCAGCAGAATCCCATTAAAAACCTTTCGCTTGAAGAACTGCAGGATCTTTTGGAATCGAATCCCGAATGTATTCCCGATCGTTTATTGAGCAAATTGAAAAATGCCGCGCAAACTCTGAGGGCGGGAACACCCCGTGCCCACATTCTTGATGGCCGTCAGTTTGGAGCCCTCCTGAATGAGGTCTTCGACAAGGTCGGCATTGGCACGATGGTTTACGGAAACGACTACCAGTCCATCCGCCCCGCGAAGCCCGAAGAAGCGTATTCGATCTACAATATTACGCGAAACGCGGTCCGTGCAGAGCATCTGCGCCAGCGGAACCAGGAGGAAATCGAGAACAGCATCAACGACTATCACGTTTATGAAATCGATGGGAGCATCGTGGCTTGTTTGTATTTAAAATC
>DKOX01000073.1 GCA_002470925.1 Opitutia bacterium UBA7350 | reverse complement strand
GGTTGACCGATATCAACGAAGGCGGCTTTGAGGCCGTGTTCGAGGTTTTGGATGCGTCCCTTGAAGATGGCGCCGACTTCGCGTGCGTCTCCGGCGCGCTCGACCTCGAATTTTTCAAGGACGCCGTCCTTTAATTGAGCGACGCGCTTTTCGAGTGGTTCGGAGTTAATGATGAGTTCCGAGAAGGCCTTGTCTTCTTTTTTAATGGCCTTGATGATGCGACTGACGAGCGGTTGCTTTTTGGCGCGCTCGGCAGCGGCGTCGCGAAGTTCCCGGGGGTTGATTCGCTCTGCTTTTTCCTCCGCAGGCGGAGTGGTCAGGTCTAGATCGTAGTTTTCGGCCTTGGGCGCTTCGTTGTTATTGTCGTTGGAATGGATGGTGTTTGATTCTTGCATGGCTTGGGAGTTTCCCGGGTTGAATGGGAGGTTGCCACGTCTTTGAAGTTTTCACTCATAGGTCGGGTACCGGCATGGGGTCAGGTGTAGTCCTTGCGGTGCCTGTAGATACTTTGGATGAGACCCTGGAGAAAAAAACAGCTCAAGACGAAGGAACCTCCGTAGCTTAAAAAGGGAAGCGGCAGTCCGGTGATAGGGGTAATGCCAATTGTCATGCCTATATTGATAAAAAAATGGATAAGGAAGAGGACACTAACGCCGCAGGCGAGGTGCATTCCAAATCTGTCTTTAGCAAGTCCGGCGATACGGATGCCGTTGGTGACAAGGATGGCAAAGAGCCCTACAATGAAGACGCTTCCAAGAAAACCAGTTTCTTCCGCGATCACGGAGAAAATGAAGTCGTTGTGTGCGACCGCCTTTGGCAGATAACCGAGTTGTGCCTGGGTGCCCTCTAAGAGGCCTTTCCCGGTGGCACCGCCCGTGGCGGCTGATATTTTTGCTTGCATGGCATTCCAGCTTGCGCCGGTGCCATTTGGATCGACGACCTTTGGTGCAACAAAGGCGAGGATCCGGTTACGTTGATAATTGTGGATTGGTAGGATTGAACGGTAGGCCTCCGCGGAAACCGCAGTAGAGTCGCTTTGCTTGATGAGGCGGGCGCGTTCGAGGTGCTGGCTGTAGGCGTAAATGTCAATACCGACGACTGACACAGCGAGCATAAAAATGGCGAATGCACTGAGGAAGAATTTCCCTGAGAGGCGGGAAATATATAGAAGTGCAAAAATCATAGGTGGAAAAACAAGCGAGGAGCCTAGATCAGGCTGCATAAAAATCAACCACATAGGTAACAAAAAAACAAGGGCGACTTTGGCAATCACAAGGATCGATTCACTGATGGAGCCGACCTTTGAGCGAGCCAGAATGCTGGATGCCATGATTAGGGTGCCGATTTTAGCGGCCTCGGTCGGTTGCACGGTGGTGATCCCGAGGTCAACCCAGCGTCGGGCTCCCATCATTTCGACGCTGAATGGGCTTTCGGGTCGGGCGAGGAGGAGGCCGGCGATGCCGAGGGCATAGAGTATATGGGCGTAGGACAGGAAGATTTTGTAATTTGCAACTGCGACCACGACGTAGGTGCAAAAACCGAGGAGGGTCCAGACGATTTGTTTCTGCCAATCATTGCCGGCGTGGGATGCCTGCGCCGAGAAGATGAAAAGTATGCCGGTGGCGCAGAGTAGGGCAATCGCCAGGGGGTTAACCCAGTCCATGGAGGAGAGCCAACCTCCTCCGGCGAGGTTTTGATGCTCTTGGCTGAATCGTTGGCTGCTGGCTCGCATGGTTTCGGGACAAATTTTTCAAGGTTCAGTTGATGTCACCGAGATAGCATTTTTCTGCGATAAAGCCAATCGGGGTGAAAAAAGATTTTATAAGCTCGGGAAGCAGGCGACGTTCTTTGATTTCAGTGAGTGGAATCCACTCAAGACCAATTTGTTTTTTGTCATGCTCGGTCCCGGTGCCGAGGCCCTCATGGGTTTGAAGCGTGCAATGAAAGATGCATTCGACTTGGTGGAAATTGGCATGGGTGGCGCGAAAGGTGTGATTTTTGCCGATATATTCACGGACAAAGGCAAATTCGCCGATTTCAATGGGGACGCCGATTTCCTCCTGCGCTTCTCTGGCAAGGGCTTGATGGAGGGTTTCGCCGTGTTGCTGACCACCACCGGGAAGGATATAGAAGATGCCGGTGGAGTCGCGCATTTTTATGGAAAGGAGTTTGCCTTCTTCGATGATGAGGGCACGCGCGGCAGTTCTTATATGTGACATGGGTAAAAAAATGTAGCAAAATGGCAAAGGCACAAGACTCAAGCCTTTGAAATGCGAGGGGCAAAAACAATCTTGTCTTTTCGTGTCTTTACTTAGTTGCCTTGAAAGGCTTAGTTGTTCAACGCAATGAACGAGGAAGTTAAAAGCACAGAAGCGGAGGTCCGGCAGTTGATTGCCGAGCAACGCTATCCTGCGGTTGTCGCGGCGCTTGAGAGTTGGGCGGATCCCGAGATTGCAGACCTGCTGATCAATTTGGAAAAGGGACAGGAGATGCTTGTCTACCGCGCCCTTCCGCGGCAACGGGCGGCGGATGTATTTTCGTACCTCGATCCGGAGGCACAGGATGATTTCCTGAAGGCTTTGACTGATGCGGACACTCGAAGCCTCCTGGCCAATTTGAGTCCGGATGACCGCACCGCGCTGTTGCAGGAGTTGCCGGCACAGGTGACGCGGCGTTTAATGCAATTGTTGGGGCCGGAGGACTTGGCGGAATCGCGTCAATTGCTGGGTTATCCGGAAGAAAGTGTGGGACGTTTGATGACGCCGGACTACATCCGAATTCGGGCGGAGTGGACGGTTGGCGTCGCTTTGGAACACATCCGTAAATACGGGCGCGATTCGGAGATTTTCAATATTCTTTATGTAACGGACGGGAATGGCAAGTTGGTCGATATTGTTCGTATGCGGCGTTTGATCATGGCTCCGCTGGATCGGGCGATTGGAGACATGTTAAATTACAACTGCGTGAGCATTTCGGCTTTCGAGGATCGTGAGGTGGCGGTTGAAATGATTCAGCGCTATGATGTTAGCGCGCTGCCGGTGGTGGACTCGGATGGTCTCATTGTAGGCATCGTCACGGTGGACGATATCATGGACGTGGCCGAGGAGGAAACGACGGAGGACATTCAGAAGAGTGTCGCGATGGCACCGCTGGAGACGAAATACAGTATGGCGGCTCCCTTGCATTTGTTTCGCAAGCGCATTGTATGGCTCCTGGTGTTGATTTTTGTGAACCTAATCTCGGCGGCGGTCATCGCGAGTTACGAGGAGTATGTCAGGGATTTCATTACGTTGGCTCTGTTTATGCCATTGGTAATTGCAGGCGGGGGTAATTGCGGGGCGCAGTCCTCTACCTTGATGGTGCGTGCAATTGCGACGGGGGATCTTGAATTGAAGGATTGGTTCAAGGCCACCGGAAAGGAGGTGTTTGTTGGGCTGATGCTGGGTGCGGCAATGGCAGTCATTGCCGGTCTCATGAGTCAGCTTTACGGTGGCAACAACGAAATCGCTTGGGTGGTTGGCTTGAGTATGACGCTAATAGTTTTTTCAGCGAACACCTTCGGGGCCTTATTGCCATTTATCCTTAGCCGCTTTCGCGTGGATCCTGCGACTGCGAGCACGCCCTTGATCACCTCGGTGATGGATGTGCTGGGGCTGATTATCTACTTCGGTGTTGCGGTCTTGGTGTTGGGATAGCCTGGGCGAGGTGGCCCGGGCTATTGAAGCCACTGGTGCCATTTTTTTCGGTAGTCCTGAATATTGAACTGATTGATTACCTGAGGCTCGGTTTCCATGCGGGGCGAATCCGGTAATTTACCATTATGCAGGCACTCAACCAGAGCTTCAACGCTCATGCGCCCCCATTCGTAATAGGGATGAACAACGAGGGCGTTCAAATAACCCTGGTCGATGTGAATAAAGGCGGTGGGGGATGATTGAATTGCAACGGAGGGGCGTTCTCCCGCTTTCCACGGGTAGGCGGGCATGCCAATGAGGGGCCAGTCATCGAGGAAAATCCATCCGTTGATGAGATCGTTGCGGTCATTGTCCTCGGCGTTGCGAATTGCCTCAATCGCTGAAAAATAATTAGGTTCGCATTGGACGATGGCTTCAATTGCTTTGTAGCCAATCGCGTTGCGGACACCGCGCAGGCGTTCTTTCTGGGCGAAGTTGGGGTTAGTTGCCATGAGGATGGCAATGCGCGCGCGCGAGGGTAGCGATTCCTTGATGGTCTGCCCCGCGAGAAAGCCGGCTTTGTATTCATCTGCGACAATCGCGGCAAGCGGATTGAAATTCTCGAGATCTGTTTCAAAAAATATTATTTTTTGTCCCTGTTCCTGGGCAAAGCGAATCGCGGAGTGGGTGGTGGATTCGGTGCCCGGGCTGATGATGATACCGTCCGCATTATTGATGAAAAGTTTGCTGAGCGAACTTTCCTGGTCTTGCCCCAGGGATCTGTCAGGGGTCAGTACGACCACCTCAATATCAATGGAATCACGTTTACTGATGGCATGTGCGGCGTCCATCGCCCCGAGTTGGGTAGCCTGGTAAATACTGTTTTCCCGGTCTTGTCCCACGATCCCAATACGATATTCACCCAGCATTTCGCGGTTCTGCGCAAAAATACAGGAGGTGATCAGTATGGAGCAGGAAGCTAAAAACTGGAGACGCGAAAACACCATTATGAAAAATCGCCCTGAAACAGGGCAGAGGAAATAAATGACTGCAGCGCAGATATAGCCAGTCTTTTTTAGTCTTGGTTCCCCGTCTATCAGGCCTCGAGGAGATAGGTATGGGTCTTGCCGTCATGGATGATGCTCAGGTGATTGCGGGCATCTGCCTCCGTGCTTGCTTCGGTGTGTCCGATTTCGCGCGCGGGGATTCCGTGACTTTCTGAGAGGGCAATGATTTCGGGAACGGCTGCTGGTTCGCAATATATTTCCATGCGGTGCCCCATGTTGTAGACACGGAACATTTCTTCCGTGCTTGTATTGCTGGCTTTTTGAATCGCTTCAAAAATGGGTGGGACCGGGAGCAGATTGTTTTTGATAAAGTGAACGCCAGAGCCAAAGCGCAGGCATTTTGTTTGACCGCCGCCGGAGCAATGCACCAATCCGCGCACTGCTGAACGGTGTGCCTCGAGGAGGTCGCGGATGACCGGGGCGTAGGTACGGGTAGGGCTCAGCAGGGCCTCGCCAACGCTCAGTTTGGATCCCGGCAAGGGGTCTTCCATTTTGTAGGGACCGCAATACAAGAGCGCCGGGTCCGTGCGCGGATCGCAGGTTTCGGGGTATTTTTCGAGATAGTAAGGCGCAAGCAAATCGTGGCGTGCGCTGGTGAGCCCATTGCTACCGATGCCGGAATTTTCAAAATCCTCGTAGTTTGCCTGGCCGGCGGAGGCAAGGCCAACAATCGCGAGCCCGGGGCAAATCTTGGCATTGTCAATGACCGCGTCCCGGGGCATCACGGCAACCGCGCAGGAATCAACGGTTGCGGTTCCGGTCAGGTCACCCACGTCCGCGGTTTCACCGCCACCACTCATCACACCTACGCCGTATTCGCGGAGTCGCTTGAGGAAATCCTCGGTGCCGGAAATGAGTGCACCCAATGCCTCCGCAGGAATGGCGCGGGCGTTGCGGTTAATGGTACTGGAAATGAGGATCCGATCGATGGCGCCAATGCAGAGGAGGTCGTCAATATTCATCACGAGGCTGTCTTGGGCGGTTTTCCGGAAAGCGGAAGGGTCACCGGTCTCCCGGTAGTGAAGGTAGGCGAGGGTACTTTTCGTACCGGAACCATCGGCATGAATGACTGCGCATTTTGTGGGGTCGCCTGTCAGGACGTCGGGGCCGATCTTGCAGAAGGCGCCCGGGAAAATTCCGCGGTCGAGGTGATCGACTACGGCGTGCACTTCTGATTTTGAAGAGGAGACGCCGCGTTGGGCGTAGCGATCGGAGGCAGAACTCATAAGATGGGTGGTATACTCTTTTAAATGATGGAAGGATTCGGTGCTTGCAAGGCCTCGATGTGTTTCATGATTCGACGTGAAGCTTCGAGATAACGTTCGGGATGTTCGGGTCCGGGGTCAATCGTTTCGCTTGAAATCGGCGCACCGTAAACAATATCAATCGGACCTCCGATGGAGGGGATTTTGCGGTGCCGTCCGTATGCTTCAAAGGTTCCGAAGAGCCGGGTTGGAATTACGGTGGCGCGGGATTTACAGGCAATCATGCCGGCTCCGGGTTTTGGGGGTAGGAGCAGTCCGTCGGAGGAGCGGGTGCCTTCGGGGTAAATCGCAACCGCACCTTCCTTTTTTAGCGCTTTGAAGATTGCCTTGAGCGACCGGATCTCGGCGTTATCGCGTGCTACCGGGATGGTATCGAGGGCGAGCAGGTATTTGCCGAACCAGCCCCGGTAGAGCGTGTCGCGGGCGAAGTAATTGATTTGGCGCTGGATGCGCGCGCCAATTGCAGGGGGATCGAAAAAACTGACGTGGTTGGCGGCAAATATGACGCTGCCTTGCAGGGGGATATTTTCGGCACCATGGATCTCAAAATCATAGCAGGTACTGAAGAACCCATCCGCAAGGATTCGAGTGGCGTTATAGAGCGGGGGTATGAGGATGTTGCGTTCAGCCATTGGAGGAGTGGATATGTTCGCAAATGAGTTCAACGACTGCTTCGAGTGAATGCGGGCCGGTGTCGATTTTAACTGCATGCTCGGGGCAAGTGAGGGGAGCAGTCTTTCGGGTAGAATCAATTTCGTCACGTTGTGATATGGAATCGGTCAGCCCTTCTTTGGCGCGCCGCGCCGCGCGGGTTTTGGCGTCCGCATGCAGGAAGAAGCAAAAGTCAGCGTCGGGAAAAATGACGGAGCCGATATCGCGGCCTTCCATAACCAAGCCCGGAAATTTTTTTTCACGGGCGAGTTGTGCCTGATTGCGCTGGTATTGAAAGAGGAAATCCCGAACTTCCGGCTGGGCGGCGATCAGGGAAACGGCGGCATTGACTTGAGGTGAACGGATGGCGCTTTCTTCCGGAACGCTGCCATTGACCGCGAGTTGTGCGCTGGAATCAATGAGGCGGGTTTCGACGGCAAGGGATTGCAGTAGGGCGGGGATTTGCTCCGGGCAATTCGGATCTGCGCCCGCCTCAAGGAGGGCATGAGTGAGGGTGCGGTAATGCGCGCCGGTATTGACATGCATGAGGCCCAGGCGCTGGGAAAGGGCTCGGGCGGTGGAGGATTTCCCGGTGGCGGCACCACCATCGATCGCCACAATTATAAAGGCGGCATCATGCATGGCGCAGGCTCTCGAGGGTTTGGAAGAAGTCCGGGAAGGTTTTGCCGCAGCAGAGAGGGTCTTGGATCGCGAGCCAGGGTTGTCCGTCTTCGAGGAGGTCGTAGGTTCCAAGGATTGCAAAGCTCATGGCGAAACGATGATCCTCGTAAGTCTCAATTTCAAGCAGTTGGTGCTTTGCGCGCGCCTCGTAGGCGCATTTTTTCAGGGCGTTAAGATCCGGTTTTATGGTAAGGCTGTCGTCGGTTTGGCTGACGGCTTGACCCAGTTTCTGTAATTCACGGACCATACCTGCGGGTCGATCGGTTTCCTGTTTACGGGTATGGGCGATCCCTTTGATCGATATTTCTGCGCCGAGCAGGGGGGAGAGGGCAGCGTAGGTGAGGAAGGTGTCGGAGAAGTTGGCAAAGTCGATTGCGGTGGCTTGTTGAGGAAAAGCAGTGATTGATTGCCCTCGAGCAATCCAATCGGAGGCGTTTTGCTGAACTTCAAGCCCAAGCGGTTGGAGCACTTCCACAAAGCGAGCGTCTCCCTGAAGGGGGTCGGGGTTAAGATTGGGGATTTGCAGACTGCCTCCGTGAAGGGTGGTGAGGGCAAGGAAGTAACTGGCTGCAGACAGGTCGGGTTCAATGGAATAAAAGCCTCCCTCCGGGACGGTATAATGAACCGCAGGGAGGAGATAGGCACCGACTTCGTCCGGTGATGCCGGGTCGGCCCCAAATGCCTGTCGAACGGCGAGCGTAATGGCAATGTAGGCGGGTCGCACATGAGGTGCAATAAACTGGACGTTGGCGGGGCCGGCAGGCGCAGCCATCAAGAGGGCAGACAAGATTTGACTGCTGGCAGAGGCGTCCACCGCAACGGCGCCACCCTTGAAACCTTCGGCATGCATCGTAAAGGGGAAATGTCCCGGCTTGTCATGGAATTCAAATCTTGCCGCACCGTTTTCAGTCAAGGCCTTGAGCAGGCCAAAGATCGGGCGTTCACGCCTCGCGGGGTCACCATCGAGGGTATAGCATCCGCCTGCTTCAATTGCCAGTAGGGCAGTTAGGAAACGAGCCGCGGTTCCAGCGTTGCCGACTTCAAGGCGTGCGGTTTTTTTGGGGATGTGACCGCCTTCTCCTTGCAGGATAATCGAGCAGGTATCCGGATC
>DKOX01000078.1 GCA_002470925.1 Opitutia bacterium UBA7350 | reverse complement strand
CGACCAAATCCGCGAGATCATGCAAAGCATGGCAACGCGGGAACAGAACACCCTCGTGACCCGCCTCGACCCCGTCAGCGCGGAAGCCCTGCGCCAAACCTTTCCCGACGCCAACTATTGCCCACAGGCACGAATCCTCACGCGCCTGCATGCCGCCCCGGCGCCCGCCCCGACAAAAATCGCCCTCGTCTGCGCCGGGACCTCCGACCTGCCTGTTGCGGAGGAAGCCCGCCTCACCGCGGAATTTTACGGCAACCCCGTTGAAACAATCTACGACGCCGGAGTCGCCGGACTCCATCGCCTCCTTGCCAGCGTCGAGACCATTCGAGCCTGCCGCGTCGTTATCGTGGTGGCGGGCATGGAAGGCGCCCTCCCCAGCGTGGTAGGCGGCCTCGTGGATGCCCCCGTTATCGCAGTCCCCACCAGCGTCGGTTACGGCTCCAGTTTTAAAGGCCTCTCCGCCCTCCTCGGGATGCTCAATTCCTGCGCGAGCGGACTCAGCGTCGTCAACATCGACAACGGATTCGGCGCGGGCTTCCTCGCCAACCGCATTAATCGCCTTTAGGCCTTGTGCTGCCTGCGGTGACTGCAGGCCGCCTCGTAGTATTCCGCTCCGTGCTGCATCGCAGCGTAATCGGGGGAATCCGGCGCATCATTCACCGCAAAGCGCGCGCGTTCCTCCGCCTTGAAGGGTTGCGCCGCACAACCGGCTACCGCCTGATCGACGTATTCGATCTTGTCCACTCCGACCACATGACAGCAGACCTGCGGATAACTCAGAGCATACTGCAAGACTTCCTGCACGCTCGTCCTTTCGTGCAGATGGGTGCGACGGCTCCCACCAAATCCCTTCATACCCAAGACTGCGATTTCATGCTTTTCACACAAGGGCATGATTTCGCTTTCAAAGGCGCGGGATTTCAAAGCACCCACTACTGAAACCGGCATCAGCGTCGCGTCCCATTGATAGCCCCCCTCAATAATTTCGCGGTGAATCCGGGGATCGGTGTGACCCGTAAATCCGGTATAGCGAATCTTACCCTGCTGCTTCGCTAAGTCCATTGCTTCGATCGCGCCCTCTTTGCGATAGGTATCGTGGGCATCATCCTTGCTCACATTGTGCAGCATCCACAAATCCAAATGATCCGTCTTCAGGCGGCGCAGGGAATCCTCCAGCATCCGCATCGCACCCGCCACATCCGGCGTGTAATGATTGCTGTGGTAATTACAAAACTTCGTCATCAGGAAGACCGAGTCACGCTTCCCTTTTAACGCTTCACCCATGTATTCCTCTGCTTTCCCGCCGTGGTAATCCCAGGCATTCTCAAAGAAATTCACCCCCAGATCCAGCGCCCGGTGCGCAATCGCATTGGCCTCCTTTTGCGAACCCGCCATATACAGCGTGTGCCCTCCAAAACCCACGACCGTCAACATGTCGGCGTGGCGGCCAAATTTCCGCTTCGGAATCACCACCTTAGCAGCGGCCTCCGCCCAAGCGGTGCTGCTCTTCAAGACCGCGGCCGATCCAACTGAAAATTTGAGGAAGTTGCGACGTGAAAGACTCATGGCTTTGGAGTGTTGACTGTAAGACTGCGCGTTGCCGATAAAACAACTTGAATACCCCTCAATCATAGCTCGGAAAAATCCGATATCAAGCATGGATGTTCCAAATACCCCATGCGCGAGCCCCCAAGCCGACCGCCGCCCTAGCAGCGCATCCGGGCCAAGCCTTTAAGTTTGCACGAAGACAAACAAAGTCTTTTCCCCGACCACCGCACCCGAGGAATTCAAGGCCCGGACCACCACTTTTTCCCGCAGGCTCCGCTCATAAGCGACCGGTTCAACCATCAAGACATACTGCCCCGGCGTCTGTGGATCGGGCTCCGCCTTCACCCTCATAAGATCTCCATTGAAGCTCAGCGCACCCAGCTGCGCCGCATGATCGGGATGCAACTGTACCCGCACCTCCCGAGGCCCTACCATCCCGCGCTTCCAATAAAGGATTTCCGGCTGCAACTGCATCGCCTCCACAATATTCACCGCTAATTTCAAATACGCCACCGGTTCCGGCATCCCCTCAAGGAAAACCCGCAGCACATTCTCATTGCGCCCCTGCCGTTTACCTTTCTCGAAAACCGCTTTAACAACTGTCGATTCCCCCGCAGCCAGCACCCGCTTCGCCGGCAAAGCAGCCGTGCAACCACAACTGCTCTCCACCCGATTAAAGCGCAGCTCCGCAGCGCCCGTGTTCCTGACGCGGTATTCCACCCGCACCTCCGCATCCCCCGGCCCCATTTCCACTTCCGCCCCGGTCCGTTCCCATTCCAATTCCACTTCCGGCGCAGCCGATGCCAGGCCCGCCAGCACCAGCGTTGGCATAACCAGCCATCCATAGCGCTTCAACGCTCCACCTCTCCTTCAATCCCCCGTTCGCGATCCCAACAGATCAAGATCACCGCGCCCAAGAGCAATAGACCGTTGCGTACCAACAAAACCGCATACGGCGCCATCAGACCCGTCGAACCAAAACAACCACAGTCAACCTCCAGACCTCGTAACCACGCGCTCAGGTGCAACCCCATAAAGCACAGCAAAAGCAGACCGATCACCCAGGCACTCCCCCGCCGCACACCCGGGAACAAAAGCCCCAGCCCTGCCCACAATTCCAGCCAGGGCAAACCCAACGCCACCCAGCGCGCCCAGTCCGCACCCACCACTTGATAGGACTCCACCGCCCTGGCAAACGCCAGCGGATCGCGCAACTTCGATGCCGCCGCCCACACAAACGCGACCCCCAGCACCACCCGCAAAAACAAGCCAATCCAAAACCTCGAGTTCATTCCTGCAAGGCCTCCCAGCCACCCTTCAACCAATAAACTTCCGCTCCCGTCACCGCTTCCCGCAAACGCATTGCCAAATGCTTACTCGACCCGCAACCCGCCTCCGCGCAATAAACCACCATCACCCTCGGTTCCTCCAGCCAAACCATCATCAATTCCATCACCCCCGTCCCCCAATTCGCTTCATTCAAATGAATCGCACCCGGTTCATGTCCCTCCGCATACTCAGCCGCAGTCCGCGCATCCACCCAGAGCACCGCTTGCCCCCGCGCCGCTGATACTGAAATCTCACCCTCGTCCACCCATTCACCCGCCGCCCACGGCACCGGCGACCAGCCCACTAACACCGACAACACACTGCCCCCCAAGGTCAGCAGCAACAAGATCCAGCCTTGGCGCACAATCAACATCCCCCCAGCTTGAC
>DKOX01000001.1 GCA_002470925.1 Opitutia bacterium UBA7350 | reverse complement strand
ATGTCAGACCCTAGGCAAGAAATAGCGCAATTGCGTGCCAAAATTGCGGAGCACGACGCCCGCTACTATCAAGTAGCGCAACCTACAATCGATGACCAGGCATACGACCGCTTAAAGTCACGCCTCCAGGAACTTGAAGCCCGGCACCCCGAGCTCGATCGACCCGATTCCCCCAGCCATGCCGTGGGTGATGACCGCTCAAAAGGTTTTGAGAGCTACACCCATCGCAAACCGATGCTGAGCCTCGACAACACCTATAACCATTCCGATCTGCTCGCCTTTGGCCAACGTCTTGAAAAACTTTTTCCCGATCAGGCATTGCACTACATCATTGAGCCGAAAATCGACGGAGTGGCGGTCAGCCTCACCTACGAGCAGGGTCACTTCGTCCGGGCGGTCACGCGGGGCAATGGAGTTGAGGGTGATATCATTACGCAAAATTTATCTCATTTGGAGCATTTGCCAACATACCTCGAAGGCGCCCCCGAAATACTCGAGATCCGTGGCGAGATATATATGACGCACCGTGAATTCGAGCGGATCAACAACGAGCGCGAGCAAAACGGCCAGACGCTCTACGCTAACCCTCGAAACCTCGCTGCCGGAACCGTGAAGCTCTTGGATCCTAACGAGGCCCGCACGCGCAAACTGGAGATCGTCCTCTACGGCTTGGGTGCCTGCAAACCCGATAACTGCTTCCGCTCACAATCCGAGGTTCAGGAAAAACTACGCGCATGGAATTGCCCGGTCCTTGAGAAATTCTGGACCTGTTCCGGGATCGATGCGGTCTGGCCCTGTATTGAAGAACTCGATGAGCGGCGGCAGGACTTTGCCTATCCCACCGACGGAGCCGTTATCAAGCTGGATTCGATCTCGCAGCAGGAAGAGGCGGGTAGCACTGCCAAAGCTCCACGCGGCGCGATCGCTTACAAATTTGAGGCCGAGCGCGCCGAAACGATCCTCAGGGAAATACACATGCAAGTGGGGCGCACCGGCACCGTGACCCCGGTTGCGATTCTTCAACCCGTTCAATTGGCGGGTACCGTTGTTTCCCGCGCCACCCTCCACAACGAGGACGAAATTCAACGCAAAGACATACGGCCTGGCGACACCGTTCTTGTTCAAAAAGCCGGTGAAATCATCCCGCAAATCCTATCAGTCAACCTCGGCAAACGCCCGGTGGACAGTAAGCCCTTCGATTTCGAAACCCGCCTGCTTGAACTCGGGATTCAAGCGGAGCGACAACCCGGCGGTGCGGCATGGCGGGTCGATGCACGCGACAACCCCGAACGACAAAGCCGGAGCCTGCGCCATTTCGCGAGTCGCGTTTGCATGGATATTGAGCATCTCGGCACCGCAGTGGTCGAGCAATTGGTTCAACGCGGACTGGCGCGCGATCCGGCAGATCTGTATCAGCTCAAGCCGGAGCAATTACTCGAACTGGAAAAATTTGCCGAAAAATCTGCCCACAATCTGCTTGAAGCGATCGAAGCGAGTAAAGATCGTGCGCTCTGGCAGTTGATTCATGGACTGGGGATTCCAAACGTCGGAAAACAATCCTCCAAAGATCTGGAAATGCACTTGGGATCCATAGATGCCATCGCTAGCGCGAACGTCGATCAACTGGAATCGATTGATGGAATAGGCGGCGTCATGGCAGAAAGTATCGCCGCCTGGTTCGCGGACGAACAGCACCGTGATTTGATCGAACGCCTGCGCGCCGCGGGGCTGAACTTTGAATCGACACTGAAGCAAAACTCAAACGAGGGGCCCCTGCTTGGGAAAATCTTTGTACTGACGGGCACCCTGCCCAGCCTGAGTCGCGCCGAGGCCACTGAGAAAATCGAGGCGGCGGGAGGCCGCACCAGTTCCAGTGTCAGTGCCAAGACCGATTATTTGCTGGCAGGCGACTCAGCCGGTTCAAAACTGACGAAAGCTGAAAAACTCGGGGTCACGGTTCTGAGTGAGGCCGCATTTTTGCAATTGTTGAATCAATAAACATGGACTTTCAGGTTTTACACGGACTGCTGCATAGGCGGCCCTGTTTACCCTCTTTGCCACGGTGGCGCTCGGTTTACTCCTGGGTCACATCTCAATAAAGGGAATCCAATGAGGTAGAGAGTTTTCAGGGGCTGCCTCGGGGGCAGGATTGCATGCGGGATCGCCGACCCGCTCGTGTTGTTTGTGATGATCCTTTTCGCTAAATCTCTTATTGGTCTTTTGCTTTAGGATCATTCAAGGCACGCTCTGCTAAAGCCTGCATACGCAGCGCCGCGTTCCAGTCATTCAAATAATCAATTAAAGTACGGGTGCGGCGGTAGCCTGGTTCCTCAAATAATATCTGTTCGTAAAAACGTCCCAGTGATTGAGCGGTATTATAATAAAGCGGATTGACCCGCAGCATCCCATTGAGGATTGCCCGCCGTCGCTGCGCAATGACACTTCGCACTTCCGCATCCACCCTTTGCACCCCCAGTTCCCGTAAATTGCGAATATTCAAGGCATCCCGGAAAGCGTCCATCCTTGCCAAAGCTTCCAGCCATTGGCGCGACTCCTCCATTGAATCCACCGAACCGTCGGAACGCCGATGCAGTGCTTCCACGCCCGCTTCCCACCACGCCGCATCGGGATTCGCTGGATTTATTTCGCTTTGAAGCAGCTTCAATTCTTTTTCGACCGGGACGCCAACGAGCGCCGCCTCAAGTATTTGCGACGCCGCGGTATGCTTGGGAATTAAAAAATCTACCGATTCCACAAGCGCATAGGCAGTGATCGAATCACACTCGCTGCCCCACCTTGCCCGCATCGCCCTGTTCATAGCCGTCGCTTCAAGCGCCCGAAATTCACCCTTGTAAGATTCGATCAATGACGGCCTCAGACGGAGAAATAATTTTTCCGCCA
>DKOX01000117.1 GCA_002470925.1 Opitutia bacterium UBA7350 | reverse complement strand
CCAATCCAGCAGGTTCGGGATGGTACACTCCCCCAAAATGGGAAGCTCAAGCGGCAGCCCCTTGTTTATCGCTGAATTCTGAAAACTCATAAACCCTGGTAAGTAGAAATTCTAATATCGTAAAAATGACAACTTAAATAACGCCCAAGCCCCATGCAGGTTTTGGGTTCCGAGAGCAACTTGCATTGACTCAGCAGCATAAAACCTTAATGCTGAGCCTCTATGAAAAATGTCATTCTCGTATTCCTTGCAGCCTGTTTGCTAGCGGTGCTCGGATTCCGATCTTACTTTAGCCTCGTTCCACCTCCTGAACCCAGCCTAAAGGAACCATTGGCTGAAATCCTGCCCAAACAACTCGCTGGATGGCAGATTAAAGAACATGACATGGCAGAATCTCCCGAGGCCAGCGCTCGAATCAGTGATTTCCTGAATTTTGACGATGCCATTTTCCGCACCTACCACCGTGGCGACACCTATGTCGGCATCTACGTTGCCTACTGGAAACCCGGCAAAGCCTCCTACCGCTGGGCGGGGTCACATACCCCGGACACCTGCTGGGTGATCAATGGCTGGACTTGCTCCGAACGCAAATACAGCGTCCCCTTTGAACAGCATGGAAAAATTTTTGAACCCGCTGAATTTGGAATATACGAAAAAAATGGCATCGCTCAACACGTTTATTTCTGGCACCTGATTGACGGGAAGTCCAATAGCTACAAACAGAAAAAACACAGCTATTATCTCAATGCCCTCAAAGACATTCAAAAACATGGCCTGAACCAGCGCAAAGAGCAGTTCTTTATTCGACTATCGAGCAATAAAGAGCTTGAAGAACTCAGTCAACAGGGCGGATACGAGGACATAATAGAAAGCTTAGACATGTTGGTGCTCAAAGAAGGGACCTCCTAATCTTTTAAGTTCAAGATGCAAAAGTCCACCCTACTAAGACGTGTTAATCGATTACTGGTGCTAACTTTTAGTTTTGAAGAAAATTTTTTCTTAGGGGCATTTTTCTTACTATTAAGGCCGTATTGCACATTAAGCCACGGGAGCTTTAAGGTCCCCAAAAGGTGGAGTAGGGTTCACTTTTATGCACGCTTTATCAATGGTCGATATGAAACCGAAGAACGTGAGTTGATCTCTAGGCATTTAGGAGCAGGTGATCATGTGCTTGAACTGGGTGCCTGTATTGGCGTCGTGAGTTGCTTGATTGCCAGTAAAATAAAAGGTGGTAGACAATGTTCTGTTGAGGCAAACCCACATCTACTACCCTATCTTCGCGAAAACAGGCAAAGGAATCAGGCTGATTTTGAAATCTTAGCAGGTGCTCTATCGGACAAATCCGAAATAAAATTCCACTTGAATAAAAATATAGTTGGCGCCAGCTCTATTAGAGAGACTGGAAATCTATGTTCTGTTTCCGGAATTTCACCTACTTCAACTGAAAAAAACTATGGGCCCTTCAATGCCCTTGTAGCGGATATTGAGGGTGGCGAATATGAGTTCATACAAAAGCATTTGAGTGACTTTAAAAACTTAAAGAAGATCATTGTAGAATTTCACCCTGCAATTTTGAAGGAGCCTCTGATTAAGGAGGCTAAATCAACTTTAGGAAAAGCAGGCTTTGAAAGAATCGATGCAATCGGGGACACTGAATTTTGGCGCAAAAGAGGGACCGATTAAGCATTCATTTTGTTATCAATCGTGGTTGATTTCGGCTCAAATTCCGACACCTCGATTTCATAAACGACCAAACTCTCAGTATTGCTACGGACCGTAAAAGAGCGATCTGAATAAAACGAGGCAACCTGCTCATTCTTTGCGGTTGATTCGTAGTAGCCAACTACAGTTTCGGCCTTGGCTTCTTTCGCAGACTGCATCAAGCGATTTAGCATATAATCCTCAAGACCGCGCCCAATTGCCCGACAACTCATTAAAAAAGTATCAATATGCCACTCCTTTTCGCGTATTTCAACAAGGACAAGCCCGACTATTCCCTGATCACCAAATTGGTCCGAAAGCGAAAACCACTGCGTCCAATAGCATGCCGTATTTATCATTTCACTCAATGCTTCCAAAGAGTGTCGCCGACTGGTTAGATTAAATTGATTGGTGCGATGAACCAGTTGAGCGATGCGATCCAATCGCTGCGAATCTACCACTCCCTGGCTTGCCCTCATCCCCAGACTTTCGAGATAATCCTCCAAAGACGAGGCGGATTTTTGTAAATTCCTACGCTGAGCCTGATTACAGTAATCCTGGGTGCGGTTCGCGTCTTCATCTGACACATGAATTGCCTCAAACCACCGGCCCTGCTCAAGTGCTGATTTGTAATCTGCAGGTTCATCCGGCAATTCTATAACGGTTACCTCAGGTAATTTGCGACGGATTAGTGCCCGCTCGGCAGCATTATCATCCACAAAGACAAAACTGTCCAAACCAAGGTTTAATTCCTCAGCAATTTGAATGATACTGGCGTCCTTTGACTGCCAATTTGCCTTAAATGCTACAAAATCATCCAGACTTAATACCATACCGTCATGCCGTTCAAATGGCAGCTTTGCATCGTATGCGTTATTTTTACTACAAACCGCTAAGAGAACCCCACGACTTTTCAATTCCAGCAAATACTCCTGAAAAGCGCGAAAGCTTTCTCCCTGCGGTGTCTCCTGGCCAATCTTAATTCCACCCAAACCGTCTTCTCCGATCACCCCGCCCCACAGGGTGTTGTCCAAATCCAAAACAAGCAACTTTTTGGTTTTGCCAGTAATGGCGCGCAAAAAAGCGAGATACTCGCTAACCACAAAAGGGAGCCCATCAGGAGCTGGGTGCTGGCGAGCAAGAAACCACATTCTTTCATCCGACCATGTACTGAAACCAACACGTGCCTGTAGGCCTGAAAAATCAATCATGCTGACCAAAGCTAACTTATTTTCAACAAGTGATGCATTTAAAGCACGAATCGCACGAAGGCGTCCCGTTTTGCCGGAGGCCGATAATTGCCCATCTGAAGTGTGCTCCGGCAGATCGAAACCTTGTTGCAAGATTCGACAATTGAGCCTCGAGAGGATCAAGCGCCAATGTTGCTGTATTTCCTCACTATTCTCCAGTACCCATTTTTCAGGATCGTCACTCAGTCCACTAAAATTCAAATCACGCCAATTCCTACCTAGGATGACTATATCAGGCTTGAAATGATAAAGATCAGATTCGGCATCATAAATCGCTTGAGAAAAATTATTAAAATCACAGCTGTATATCTCTAAAAATATGCCATGAGAACGTGCTTTCGCGCGCAATAATGGCTCTAAGAATTGAGTCGTGCTGGAAAAAAGTAAAGCGCAACGCAATACTCCATTTTTCGCATTAACTTGCTCCAACCGGTCAATGCGTTTGTAGAGTTTTGCGGCGCGTTGCAATGTATTGTAGTCATTGCTATTTTGGGTAGCGATCGCCACAAACCGCTCTGCAAGCAAAGGCTTTTTAAGACGACAAGCAACGTGTGCCGCATCTAAAGCGACAGGCATCGAATCCCGCTCATTCAGGGAAAAAAGGCTCAACGATTCATACCGCGATAGCGCTTCGGCATCGCGATCCAGAGCTTCAAAACCTTTTGCCTGACACCACTTTCCTACAAGCGTCTCAGACCAAGCACTTTCCGATGAAAGGTAGCACTTTTCACAGAGGGCGTCCCAAATATCATCGGCATCACATTTTAGCGCAAATCGCTCGACAAACTTGCATCCTGCATGCCTCAACTCGTGTATGATCGGTGCCCATACTTCCTTGAGTGCAGTTGATTCAGATAACTCCAGCAATGCCAGCAATGTTGCTTCATTACTTTCCTTTAATTTCGCTACATCTAGTGTAATGGAATTCATGGAGTCTCAACTTCGCGATCAATCCGGCAAGGCAGACAAAAGTTGCCCTACATCCTTGAGCTGAGCAACTAATTCTGTTGGCAAGCGAACTCCAAATTCTCTTTCCGTCGCTAATACGATCTGAACCGTAGCAACCGAATCCCAGTCACTTGAATCATTCTGCGAAAAATCTCCTGTTATAGTCAGGCGCTCATCATCCAGCACCTCTCGAAAGATCACCTGTACGCGTTGTAATTTACTAGACTTCATTGGAGGCTATGAGAGTGTTATCAAATTCGACCGATAAATCTGTGAGTGAGGTAACCTCGTCAGACCATACCATTGAGGTAACTGCCCAAGACAAGCCATTTCCAAACGAGGCCAACAGGATGCGATATCCAGGCTTTATACGGCCAGAGCGCCAAGCTTCTGCAAGCAAAACTGGAGTCGATGCTCCTGCCAAATTCCCAACCATTTCCATAAAATAAAATCGTTTCTCCTTTGGAATATCTAGCGCCCGATATATCAAATCGACCATCGTTTTATTTGCTTGGTGCAATAAAACCAAATCCAAGTCCTCAACCGTGAGCCCCTCTTGCTTGAGGTAATCGTTGATGGCAGACGGAATCTTATCGATTGAGAAATGAAAGACCGCAGGGCCGTTCATATAGAGTTGCTCTTTGTTGCGCAAACTGCCCGCGTCATCGGCCTCCTCGATTTTACTTTCAGCAGTGCGGGGCTGCCTCAAACCTGAGGCCGGTATTGTAATTTGAGAGCTATTTTCGCCATCCGTGCCCATCAAAAAGCCTTCAAGCCCGACATTATTTTCCGGAGACTTTGTGAGAATACAAATCGCGGCTCCATCACCATGCAATGGCGCTAGGCTACGGTCTTTGCGATTCACGACATGACTGATCACATCCGCATTACACAACATAGCGTTACGTGCTAAACCCGCCTCAATCATCGAGCTAACGATTGCCAAACAATAAGGAAATGCCGAGCAACCCAAGTTGACATCAAATGCACCGCACGATTGGCTTAATCCCAGCCTCCCGTGAAGCTCACAAGCCGTTGCTGGAATTTGATGATCTGGAGTCTGCGTCGCAAAAACAAGCAAATCGATTTGCTCGGCTGAGAATGCCCCTTCGTCTAAGAGGCGCTTTGCAGCAACAAAAGCCAAGTCCAGCGCAGTGACACCCACCGGAGCAACTCGCCGTGCATGTATACCTGACATCTTGGTTAAAGTCTTAAGCTGCTTTGAATCAAGATATTGCTCCAAGTCTTGATCCTTCAAAACCTCAGGAGCCAAACAATAATGCAACTCTCTTATAGCAACAGCCATCACTCTTCAAAGAAACAATCTTTAGTCTTGGCGTAATCCATTATGTCTTGGATTGAATTCAACTCAGCAGCAATATCCGGCGAAACCGTTAACCCAAAATCTTCCTCCAAAGCAGCCATCAATAAGACTACCTTCAATGAATCGTAAAAGGCTTGCGATGAAAAAACTGTATCCTTTTGAATTTCTGAGACATCCAAATCGAATAAGTCCGCTACAATTTCTTTAAGGGAGTCCAGTCTCATGAATCGTTAGCTTTGAATTTAAGATCACTAGGTTCTTTATTTTTGATTTTTACACGTGCCGGCACTCCCAGAGCAACCGCATATTCAGGGATATCGCTTATTGCAAAAGATGAGGCCCCCAAAACCGCATGACTTCCCAAATTCACCGAAGGGCATATGACCGCATTTGAGCCAAGATAGCCACATTCTCCTACATTAACATGGCCCAATACGCGTCCACCGGGTGCAACTTGCGAAAAATCCGCCATCACAACATCGTGCCCAACTGAACTTTGGTTATGCACGATAGCATGGCGCCCGATAATTGCAGTCGGTGATATGTTGGCCAAAACTCCCACATAAGTGCCCGCCCCGATGCTCACATCATCCGCTACAACAGACGACGGGTCGATCAAAGTTTCTGCCTCCCATCCCAGCGATTCCAGACGTACAGCAACTGCTTTTCGCAGTTCATTATTACCAATCCCCACCACAAAATGGAGCTTAGTGGTGGTTTCCAATGCAATCTCTTCTGCCCTACCAAGTACAGGATATCCATTGAAAGTTGTGCTTTTCAATGCGGGGTCATCATCACAAAATCCGATCACCTTATACCTCAAGGACTGCTTATTTATATTTTTAACCAACCACAACACTTCCCGCCCGTGGCCTCCTGCACCAGCAATAATAAGGGATTTTGGCATCTGCTCACTCATTGTTTTGTATGACTTTTAATCTATGTCTTAGCAAATTATGAGTTTCAATCGTATTTGTGAATAAAGTTGATTGTCTCACACCATGCCCTTTTGCTTGCCTTTAGGTATACAGCTCAAGTTATATTAAAGACATTTTAATCATAGCTATTATACCGAAAGTATTTTAACCCTACAGAACAAAACTTAATAGAAAGGACCCGACCTTGGATCTCAAAGCAATCAAGCAAGTTATCGATTTAATGAAACGCTCGGAACTCAGCGAGTTTGAGCTTGAGGAGGAGGGCTTCAAGCTGCGCCTCTCCCGCAAGAGCGGTGAATTTGTCCCGCAAATCCTGCAGGCCGCTCCTGTCGCCCAAGCCGCTGCTCCCGTCCCTGCTCCCGTGCCCGCTGCGGAGACCCCGGCACCTCCAGGCGACGAGCCGGGCACCAGTGTGGTCAAGTCACCCATGGTAGGAACTTTCTACCGCTCACCCTCCCCTGACAGCCCTGCCTTTGTAGATGTTGGCGCTAAAATTTCCGAAGATAGTGTGGTCTGTATTATTGAAGCCATGAAGGTCATGAATGAAATCCAGGCCGAGATCAAGGGCACCATCACTGAAATCCTCGTCGAAAATGGGGACGCGATTGAGTTCGGCCAGCCGCTCTTCAAGGTAAAGCAGTAATCAAGCTTTCGCTCAAAGCAGCATGATCAAAAAAGTACTCATCGCAAACCGGGGTGAAATCGCACTCCGCATTGTCCGAGCCTGTAACGAGTTGGGCATCAAGACGCTTGCCGTTTATTCCCAGGCAGACGAACAATCCCTCCACGTTCAACTGGCAGACGAAGCCATCTGCATCGGACCGCCCCCCAGCAATCAGAGCTACCTCAAGGGGGACCGCATTATAGCTGCCGCTGAAATTGCCGACGTGGACGCCATCCACCCGGGCTACGGATTTCTCGCAGAAAATGCCGACTTCGCCGAGCAGTGCGAAAAATGTAACATCAAATTTATCGGCCCCAGTTCCGATGCCATCATCAATTTTGGCGATAAGGCCCGCGCCCGCGAAATGGCGGTGAAAGCCAAAGTCCCCGTCATTCCGGGTAGCGATGGCGTTGTTAATAATGACAAAGATGCCCTGGCGGTCGCCAAGAAAATAGGTTTCCCCGTCATTATCAAAGCAGTAGCAGGTGGCGGCGGTAAAGGGATGCGGACCGCACACAACGCGGTCGCTTTCAAAAAGGAATACACCAACGCCCGTAACGAGGCCGAGAACGCCTTTGGTAATGGTGAGGTTTACATTGAAAAATTCCTTGAGGCTCCACGCCATATCGAAATCCAACTTTTAGGCGACCAGTACGGGAACGTTATTCACCTTGGTGAGCGCGACTGCTCGGTTCAGCGCCGCCATCAAAAACTCGTTGAGGAAGCACCTTCCCCCTTTATTAACGACGATACCCGTAAGAAAATGGGCCGCGACGCCGTCAAGCTCGCCAAGTCCGTTAAATACGAAGGTGCCGGTACGGTTGAATTCCTCGTTGACGGAGACGGTAACTATTACTTCATCGAGATGAACACTCGTATTCAGGTCGAGCACGGCGTCACCGAAGAAGTCACCGGCATCGACCTCGTGAAGGAACAACTCCTCATCGCGAGCGGTAAAAAACTCAGCTACGAGCAAAAGGAGGTCAAAATCCTCCGCCATGCCATCGAGTGTCGCGTCTGCGCGGAGGATCCGGCGCGCAACTTCGCACCCTGCCCGGGAATGATTGACCTCTACTATTCCCCCGGGGGTCACGGCGTGCGCATCGACTCCCATTGCTACGGCGGCTATGCCATTCCACCGAATTACGACAGCATGATCGCCAAGGTGATCACCTTTGGGCGCACCCGCGAACTCGCCCTCGACCGGATGGACCGGGCCTTGGGCGAATACCTCATTCGCGGCATTAATACCAATATCAGCTTTGCCCGCGCGATCATCCGCGACCCGGAGTTCCGCAAAGGAAAAGCCACCACCAAGTTTATTGAAGAATTTTTTGACCGGGTGCCCAAGAGCCTTTACACCCAAGACTGAAGCCTTTAACCTTTCAGCATAATGACTAACCAATCAGAATCTATAAACGAGACGCATATCCCCACCGTCTCGGAAGATAATAACTCCCTTGGGGACATCCGCATCAACCACAGTGTTGTTGCCAACATCGTTCGTTTAGCTGCCCTCGAAGTCTCCGGCGTCGTTTCCGTTGGCGGCGGCTTTGTCGATGGTATCGCTGAAATCTTCTCAAAAAAAGGCGATGAACGCGGTGTCCGCGTAACCGAAGATGAAGTGGGCGACTACAACATCGAGATTCGCGTTATCCTTCGCTTCGGAGTGGAGCTTGCTTCCGTGGCCGGCCAAGTCCAACAGCGTATTGCCGAGCAAGTTGAAAAAATGACCAGCAAAAGCACCGCCCGCGTCAATGTCATCATCGACGGCGTTCGTACCCAGGAGGAAGCTGACGCCGCAGCAGAAAACGACTGGGAAAGCCAGCCACACACCGACTAGTGGAGCTCGAACACCATGTTTGAGACACTCCTAAACAACTGGATTGCTTACACTGCAGGCCTTGATCCCCTAAAGCTGTACGGCGGCGCCCTCCTTGGCATCGCCGGCATCCTCCTCCTGATGCGTCTCTTTTGCGGTTGTCGAGCGAAGCGTGTCATTGCCTATAGCACCGAAGGCGGGAAGGTCATCGTGAACCGTTCCGCAATTGTCGAGCTCGTGCAATCGGCCTGCGCTCAAATTGAGTCCGTCAGTAAACCGCGCGTCAGTATTCGCATCCGCCGTGGAATTCCCCATTTTCAAGTGCGCCTCAAGCTCGCCAGTGGCGGACGTCTGCGCGATGTTGAATCCAGCTTACAAGAACATTTACGCGAAGCCCTTACCCAAAACCTCGGCATTGAACAGCTCGGTAACATCGATGTTA
Organism: Opitutia bacterium UBA7350; assembly: GCA_002470925.1. Lineage (GTDB taxonomy): Bacteria > Verrucomicrobiota > Verrucomicrobiia > Opitutales > Coraliomargaritaceae > UBA7445. The sequence continues at coordinate 3,921 of DKOX01000117.1, read as the reverse complement.
TTGCCACCGGCTTCAGGAGTGAACGCATCAAAAGGCTCAGCGAGGATGATTCCGGCGAATAAAAGCCCTTTGCACCATTTGTATTGCGCTGGTTGACAAGCGCATTTTTTAAAGCCAATTTTTTTTTATGAAAATTATTGCCTATTTGAAACCTACTTGCGGCTGGAGCATGGGGGTGCGTGCCATCATGAAAAAGTATCAGCTCGAATACGAGGATCGTGACATTATCAACGACCCGAGCCAATACGAAGAAATGGTCACCAAATCGGGTCAGCCCCTTTCTCCCTGCGTGGAAATAGACGGTCAGATGCTTGCGGACGTAAGCGGCGAGGAGGTCGAAAACTATATGCTCAGCAACGGTTTGGTCTCGCCCAATCAGGACAAACCTGAAGCGCCGACCAATGCCCCGTGCACCGATGAAGAACACGAGGCGATGCGCTCTAAAACGATTCGTTTTTTCTAGGTCAAATTGAGGCTGCCACCGGGTTTTCCGGTAATTTTCCTAGACAGACCCGCTAGAGCCACTAATTTGTCGGCTCTTTTGACTTTCCAGCCCGAGTCGCTAAAAATTCTTAACATGGTCTGTTTTATGCAGATTTAAGCACTTTCCCAACAATTCTTTCTATGGAAAACTATCAACATCATCCAAAGGCACAAGGCCTCTATGACCCACGCAATGAGCACGAAAACTGCGGTATTGGCTTAATTGTCGACATGAAGGGTCGCAAATCCCATGACATCGTACAGGGAGCCTTGGAAATCTGCGTGAACCTCGATCACCGGGGTGGTTGCGGATGTGACCCCATCACCGGCGATGGCGCCGGCATCTTTATCCAATTGCCCCACAATTTCTTCAAGAAGGTCTGCCCGGCAGAATGTGGCTTTGAAGTACCCGCTGAAGGCGATTACGGCGTAGGCTTTGTCTTTTTATCCCAAGACGAAACGGAACGCAAAAACGAAGAAACTACGATTGCGAACATCATCGAAGAAGAGGGTTTCAAGGTACTTGGCTGGCGCGACGTCCCAGTCGTAAGCAGCATCCTCGGCAAGGCTTCCAGGGCCTGCGAACCCGTCATGCGTCAATTTTTCGTGGATCGCGCTGAGGTGTGCGACCGCGGACTCGCCTTTGAGCGCAAACTATACCTCATCCGCCGCACGGTGACGCATCGCATCCGTTACAGCGGCCAGGATGAAGAAGCCCTATTCTACATCAGCTCCCTCTCGAGTCGTACCATGACCTACAAGGGCATGCTGACCACCCAGCAACTCAAAGATTATTTCCCCGATCTCGCCGACAAGGCCATGGATTCGGCGCTGGCCCTCACGCACTCGCGTTTCTCTACCAACACTTTCCCAAGTTGGCCACGCGCTCAGCCCTTCCGTTATCTCTGCCACAACGGTGAAATCAATACCGTTCGCGGAAACGAAAATTGGCTCTATGCCCGCCAAATGCAACTCGCCAGCGAGGTCTTCGGCGAGGACCTTAAAAAACTCCTCCCCATCATTCGCGAGGACGGTTCCGATTCTCAGAAATTCGACAACTGCCTCGAATTCCTCGTTCTTTCCGGACGGAGCCTCGCGCATGCCATGATGATGATGATTCCCGAACCCTGGGAACGCCACCGAAGCATGCCGCAGTTCAAGCGCGATTTCTATCAATTCCACGCCTGTCTCATGGAACCCTGGGATGGACCCGCTTCGATGGCAATGTCGGACGGCATTCAGGTCGGAGCAACCCTCGACCGCAATGGCCTCCGTCCCTCCCGCTATTACGTCACTGCCGACGACCGCGTCATTCTCGCCTCCGAGGTCGGAGTTTTGGAAGGTATTGCGCCCGAAAATGTCGTGAAGAAGGGGCGCCTCGAACCCGGCCGCATGTTCCTCATCGACATGGAAGAAGGCCGCATTGTCGACGATGCTGAACTGAAGCAAAAGATTGCCGAAGAGCACCCCTACGGCGAGTGGCTTGAGCAGAATCTTGTCGAAGAGACCCGCCTCCCCGAAGTCGAGACCCTCCCCGCCGATGATTTCGAAAGCCTCGAGCAACGCCAAAAAGCCTTTGGTTACAGCTTCGAAGACCTTCGCTTCATTATTGGCCCGAGCGCACAGGCCGGCAAGCAGCCCCTTGGCTCAATGGGTAACGATGCCCCTCTGGCGGTCCTTTCAGATCAATCACAACTGCTCTACAACTACTTCAAGCAACTCTTTGCACAGGTTACCAATCCTCCCATTGACCCCATCCGCGAAGAACTGGTCACTGCCAGTGTCACCTTTATCGGATCCGAAGGCGATCTGACCCGTCCCGGCCCCGACAGTTGCCGCATGATCAAGTTCGAGAGCCCCCTGCTCGATGACCGGCAACTCGCACAACTCAAGCAAATCCAACTCGATGGATTCAAGTCAGCGCGCCTCGGTATGACTTTTGAATCCCCCGTGGGTGGACTCTCAGCAGGGCATAACAGTATTCCCGAGCCCGCCCACTCCGGCAAAGGGCTTGAAGCCGCGCTTGAGGAACTCTTCGAAAACGCCGATGCCGCGATTCGTGACGGCGTCAACGTCCTCATTCTTTCCGATCGCAAGGTCAGCGCTAAAAAAGCGCCCATCCCCGCACTCCTGGCAGTCTCGGGCTTGCATCATCACCTCGTCCGCAAGGGAACCCGCACCCGCGTCTCCCTTGTTCTGGAATCTGCGGAGCCGCGGGAAGTACACCACTTCGCCCTCCTCCTCGGTTATGGTTGCGATGCGATCAATCCCTATCTCGCCCTGGAGACGGTCCGCCATATGGTCGCTGAAGGTGACGTTGCCCTCGCTCCCGAAAAAGCCTGTGCAAACTTCCTCAAGGCCAACCTCGGCGGCGTCATTAAAACCATGTCCAAAATGGGCATCTCAACCGTCGCTTCCTACCGTGGCGCTCAAATCTTTGAAGCCATCGGGCTCAACCAGCCACTCATCGACAAATACTTCACCAAGACCGCCTCCCGCGTCGAGGGCATCGGACTTGGCACCATCACGCAGGAGACCCTGTCCCGCCACCAAAAGGCCTTTGCGCCCCGCGATGACGAACGCGACGCCGCCCTCGATCCCGGCGGCGTTTACCAATGGCGTGCCAACGGGGAGAAACACCTCTTCAATCCCGTCACGATTCACAAGCTCCAGAAGGCGACCCGCCTCGGTGATTACGCCGTTTTCAAAGAATACTCTGAAGTCATCAATAACCAGTCCAAGGATCTCTTTACCCTTCGCGGTTTGATGGACTTCAAAATCGATGCGGCAAAGTCCATCCCGATTGAGGAAGTCGAGCCCGTCAGCGAAATCGTCAAACGCTTCAAGACCGGTGCGATGTCCTATGGCTCCATCTCCAAGGAGGCCCACGAATCCCTCGCGATCGCCATGAACCGTCTTGGCGGCAAGTCCAATACCGGTGAGGGTGGCGAAGAAATGGAACGTTTCACGCCCGATGAAAACGGCGACTCGCGCCGCTCTGCCATCAAACAGGTCGCCTCCGGACGATTCGGTGTCACCAGCTTTTACCTCGTCAATTCCGATGAGGTGCAAATCAAAATCGTACAGGGTGCCAAGCCCGGTGAAGGCGGGGAATTACCCGGACACAAGGTGCTCCCACAAATCGCCAAGACCCGTGGCACCACTCCCGGCGTGGGGCTTATTTCTCCCCCGCCCCACCACGATATTTATTCCATTGAGGACCTTGCCGAACTCATCCACGACCTCAAAAATTCCAACGAACACGCCCGCATCAACGTGAAGCTCGTTTCTGAGGTCGGCGTTGGAACCATTGCGGCGGGGGTCGCCAAAGCGAAAGCGGACGTCATCCTTGTTTCCGGTTACGACGGTGGCACCGGAGCCTCCCCGCGTTCTTCCATTCAACACGCCGGTGCTCCCTGGGAACTCGGACTCGCTGAA
>DKOX01000116.1 GCA_002470925.1 Opitutia bacterium UBA7350 | reverse complement strand
GCGAATGTGACCGCCGGCGAAGCGGGTGGTATCACGCAGCATATCGGAGCGTATCAAGTGACGCACAACGGCCAGAAGATCAGCTTTATCGATACTCCCGGTCACGCGGCATTTTCAATGATGCGGGCCCGCGGAACCAATGTTACGGACATCGCGGTCTTGGTGATTGCGGCGGACGACGCCTTTAAGCCGCAGACGGAGGAGGCCTTGAAATTTGCACAACAGGCGAATAATGCCATCGTGGTGGCGATCAACAAGACCGACGCGAAAGGTGCGAACGTGGATCGCGTGAAGCAACAGATGCAGGAGAAGGGCATTGCGCCTGAGGATTGGGGCGGTGAGACGGTCACGGTGGAGGTTTCGGCGTTGAACGGCACCAATATTGAGGATTTGCTGGATATGATTCTTTTACAGGCGGAGGTGCTTGAATTAAAGGCGAATCCGGACTGTGCGGCCTCGGGAATTATTATTGAATCTCAAATTGAACACGGACGTGGACCGACCGCTTCGGTGATAGTTGAAAAAGGAACGCTGAAGCGCGGGGACGCGCTCTTGTGCGGGGAAGCCTATTGCCGGGTGAAGTCCTTGATGGACGAAAACGGTAAAACCCTGAACGCCGCACCGCCGTCCACCCCGGTGAAGGTCTTGGGTTGGTCCGGGGTGCCGGCTTCGGGGGATCGTTTCGTGACCTGCAAAAATGAAAAGACTGCGAAGCGCGAAGCGGAGGAGATTACCTACCAGCGCAAACGGGATGCCAACACGCGCCAGCAAGAGGGCGAGGCCAAGGAAAGCGGTGGCGCTACGGTGGAAGATTTGTTTGCGGCGATTGAAAAACAGCAGAAGAAATGCCTGCGCCTGATCGTGAAATCGGATGTCCACGGCTCGGCGGAAGCGCTGGCTAATGCGCTCTCACAAATTGAAAGCGACAAGGTTGATTTGGATATCATCCAGGTGGGCGTGGGCAATATTACCAAGAATGATGTCACCCTCGCGGGAGCGGGCGGTTCATGCATCATAGGATTTAACGTGAAATTGGACACCGGGGTGCAGGGAATCGCGAAGCATCACGATGTTCGGATCATCCAACACGAGATCATTTACGAATTACTGGATCAAGTTGAGGAAGAGATGGCGGCGCTGCTCGAACCGGAATTGCGCGAGAGCAAAAGCGGTGCGGCGGAAGTGCGCCAGGTCTTCAGCTTGGGGAAGGGACGCGCGGTGGCGGGTTGTATGGTCACCGAAGGAACGATCACGCGCTCCGGGAAAGCCTGTGTGTTGCGCAAGGGTAAAGTGGTGCACGAGGGCAGGATTTCGACCCTCAAACGCTTTAAGGACGACGTAAAGGAAGTCCGTGCCGGTTACGAATGCGGGGTGAATGTCGAAGGCTACGACGCCTACGAAGAGGGCGACAGCATTGAATGCTTTGAGGTTGAGGAGATCCGTCCCTCCTTGCGCTGAGGTTGATTTTAAGCACGGTAAATTAAGGTCCCATCCCTTGAATTTATGTCGAAACGTATTACACGGGTAAACGAATTGTTGCAGCGCGAGATCAGCGAGCAGTTGCACCAGCGCTATCGTGGTGAGGCCACTCCCATTACGATCAGCAGTGTCGATACGAGTAGCGACCTGCGTTCGGCGCGTATTTATTATTCTGTGATCGGGGATGCGGCGGCGGTCGATAAGGCGCAGGATTTATTCCGGCGGGTCGGTCGCGATTTGCGCGAACGGGTAAAGAAACGGGTCATTCTGAAATACTTCCCTAATTTTGAATTTTGTTATGACCCCTCCATGGAACGGGGTGCCTATATCAATGAACTACTCGACGATCTGAATGAAAGTGATACCCATGAATAAATATTATCCTGAGGAGAGTGTGGTTTTTGCCGAATCGATAGACAATCTACGTGGCTCAAAAGTGGCGGTAGTGGGGCATTTTCGTCCGGATGGCGATTGTATTGGTTCGATGGTCGCGCTCACGCGGCTTTTGAATACGATGGGGATCGAGGCGGTAGCGGTGAACCGAGATCCTGTTCCGGAAAACCTGAAAGCCTTTGTGGGAGACACACCGCTGCTATTGGCGGAGGATTTTGAAGCGGCGGGGTATGTGGCGGTAACGGTGGATTGCGCCGACCGCAAACGCATCGGGGACCGACTGCAGGAATGCTTCCCTGAGATCGAGTTGAACATCGATCACCATATTTCGAACCGGGAATACGCCCGCAGGAATTTGATAATCGGGACGGCCTGCGCCACCGCGGAGGTCTTGGCAGGCTTTTGTTTTGATAACGGCTACGAAGTGGATGCGCTCACGGCGCAGAATCTTTACGTGGGCATTGCAACGGACACCGGGCAATTCCGCTTCCCATCAACCACTTCGGAGACCTTTGAAATTGCGCGCCGGCTCTGTGAATTGGGGGCGAATCCGGCGGCGGCGGCTTTTGAACTCTACGAGAATGAAAGCTTTGGGAAATTTAAGCTGCTCCAACATTTCCTCGCCTCCTTAAAACTGGAACTGAACGGGCGGGTCTGTGTGGGTATGATCGAAGAGGGCGTCTATGCGGACTGCGGGGCCTGTGTCGATGATTCGGAGGGCTTGGTGGACTACGCCCGCTCGATTCGGGATGTGGACGTGGGTGTTTTTCTGGAGGTGCGCGATGGTGCGATCAAGGGAAGCCTGCGTTCAAAAGATCCGTTTTACCGGGTCGATCAGGTAGCGCAGCAATTCCATGGGGGTGGCCATGCCTGTGCGGCGGGCCTGAATGTGCAGGGGTGCAGCTTGAATGACTTTCGGGTGACCCTAATCGAAGCGATTGACCAACACCTCAAGGCATTGGGGGAGGCCCCTGCGTCAGCCAAAAAATAAATTATGAATCAGGACCCTGAAGGCATTCTATTAGTCGACAAGCCCAAGGGCATTACCTCGCATGATGTGGTGGATCGGGTGCGGCGAATTTTTCACATGAAAAAAGTGGGTCATGCCGGTACGCTGGATCCGATGGCGACGGGCCTCATGATTATTCTGGTGGGCAAGGCGACGAAGGTCTCGCAATACCTCATGAGCATGGACAAGGAATACACCGGGACCTTGCGATTGGGGCAAAGTACGGATTCGCAGGATGCGGAGGGTGAACTCGTCGAGGAACGTCCGGTGCCGGAATTGACGGAAGCGGAGGTATTGGCACAAATGAAAACCTTTGTGGGTGACCAGTATCAAACACCTCCGATGTTTTCGGCAAAGAAGGTGGGCGGACAACCGCTCTACAAATTGGCGCGCAAGGGAAAGACGGTGGAGCGGGAGCCACGGGTGATCCATATCAGTCGTTTTGAAATGACGGACTTTGCCCTGCCGGAGATTTCGTTTTTGGTCGCCTGTAGCAAGGGGACCTATGTGCGGACGATTGCGCACGATCTCGGGGAAAAAATTGGCTGTGGGGCACATTTGAATGTGCTGCGCCGCACCGGGATTGGGGATTTCAGAATTGAAAACGGGAGCACGCTTGAGGCCTTGGCGGAAGCGACTCCGACCGCTTTGCGCAAACATTTGATTCCGGTTTTACAAGCGGTACCGAGTCACGCACTTTAAGCATATACGATGAATTTTCCTGCCCGGGTATCTGATTTTGAGGCGTTGCAAGAGCTGGAGTTGCCCTTCTACATGGCGATTGGGGTCTTTGATGGCATGCATCGCGGCCACAAGGCAGTGATTGGATCAGCGATTACCGGAGCCCAGGAGGCAGGCGGGGTGAGCGGCGTCTTGACCTTTGATCCGCACCCGAGCCGTTTGTTCCGGGGGGCGGAGGGCACGCGGCTGATTTTACCGATTTCGCAAAAGATTGCTTTGTTGCACGGTGAAGGGGTTCAGGTCGTGATCGGGAAACAATTTGATGCTGCATTTGCGGCGATTGAGGCCGCGGATTTTGCCTCCTTTTTAAAGACCGCCCTGCCGAGCCTGAAAGGGATCTCGGTGGGTTCAAACTTCCGCTTTGGGCGGCAACGGGCGGGCGATGCGGCACTGTTAAAACAGACAGGCGAGGCGGCAGGGTTGAGCGTCACGGTAGTGGAGCGATTACAGCATGAAGGGGAAGCAATCAGCAGTACCCGTATTCGTGAGGCTCTGGAAAGTGGCGCGATTGAATCGGTGAATGCCCTTTTGGGCTACCGTTATGGTTTTACCGGAAGGGTAGTTACGGGCGCCAGGAAGGGTCGCGAGTTTGGTTTCCCGACATTGAATTTACCCTGGGCTCCCGAGTGCTTGCCCCGTTTTGGGGTTTATCGGGTGCGGTTGCGGGCTGCGGGCGCAATTCAATGGGAGGATGGGATTGCAAACTATGGGGTTAAGCCGACGGTTTCGGAAACCGCGGAGCCGGCCCTGGAAGTGCATGTGCTGGATGGGACTGATCTGGACGCGGGTGCTTCAGTAGAGGTCGAATGGCTCGATTTCCTACGTGGTGAGCAAAAGTTTGAAACGGAAGCGGTCTTGCGGGCGCAAATTGCGCAAGACGTGGCATGGGCACGTAAGCAGGTGAGTAATGGCTGAGCGTTTGATTGAATACCTGGTTCCGGAAACGGTGCAGGGTGAACGGGCAGATAAAGTCTTTGCGGCGGCGTTTGAGGAGGTGAGCCGGGCGCGACTCCAACGGGCCTTTGAGGCGGGAAAGGTGAGCTATGAAGGGGCGGTTATTGAGAAGCGCCACAAATTGAACGGGCCGGGTCTGTTGCGGGCGGAATTGGAGGCGCTTGATCGCGGCGAAGGTCCACGGGCG
>DKOX01000118.1 GCA_002470925.1 Opitutia bacterium UBA7350 | reverse complement strand
TCTTAAAAGAGCCAATAGACTTTCTGTGGCATTCCCTCGCGGTTTTGTTATCCTTGCTCTTGTGAGCCGAGCGATGACTCTGGGCCATGCCGAAAGCGTTCCTTTTACGAATGAACTCCTGCGAACCGGAACGCTTGAGACCTTAGGAAATACACCGATATACACGAATAGTGGTATAGTTTTTACGGTTGGAGCGCTAGATGACTTGGGTTTCAATTTAACGGATCGGCTTCAAAGTGCCTTGCAGGGTGCGGTGGCAAAAGGCGGTATCATTAAAGATAATTGGTATACCGAGACTTCTTTTGAGGAGTGGGGGGACCGGCTGATTCTGGAAAAGAGCACACACTTTTATATGCTGGATGGAACGCGCTTCAACACGGAGTATTTTGTGGGGGAGGCCTTTGAAACGGACCCGGCCGTAACAGTGGATCCGAGTGAGTTGCCCGACATTATGCCTCTGGTGCAGGCTTTTATAGATGCGGGCGGGCATTTGAGTTTGTACCCTGAAGCGTCATTGGCGGGCTCGATTGGGGCGACTGAGTTGGCGAATGAACTTCAGATGGATCGCGGGCCGGTCACTATTACAGAGACTATTGAGTTCAGTCGGGTTCTCTTTCCGCTGGAGCAACTGAATGTCGCAAAAACCATCGATATACTGGAATCGGATCCGGTGGACGGGGCGGTTATGGAACTACCCAAGCCGGCGGCTCTGCCGGGAGAGAAGCACACTAACTATGAATCGGGAGAGACCTTTGAAGAGCAACCGAGTGGCGTGGCTACCTATTCACAGGAAATGCTGAATGGATTTACGATTGGAAATGAATGGTCGAAGAGCATCACTTACGATCGGAGCTGGTTTTATGCAAAAGCGATTGCATTTGCAGGTTTTGGGCTAGGGGTACGGATTCCCTGGACCGCAGAAGTGGAGGTGTCGCCGAAAATAATCTATGAAACCGAGCCGGACCGCACGGAGTACGATGCCGCGATCTCAGCTGCTACTTTAGATGCGGATATTGATTTTTATCGAAGGGTTGGAGTGCCTGCGGGTAAACGCTTTGATGGTAAGGAATTGCCACTTCAGGCTGGGGCGGGGATTGGACTCAAGGTAAAGGTTTTGAATACATGGTATTTGGATCGCTGGAAGGACAATCCTTTGGTGGGTCGTTCGGTCAATATGAGTGAGCACTTTAAGCCACCTTTGGGAAATTCATTAACGATTCCCACTCCGCTACAATTATATGAAAATACCGGGCTGGCTTATTTGACGGAAATTGCAGGAGTGGGTGGTGATTTTAGTGCAGTTTTTGCGGTTAACGGGGATGCGATTGAACTGGATGTAAAACCGCATAACAGCTGGAATTATAGCGCTTCAGGCTACAGCAGTGGCGCAAGGAATATCAGGCTCACCAATGAGAACAGTCCCGTTTCGCTTTCGTTTGCGGTCAATGACAGTTCAGCGGGGGCCAATCAAAGTGCGTATAATTTTGGCCCGATTTACGATGAGGCGAGTTATCAAACCTCCTTGGACATTACGCCGGAGGCGCGTATTCGAGGTACGATTTATTTATCGAATCTATGGAGCGCGCTGAGTGATATTAATATTACGAGTGCCTGGCATTCCTTGTTTACTGCTACCTTTGACCTGCCCTCGCTTGGGCCGCACGATGGAACTAACCCTAAGGTGCGGGCGGTGGATTCTAATGAGCGGCGCTTAAATCCGGCCTTGAAGACGCCTGCTGAGCGTGTCTTTGCTACGGATGGATACGGAATATGGAATTTTAGAATAATCAATCTCGGCTCCAAAAGTGGTCAGGTGGTGGAGTATATTCCGGAGGGATTTGAATTAGTGGCCGGCAGCTTAGAGGGACTGGGTGAATATAATGCGAGCGAACGAACGATTGTCTGGGATCTGAAAGAGGATGCCTTGCCGGAGGAATTGGTTTACAAAGTGAGTGCGGTTGATTTGACTGCTATTCCAGAACCAAATGGGTCCATTCAGGTCGATGGGGAAGCCAAGACGGCGGTCAATGATACTCGTTTTGCTTCTCTGTCTGAGGCCGAAGCGGAATTGAATCAATTTGAATTGGCAAAACGTCCGACCTTGGACGCGGTGCGTGATTTGCGTTCTGGGTCTGAGTTGTTGGATGTTTCCAATGGGACCGCTAGTCTGCGCTTTAAAGTGCAGCAAAGTGAAAATATGCAGGAGTGGCAGGATGTTGAGGAGACCGTACTCGACTTACCTGCGGATACCCCGGTTAAATTTTATCGCTACGTGCCGGTTGGAAATCCCTAATCCGTATTTTCGGGGAGCAGGATTTTTCTCGCAGCTTCATTGAGCACGGCAATTAGAGTAAGTCGCCTTGTTGTCCTCCCCCGGGCTGGAGCCCGGTGAGTTGCCATCCTTTTTCGGTGAGGACGCGGCCTTGCGCGGTGCGCTGGAGGTAGCCCTCTTGGATGAGGAAGGGTTCGTGGACTTCTTCGAGGGTGTGGGCTTCTTCGCCGACTGCCACTGCCACCGTTCCAAGCCCAACGGGACCGCCGCGATAATTGGCGGCGATGACGCGCATGACCTGTTTGTCCATTTCGTCGAGTCCGTGTTGGTCGATTTCAAGGAGTTCAAGGGCAGCGGCGGCCGTATCTTTTGTGATGACACCCTCGGCGCGTTGCTGGGCGTAGTCGCGGCAAAAGTTGACGAGGTTATTGGCGATACGGGGGGTGCCCCGGGCGCGGCGGGCGATTTCAGCGGCTCCGTCCTTTTGATAATTCACTTCCAGGAGATCGCAACTGCGCTCCACGATACCCTGGAGGGTGGCATGGTCGTAATAGTTGAGGCGTGACTGGAGGGTGAAGCGGCTGCGCAGGGGTGCGGTGAGCAGTCCCATGCGGGTGGTTGCGCCGAGGAGGGTAAAGCGTGGGAGGTTGAGCCGTACGCTGCGGGCGTTGGGGCCCTGATCGATCATGATGTCGATGCGAAAATCCTCCATCGCGGAGTAGAGGTATTCCTCGACGGTCTTGGGCAGGCGGTGAATCTCGTCGATAAAGAGGAGGTCGCCTTCCTGAAGGTTGGTGAGTAGTCCGGCGAGGTCGGCGGGTTTATCGATGACGGGACCGGATGTGATACTGACCTGTTTGCCCATTTCATTGCCGAGAATGAGGGAAAGGGTGGTCTTGCCCAGACCCGGAGGGCCGCTCAGGAGAATATGGTTGAGTGGGTCGTTGCGGTCCCGGGCGGCGCCAACCATGACCTTAAGGCGTTCAACGGTCTTGTCTTGTCCCGCAAAATCATCGAAGCGGAGGGGCCGGAGGGCGGCCTCGGCGGGATTTTCAGGCTCGGCGAGACTTTGTGCGATGAATTCGCTTCCGGTGGGTGGATCTTCGGGTGAAAGGGGCATCTTAAGAAAGCAGTATGACGCAAAGGAGCGGTTTTTCCATGCTGGAATAATGTTAATTTATTCCTGAAGCAATTCATGGGGCATTTCGGTGTCTTTGAGGCGTTCAATTTTGGCACCGAGGGCGCTGAGTTTATGCTCGAAGCGTTCATAGCCGCGGTCGAGGTGGTAAATGCGCTGAATCCAGGTGTCACCTTTTGCGGCAAGGGCAGCAAGGATCAAGGCGGCGGAGGCGCGGAGATCCGAGGCCATGACGGGTGCTCCTGAAAAAGAGGCGGGGCCTTTGACAATGGCACTGGGGCCCTCGATCGCGATATCGGCAGCCATGCGCTGTAATTCCGGCACGTGCATGAAACGGTTGGGGTAGATGCGCTCGGTCATAATCGAGATGCCATCGGTGATCGCCATGAGTGCGCAGAACTGGGCTTGCAGATCGGTGGGAAAACCGGGGTAGGGCAAGGTGATGCAATCGACGGGGCGCAGCTTGCCGTTATGCGGCAGGACGCGCAGGCCGTCCGCCTCGACCTCAATCGGGACGCCCGCTTCCTCGAGTTTGTCGAGAAAGGCGCCGAGGAGATTGGGTGCGATCCCTTTGACAAGGACGTTTCCGTTGGTTATAGCAGCTGCGACGATAAATGTTCCCGCTTCAATGCGGTCAGCGATGACCTCGTGTTCACAACCGTGTAATTGCTCCACACCGTGAATGGTGAGCTCGGGGCTGCCGATGCCCTCAATGCGGGCACCCATTTTGACGAGGAGGTTGCAGAGATCGACAATTTCCGGTTCACAGGCCGCGCAATCGATGCGGGTTGTGCCGGGCGCGAGGGTCGCAGCCATCAGAATATTGGCGGTTCCGGTAACAGTGCTGCCGTTGCGGCCGCCGAGAAAAATAGGGCCGCCGCGCATGTTGCCGGCCTCGATATGGACATAGCCACGATCGACGCGCACCTCGCAGTTAAGCTTCGCGAGCCCTTTGAGGTGGAGGTCGATGGGGCGCGGTCCGATCACGCATCCCCCGGGAATCGAGACCTCGGCACGACGCAAGCGGGCGACCAGTGGGCCGATCAGGCATACCGAGGCGCGCATTTTGCGAACGAGCTCGTAAGGGGCAACGTGGTTTAACTTCGTTGCGGTGACTTCCCATGTGCCGGGTTCGGGATTTTCGATCTTTGCGCCAACGTGCCTCAGAATCTCGACCATAAAGCGGATGTCGCTCAGGTCGGGCACGCGGGTGAGTCGAACGGTTTCCTTGGTGAGGAGGGAAGCCGCGAGGAGGGGAAGGGCGGCGTTTTTCGCGCCAGCGACCTCTATCGTGCCACTTAGGGGGCCGTTGCCTTTGACGCGAAAAACATCCATCTTTTATCTCCGGAATTTAGCTCCGGCGTTGAGAGCCTCTGGAATTGCGACCCCGTCCGCCGCGACTGCGGCGCCGGTTGCCATTTTCGCCACGGGGACCGCGGGGACCGGAGCCGGAGCCGGAGCCCTTGCGTCCTCCGCGATGGCGCGCTGGAGGAGTTTTGGGTCCCAGACCAAAGAATTTGAGAATCGCAGCGAATAAACCACCGCTCTGGCGCGGGGCGTTTTTCTTGGATTGTTTGGAAGCATTGCCGGATTTGTTGTGGCGCTCCGGTTTACGCGCCTGATGACGGGCATCGCGCTCGGACTTGCGCTGCAAAAGACGGGTTTCCACGCGTTTGACCGCGGCAAGGGTTGTCTCGGTCGGTTGAGGGTCGGCGCGATTTTCTTCAGAGGCCGGAGTCGCTTCGCGCGGTTTGGCGCGTGGCGGGCGAGGCTCGCTCGGTTTGGCTGGGGGGGTTGGTTCACCGCTCAAGCGCTCTCCGCGCAGGGCTTCGGCGGGATCAATTTCGCCAATTGAACCGCTGGGTGCGGCGGCGTGTTCTTTTTTAAAGCCTCCACTGCGACGGCGGCTGCGGGGCTTGGCATCCGTGCTGGGCGCGTAGTTTTCGGCATTGCTGGTTGGGTTCGTTTCTTCGAATTCAGGCATCGTATGTATTGTTGTGTATTTGTTTCTGGTGAGGCAATCAACGGCACTCGAACAGTCAAAGCGCGGGAGAAAGGGGGCGATGATACATTTAGCAGTGTGGAGCTTTATGTAATGTCCTAAAATGGACGGTTTAGGGATGATTTGGAGGCCGCCCCGGGCCGGGATCATCAAATCAAGCGTTGAAAGTAGAGGGGTGAGGCTTTGAGTGGCAAGCGCATAGTGCGGGTGGGGGCCTAAATCTTTCGCCTTCGGGCTTGCGCAGCGGTCAGGGGTCTTTTACACAGGCTATATATGGACAAACTGGAAGAGATTTTTGAACTGCAGGATGCGCTTAACAAACGGATCGGGGTTAATTTGGACGCTTTGAGCGATGAGGAAAAAGCGAAGTGGGTATTGCAATATTCGCGCGCGATGCAGCAGGAACTCGCGGAGCTGATTGATTCCGTGCCCTGGAAATGGTGGGCGAAATACCAGGAATTTGACGAGCAAAACGCCAAGGTGGAGGTGGTGGACCTCTTTCATTTTCTTGTTTCTGCGGCCCAAGTGCTTGGGATGACGGCGGAAGATGTCTACGTAGCTTACACCAAGAAGAATAAGGTGAACCACAACCGCCAGGACAGCGGTTACGAGAAAAAAGACGAATCCGATTCGCGTCATATTTAAAGGAGAGACCTGCTCGCTATGGATGCGCTCAATGAGAACCCCCTCATGATTTTAGCCTATGTGGGTATTGCGGCCTACATGCTACACCTCTATCTCGGAGATTGGCGGTCCGAGGCGCGCGGCGAGCCGAACCCGAAGGCGATGCCCGGTGCGAAGGGGGCGGCGGTCTCGGTTTATTGGCTCGGGGTATTGGGGGCTTTGGTTTTGCTCGGGCTTGAGACCGGCGGTGAAATCGCGCTGGGGATCGTGTCCGAACAGAGTGAGCTGCTTTGGTATTTTGTTTTTGCCGCGCTGGGTGCGGGGGTGGTGGAAGAAGTGATTTTCCGGGGCTTTCTCGTGGTGGAGAACAAAGGTCGCGCCGCCTTGGTGGCGAGTTGTGTGGGGTTTTCGCTGATTTTCGCGCTCATTCACGGTCATTTTTGGAGCACAGAGGAGGGTTTTGTATGGACCTTCACGACCAAGGCTTGGTTCACAACCGCCCTGCTTTTTGCAAATTCCCTGTGGTTTTACGCCCTGCGCTTCGGTCCGTGGAACCCCACGCGTTCGCTTTTCCCCTGTATGTTGGCACACGCCGCCAGCAATCTTGGAGTTTTTGCGGTTAAATTCGCCCAAGGTTACGTCATTTTCTAGGCGAGCAAACCATCGCGGCGCAGGAGCGCCTCGGGTTGGGGATCGCGTCCCATGAAATCGCGGAAGAGTTGGGCGGGATCTTCGGCATCGCCGCGTGCGAGAATTTTTTCGCGGAAGTCGCGACCGGTTTGGGCGTTTAGGATGCCTTCGGTCTGGAAACGGGTAAAGGCGTCGGCGTCCAGGACCTCCGCCCATTTATAGCTGTAATAACCGGCGGCGTAGCCGGTGGGGTCGCTGAAGAGATGGCTGAAATTGAAGGTGTTGGGTTTGGGGGTGGTCTTGTAAGTGGGCTGGTAGTCGGCGATCTGGGCTGCGACAAAGGCATCGGGATCTTCGGCGGACTCCGGCCATGCGGTGTGGAGGGCGAGGTCGAGCTTGCCAAGGGCGAGTTGGCGCATGGCGGCGCTCGCCTTGCGGAAATTGCGGGCAGCCTGCATTTTATTGAAGAGTTCCTCCGGGATGGTTGCGCCGCTCTCGCAGTGGCGGGCAAAGCGGTCGAGGCTGATCCGTTCCCAGCACCAGTTTTCCATAATTTGAGAGGGGAGTTCAACGAAATCCCAGGCCACATTGACTCCATTGAGGGATTTGACCGCCACTTCCCCACATAGGTGATGCAAGAGGTGACCAAATTCATGAAAGATGGTTTCAACTTCGTAATGGGTGAGGCATGCGGGCTTCCCGTCGATCGCAGGGCTGAGGTTGCCGCAGATGAGGCCCAAGTGCGGACTGCGGGGCTTGCCCGGTTCGCGCTCCCCAGTGATGAGGTAATTCATCCAAGCTCCGCCGCGTTTGGATTCCCTTGGATGCCAGTCCGCATAGAAGGCCCCGAGCATTTCACCCGAGTCGGCATCAAACAATTCATAGTATTGAACATCGGGGTGCCATGTTTCAGCTTCGCCCGCCTGCACCTGCAGGCCAAATATTTGCCCTGCCAGATCGAAGAGGCCATGGATGACCCGGTCGATTGGGAAGTAGGGACGCAGGGCCTCTTCGTCGAAGTCATAGCCCGCTCGGCGCTGTTTCTCGGCCCAGTAGGCGGATTCCCAGGGTTCCAGTGGTTCGCTGGCGGTTCCCATCGTCTCGGCTTTGAATGTTTGGAGGGCGCGGGCTTCCGCCTGAAATTGAGAGCGGATGCGTGCATGCATGTCCTCAGTGAAATGGAGCGCGGTGGCCGCGTTTTTAACAATTCTCCGTTCGGTGACAAAATCAGCAAAATGTTGCTTGCCAAGGATGCCAGCCAGTTGGTGGCGCAGTCTTAAAATCTGGGGGACAAGGGCTCGGTTGTCGTGCGGCGCCTCACGTCCCACTGCAGCGTAGGCTTCCCAAACGGCCTTGCGGAGGGTTTCGTCATCGGCATAAGTTAAAACCGCGATGAGGGAGGGTGCCTGCAGGGTAAAACGCCAGGCGGTTGGTTGCCCCTTCTGGACGGCGCTTTGGCGGGCGGCCTCGCGGGCCGAAGCCGGCAGTCCTGCAATTTGTCCCTCATCGGTGACAAATATTTCCCATGCATTGGTGGCATCGAGGCAATTTTCGGAGTATTTTTGGGTGAGTTGGGCCAGTTCCTGTTGGATCTTGCGGACGGCGTCCTTTTGCTTGGGTGGTAAATCGGCGCCCTGCTCGCGGAAATCGGCGAGGGTTTCCTCGACATGCCGCCGTTGGTGGGGGTGGAGGGTCTCAAGATCGATGTGCTCAGCAGCAGTACGGAGTCTTTCCCAGATTCCAGTGTTGAGCGGGATGTCGGCAAAGAATTGGGAGACTGCGGGCAACATGGCGTTATAGGCGGTCCGCAGTTCAGGGCTATTTGCGACGCTGTCGAGGTGGCTCACGAGGCCCCAGGCGTGACTGAGCGGCTCGGTGGCGGACTCCAGCGCGGCAAAACTCATTTGGTAGTCCAATGCTTCATTGGCCGGGGGCGGTTTAGCGAGGGCATCGATTTCGCCCTGGGCAATCTTCAAGGCATATTCGATGTCGGGCTCAATTGCCGCAGGACTGAGGGTGGACCAGGCGATTTTAAAATCCTGTTCGAGGAAGGGATGTTGCATGTAGTTTAGGTTCTGATTAGAGGCGGGGAAGTCAATGCGTTGTGAGCGGTAAAGGTGGAAAAACTTTGCAGGACCCGGTCCTGATCGGTAGATTTTTTGCATGAAAGAACAATTGGCCTTGCGACATCATGAATTTGGAAAAGCGGATGCGGTTTTGCGCTTGGAGTCCCTGCCGCGGCCCGAACCGGGGGCGGGAGAAGTCGGGGTCCGCCTGCTTGCGGCGACGATTAATCCTTCGGATTATGGTCGAATGGATGGGCGTTATGGCTTGTTGCCGGAGTTGCCGGCGGTGGCGGGTCGGGAAGGCGTCGGGGTGATTGAATCCCTGGGCGCCGGGGTCGAGGGGGTGGAATGCGGCCAACGGGTTCGCTTCACGGATGCCGGTGCCTGGCGGGAACAGTGCTGCCTGCCGGTGGAGTCTTTACTGGTGGTGCCGGAGGGTGTGCCTACGGATCAGGCTGCGATGGCGTTCATCAATCCCCCGACTTCCTACTGTTTGTTGCGGCAATTCGTGGATTTGAAAGCAGGTGATTGGATCGTTCAGAATGCGGGGAATTCGGCGGTGGGCCTGGCGGTGATTCAGATGGCGAAAGCGTTGGGGATACACACGGTGAGTGCGGTTCGCCGGGCGGAGTTGATTGAACCGCTGAAGGTGCTGGGTGCAGACCAGGTGGTCTTGGAGGGTTCCGGTTGGGAGCGCGGGGTTCCTGATTTGACGAAGGGCAAGGGCCTGCGGCTGGCTTTAAATTCAGTGGGTGGGACGAGTGCAATTGCGCAACTGAAGGCGCTGGAGGAGGGGGCAACGCAGGTTACTTTTGGAGGGATGACGGGGGAAGCGGTGCGTTTCCCGACGCGGTATTTGATTTTTAATGACCTCCGCTTGCTTGGTTTCTGGTGGGATGCCTATTGCCGAACGGCCGAGCGCGGGGCGGTGGAGGCAATCATGGCGGCGGTTTTCGAGATGCAGGCAAACGGGTCGTTGTGTTTGCCGATTGCGGGCAAGTATTCGTTTTCTGAATACAAGGAGGCGCTGGCACATCACCAATCCCCACGGCTTGGGAAAATTCTACTGACTCCGTGAGGAAGAGGGCATTCGGGATTGTATTTCTGCAGAAGTGAGCGAAAGTAGGGTATGATGCGGCTGGTTCAATTGCTTTTAATATCCTTTCTTTTGTTTGGAATGATTTCCTGCAAACCCTCTTCTTTGGAAGTGGTGGGTGAAACCGATGAGAAGCAATACCAGCTGGCAAAGAGTTATCAGGCGCAGGGTCGGACTGATGAGGCTCTAAGCGCGTTTCTGCGGGTCATTGACGTGCGTCGCGATGCTCCGGAATCGCATTTTGAAGCGGGTTATATATACCTTGAATCCCTCAAGGATCCCATCAGTGCGATCTATCATTTGAAGCGCTATCTGCAATTGAAGCCCGGTTCGCCGCAGGCGGTGCAGGTGGGGCAGTTGATTGAGACTGCCGAGAAGGAATTCGCGCGGCAACTTCCTGCCGGACCTTATGAGGCGGAGCTGGATCAGGTCGATATGCTGGAATTATTAAAGGGTTTGAGGGCAGAAAACGAGCGCCTGAAGCGGCTCCTAATGGCAGCAGAACAGCGCTTGGCTCAGTATGAAGGCATGGTGGGCGGGGCGCGGCGTGCGGCTTCCGCAACGGAGAGTTATGCGGCCTTGACTCCTGATCCGGAGCTTCGTCGAGCGGAGAGCGAGCCGGAACCGGCGGATGTTCCCCGCACCTATAAGGTGCAGTCGGGAGATACCCTGAGCCGAATCAGTCAACGATTTTACGGGACCCCAAATCGGTATCAGGATATTTATCAGGCCAATCGCGATCGAATGGCGAGTGAGAATGCCCTGCGGGTCGGGCAAGAACTCCGCATTCCCTGAGTTTGAGATGAGTTTGGAATTTTTTGACCATAATTCGACAACTCCGTTGAATGCGGCGGCGGCGCTGGCATGGAAGGAAGCGCAGGGAGAGTCATGGCTGAATCCCTCGAGTCCTTATCGAGCGGCGGCGGCGGTGCGGGCGCGCCTGGAGGCGGCCCGGGAGCGCCTCGCGGCTTTATTGGAGACGAAGGCGGAACGATTGATTTTTAATTCTGGGGCAACGGAGGGCAACAATCGGGTCTTTGAGCTATGGGCGCGTAAGTTGCCGGAGGCAGCCAGGGTGGGGGTGAGTCCGACGGAGCATCCGAGTGTTTTGGAGGCGGCGCGGCATTATTTTCAGGAGCGGATTTATTGGTTGCCCCTTGATGCGAGTGGGGCGGTTGCTGTGGATCGGATCGATTACCGCAGGCTCGCAGCGCTTTCTGCGATGGCGGCCAATAATGAAACCGGCGTGTTGAATCCCTGGGCGCAGATCGCGGCGGACTGTCGCGCGGCAGGGATTCCCTTTCATTGCGATGCCTCTCAATGGTTGGGGAAATTACCGGCAAGCGGCTTGGGGGCTTGCGATTATTTGACGGCCTGCGCCCATAAGTTTGGAGGCCCGAAGGGAACCGGTTTCCTGTTGTTGCCGGAGGACAGTACGGCGGTGGGCTTTCAAAAAGGCGGACCTCAGGAGGGCGGGCACCGGGCGGGCACGGAGGATGTTCCGGCAATATTTGCGATGCTGGCGGCCTTGGAAGCAGCGCCGACGGGGACCGCGGCCGCGCGGGATGCGTTTGAGGCGGGCTTGTTGGCGACGCTTCCGCACTGCGAAGTCGTGGGCAAGGCTGCAGCACGACTTTGGAACACGAGTGCGCTGTGTTTGCCGGAGTTTGAAAATGTTCGCTGGATTCGGGCGCTGGAAAAACGGGGGTTTTTGGTTTCAACCGGATCGGCCTGCGCAAGTGGAAAAGTGGGGGCCTCGCCGGTGCTGGCGGCGATGGGGTATAGCGTCGATGTGATTCGCCGGGTGGTGCGTATTAGCGCGGGGGCGGAGACGAAACCGGCGGCCTGGGAGGGCTTGCGAGTAGCCTTTGTTGAAAGTTACGCGGACCTGCGGGAATCGGCGGGGGAGAGTCCGGTGATTGCGGTTTAAAAATTTGGCATATGCGGTTTTCCAAGGTCAGGCTTCAGGATTTTCGCAATATCGAATTTGTGGAATTGGATTTATCGGCGGACCGGATATTCCTGTGCGGGCCGAACGGGCAGGGGAAGTCGAACCTCTTGGAGGGGCTGGGTCTGGTGACGGCTTTGCGATCATTTCGCACGCAGGATTTGGGGGCCTTGCGGCGACAGGAGAGCGCGGGTTATCGGGCTTTCTACGAAATTGAACATGAGAGCTGCGGCCGGGTTGAGTTGGAGGTCCAGGCTTCGAGTGGACCCCGGTCGGTCCTAATAGACCGCGAAAAGGTCAGGAAGATGTCGGATTACATCGGGCGTTTCCCGGTGGTGCCGCTGAGTTCGGGGGATTTGATGTTGCTGCGCGGGTCGCCGAGTGAGCGCCGCCGATTCATGGATTTGACGCTGGCATCGCTGGACGGTGCTTATTACTTGGCGTTGCGCAATTACCACAAAGGAGTGGCGGAGCGAAATCGGTTGTTGAGGCAGGGTGGTAGTGATGGGGAGCTGGATGCCTTTGAGGCGGAGATGGCGCCCCATGCGCATCGTCTGCAGTTGCACCGCAGCGCAGGGGTTAAAGCGCTGCAGGTCGTGCTGGAGCGAGTTTATCGGGCTTTGGCGGATCATGAGGAAGGGCCGGAGTTGAGCTATGCGGCGAATGCGGAGCTTGAGGGGGCGGATCACTACCGTGAAATGTGGGGACGCCAGCGCGAAAGGGACCGCATCATGGGGGCAACCCAAAAGGGGCCTCACCGGGATGATTTCAGGTTGGGTTTATGCCTGGGTTCAGCGAGGGAATATGGGTCGGATGGCCAGCAGCGCGGCTTGATTGTGGCGCTGCGGGTGGCGCAGGCGGAGTTGTTTCAGGAACGCCTTGCGGTGAAGCCGGTGCTTTTGGTGGACGATGTGCTGGGCGAGCTGGATCCGAAACGGCGGGCTGGTTTCTGGAAAGCCTGTCCGGGATCCTTCCAGATCATTGCAAGCGGAACCGTTTTTCCGGAAGACTCGGAAGCCTGGAAACGCTACTCGGTCGCGGCGGGTGGTTTTGAATTAGGGTAAATTCAATTCTTCCACGAGGGTGAGTTCGCCGCTGGGGTCGCAATTGGCACGCAGACCGACAAAACTGTTTTTGAATCGATCGTAGTAGGGCCACAGGAGGGTGCGATCGGTTTGGGGAATAGGGAGTTCGTCAATCGCGTCGCGGGAGAAGAAAGCGAAATGGCCTTCATCGATAGTTGGCGGCAGTGCGTCGATAGCACTACGGCAATCAAAGAGGAACATGAGCCAATGCCCGGTGCCTTCATAACTTTTCTCGGCGATGTAGCCAAAACAATGAAGGTCTTGATCCGTAAGCTCTAGGCCGACTTCTTCTAGAGTCTCGCGACGGGCGCATTCGTAGGGCGACTCTCCCAGAGGCATATCCAGTTTTCCGCCGATGGGGCTCCAGCAACCCAAATTGGGAGCTTTGCTACGTTGAATCAGAAGGTGCTCTCCCCTTGGGTTTCGAATAAAAACCAGAACGCTGATTTTGAATGGCAATTGAGCTGTCATAGCTCGAAACTTTCTTATAAAAACCGCTAGGCAAGCGTTTAATCGCTTGCAAAGCAAAAGGTCGCTAATGTAATGTATGGTATTCTACGTAGTTCAATCGTAGCTTTTTTACCTATCTTATCTCCCATCAATCTACAAATTAAGAACAACTATGCCCAAAAAGCTGCTACCCCTTATAGCTTTTATAATAAGTACAATCAGTCCATTGATTGCGGAGGAAGCGATTACAGTTGATCGGGTTAAGTTCAACACTGTAGGAGATCGCTGGGTGCAAATGGAGATTGAACTGACTTGTAATGGCAACCCCGCGCCGGATGCGGTCAACAAGGACTACCTGGAGAAAATCAAGATCAAGCCTCTCTTGGCCTATCGCACCGGTTCCGGAGAATATAACTTCTACACCTCGCAGGTAGAGATCCTCATCATGGAAGCGCGGGATAAAAACACCGTGTATTTCTACATGCCCGGGCTTATCATGGAGCGGGACGAAATTCGGGGAGATCCGGAATTCCATTATGTTGAAATCTCAATCGCGGGGCAGGTGCAGGATCCGCAGAAAGGGCCCGCCATGGGAAATATCGCAAGTGAGGCGATGTTAAAGAACATGCAGTCCAAGGCGGAGGCTCAATCGGAAGCGAACAAAGATATCCTCATCCCGTCCTATTATGCGCCGCTGCAATACCGTGGTGATTCCCGCAAAGAGCCTGTTTATTTGCGGCGCGACCCACAGCTCTAGTCGCAGCCTTCAATCCAAGCATTTCTATAAAATCCCCCCCCATTTAAGTCCATGAGCAATTCGTCCCGATTAATCATCAACTGCGGCGCCAGTCGTGTGACTGCTGCCAAGGTAAATGCACAGTCCGGAAACGTGAAGCTCGAGCAACTGGCGACCCATTATTTGGAAAGTGATGCCATCACGGATGAAAATTGGATCGAGGCGGTTGGAATCGCCCTTAAAGAACTGGCGCGTTCCAGCAACTTACAGGGCAATGCCACTTTTATTCTTCCCGGGAATCAGGTTCTCACCAAGACCATCAAGATCCCGCATGTTGAGACAGAGAAGCGGGCCCAGATAATTGCCTTTGAAGCGCAGCAAAGTATTCCCTATCCTTTACACGAAGTCGTTTGGGACAGTCAGGTTATTGGTGATGATGGGATCGAGATTGAGGTCCTTTTTATCGCCTGCAAAATAGATACGATCGAAACCTTTTGCGCTGGAGTTCGGGCGGCGGGCCTAACCGCGGAAGGCATCACCGCCGCCAGTATTCTGGAATACAACCTTCTCGCCTTGGCGGATCCTGGGGCCAGCAGCGACGACCTCGTTATCAATATTGGCGCCCGCACCACCAACTTGCTTTTCCGCAATGCCGACGGTTTCTTTGTGCGCAACCTCTCGCTCGGCGGGCAGGTCCTGAGTCAGAGCATTGCCGATAGCCTGGGTAAAACGCTGGAACAAGCGGAGGCCATCAAGCTACAATTCTATAACCGGGAAAACGAAACGCTGGAAGACAGCAACGGTGCGAAAGCCCTCACCGATAGCGCCGACGCCTTCATGCGCCGGATCTCACAAGAAGTCACTCGCTCCATCGTCAATTACCGTCGCCAAAAAAATGCACCCGCACCGGGAAGAATTCTTTTGAGCGGTCGTGGATCACAGGTGCGTGGCCTTGCGGAATTCCTGCACAACAGCCAAAAGGTTCCGGTTGAGCGGCTTGACCCCCTTGAACACGTGACCCTCGAGGCCGGCGTTACCGAAGAACCGGAAACCCTGCGTGTTCTTTTGCCGCAGATTGTCGGGGAGGCATGCCGCCCCTTGGTCGAGAACGGCGCTGGGGTAAATCTCCTCCCCGAAGCGGTGCAGAACGCGATGCGTTTTGCCAAGCAGAAACCCCTTTTGATGGCGGCGGCAGCTTGTCTCGCCTTGGCTCCCTGGCCTGCCTGGAAAGTCTTTAATGATAAAATCGCTGCCTCCGATTCTCGGATCGCGGAATTGCGCAGCGTCGCGGCACCCTATCTTGAACGCAAAGCTGACATCGAGCAAAACCTTAAAAATGCAAAAGCGGTTAAGGACTCCATCGAGCGGGTTGAAGGCTTGGTGCAATCCAAGAGTAATTGGATCCAATTCTTTGCCGAGATGCAGGAAAGCATGACAAGTGCCGAGGACGTCTGGCTCGATGATCTAAAAGTCATCCGCGAAGCGAAGGACGGCACCGCCAGTTATGAAGTCGCACTCAAAGGACAGATGCTGGTCCGTGAAACTGCAAACGGGTCTGCGGGTTTGGATCGCGACGTGCTGACGCGGCGTATTCGCAGCCTGATTTCCAGCCTCAAGACCTCCGCCTTTATCGTGGATTCCAAGCCGCCTCGGATTCGCTGGTCCATGCTCAACGATGGACTCAATGTTCTGCCCTTTGAAATCAAACTGGTTGTCGATCCGACCAAGCCCCTTTAATTTCCAATGGAAAGTATTAAGAAAAATCCGGTTTTTGCGGCAGTGATGCTCGTTTGCCTACTCGTCTTTTTAGCGGGGGCGGCACTTGCCTTTATGGCCGCGGGTGCGGTTGCCAAATCCGACAAAAAATTGCGCAGCGCGGA
>DKOX01000136.1 GCA_002470925.1 Opitutia bacterium UBA7350 | reverse complement strand
TGAAACCTTCGGCATGCATCGTAAAGGGGAAATGTCCCGGCTTGTCATGGAATTCAAATCTTGCCGCACCGTTTTCAGTCAAGGCCTTGAGCAGGCCAAAGATCGGGCGTTCGCGCATCGCGGGGTCACCATCGAGGGTATAGCATCCGCCTGCTTCAATTGCCAGTAGGGCAGTTAGGAAACGAGCCGCGGTTCCAGCGTTGCCGACTTCAAGGCGTGCGGTTTTTTTGGGGATGTGACCGCCTTCTCCTTGCAGGATAATCGAGCAGGTATCCGGATCAGCTTGAATTTTAAAACCGAGGGTTTTTAGCGCTTCCAGCATGATGTGCGTGTCGCGGCTGAAGAGGGCACCCTCAAGGCGGGTTTCACCTTGTGATAAAGCTGCAAGAATGAGGGCGCGATTCGTGATACTTTTAGAGCCGGGCAGGATTAGGGTTCCGTCAATTGGACGGGTAAAAGGCGTGATTGGGAAAGGGTCAATCATGGTTCAGCTGATCACGGAAGGCTTTGCCCATCTCTAGCAGGTGTTGGATCGTTTCGGCGTCTTCGGTCTGAAGGGCCTGCTTGAATGCTGCGAGGGTGTTTTCAAATTCCGCAAGTGCCTCCAGAAGCGGGTCTTTATTATGGAGCATGATTTGTTGCCAAAGCCCCGGGTCGCCGCCCGCTACGCGGGTGGTGTCGCGCAATCCGGGGCCACTGAGTTGACTCCAGGTGGGATCTCTTTCGCTGAGATCCTTACAAAGCGCCGAGGCGAGCAGGTGAGGCAAATGACTGATGGCGGCGACGGCTTGGTCGTGCTTTTCGGGACTCATGACATGGATGCGCGTGCCGACTGCTTCCCAGAATGCCTTGACTTTTTTGAGGGCCTCGGGCGGGGTTTGCTCGGTGGGGGTAAGGATGCAGGCCGCGTCTTGAAAGAGGTCTGGTCGCGCGTGTTGCAGTCCTGATTTTTCTGATCCGGCCATGGGATGCGCGCCGACAAAAGTGAAGTCTTTGCCGGAAATATGCTCCAGATCTTGGCAGATCCCAAGTTTGGTGCTACCAACATCGGTGACGAGCGCAGCTTTTTTGATGGCAGGCGCGATTTCTTTGAGGAGGGGAGCGATGCTCGCAACCGGGGTGCAGCAAATGATTAGATCGCTGCCTGCGACCGCTGCTTCGGGTTGGCAAAAAGCCGCGTCGCACCAAGCCTCGGCAAGGCATGCCTCGCGGCTCTCGGTTCGGCGCGTTCCGACCACCAAGCGTTGGCACAGGTCACGATCCTTGGTTTTCATCGCCAATGAAGCTCCGAGGAGGCCGGGTCCGAGGATGGTAATTTGCTCAAACATCTTATCTTCTTGAAACTTTCTTTAGCTTTTGAAGTCGAGCGATAAATACAAGCTCAGGTGGAGTTGTTTTGCGAGTAATGCTTTTGACTTGCGGGATGGGTGCTTGCTGTTTTGGCTGGGGCGCTTGATTTATAAGTAGAGATCTATGGTTTTAAATAAGATTAACAGATTGGGTCGGGGTTCAGGATTGGGAGGATGGGCAGAAGATGGATTCATCAGGGCGAGTTTGATCTCTCTATCTTGTGCCGCCGTTTTGGCAGCCTTTTGGATGCTCTCTAAGCTGGGTCCGAAGACTATTGATTATGAAACCATTGACACTTCTCAATATGAAGTAACGGATGCGATGCGTGATTTGCAGGAAAAAAGCCTGAGTCATGAGGTGAGTTTTGAGGAAATTCTATCGTTGCGTAAGCCGAATGCTGAGGATGTAGCTATTTTAAAGCAGGCCTTGGACTTTCAGGAGGCGTATATCAAGGCACTGCCAACTTATGACGTAGAAGGGGAGATGCGATTAAATAGTCTACGCGAGCGCTATTCCGAGTATGCCAGTTTGCCGATTCTGGAGAAAAGCCGGGTATTGGAGGAGAAAGCGGAGGCACTATCAGCAGCAAAGGATTACCTCGCGGCACACGAGTGCATGCAAGTTGCATTTAAGCTGCAAAAGCAGATCAATGAGCAGTACCCTCAAAGCCCGCATGTGAACCACGGACGTGCAACCCTCCTGCAACGAAAATCCCGTTACCTGATAGCAGAACCGATTTATCAGGAAAGTTTGGATTTGGAAGCTGAGGCGGATCGACATATCAAGGCGTTGGAATGGGAAGCTGCCGAGGAAACCTTGAACAAGGCGATTAAAATCCAGACGGACATCAATCATTTATATCGCGGAACAAAGCAGGGAAGCACTTTGCGTTTGGAATTATTGAAGACAAAATTACTTGGGATTCAATCGGGCCAGAGCAATCTGGAAATTATTGCGCTGGAAGAAAAGGCCGATGCCTTAAAGGCACAGGGCGATATGCTTGAATCCGCGCATTTTTATCAAGAGGCGGCACGATTACAGGGGGATCTCAACAAAAACTTCCCGCAAAGCCCGCACGCATCCTCGGAACGAGTTAATTATTTTTTACGCAGGGCCCAGACGGCACAAAGTTTTGAGTTGGGACGCACCATTGAGGCCGATCATGCCCGACTCGAACAAATCCTTGCAGAACGCCGTACTTATGACGCCGTTGAACTCATCGCGCAATTAAACCGCAATATTCAATACATGCAGGATGCGCATCCCCGCAGTTCGCTTTTTGATGAAGAGCTCAGATTGAAGATCAGTTATCTCACCATTATTAAAGATGATTTGGGTTTCATTCAGGATCGGGTTTACGCGATGCTGTTACCGATTCCCGGAGTGGAAAACTCGCACATGGCGAAGACTGAGGTAACTCAGGTATTGTATCAGTTTATCATGGGGGAAAATCCCAGTCGCAACACCGGTGAGACTAATCCGGTCGATTCGGTAAGTTGGTTAGAGGCAAAGGATTTTTGCAAACGCCTGGGTTGGATCCTTGGTAAACCTGTGCGTCTGCCGACCGAGCATGAATTCCGTCAAGCGCTGGGGCCCTTGCGCTATGTTGTGCTTGAGAAACATGTTTGGAGTGTTTCGGATGCGAGAGAGATCGCAAGGCCGGTCGGCCAGAAGGAGCCCTTCTCTAGTGGGTATTACGACCTTCTGGGTAATCTCAGTGAATGGCTGGAATCGATTGATCAATATGATGACGAAGATGCGTATCACATTGGCGGGCACGTTGCCGACCGTATCGAGGTGATTTTCAGTGTGCCGCGCCGTACTACCTCACGGGCCGAGCGCAATCGCTTAACCGGTTTTCGTTTTGTCGTGAAATTAAGCTAGCCTTGTAAATTGAGCGAAGGAAATGATAATAATCCCGAGACCTTGAGGCGGGCCCTTAAGAGCCAGCGCATCATTCTATTTGTTATGTTGTTGGGGATGTTGCTTCCTGTATTCTTGGCTTTTTTTATTTGGAGTTCTGAGAAGTAACTTTAATTAATTCGCAAAGGCGATGCGAATATTTGGAATGGTTAGGGTGGGGTTTTGTCCCGCTTCTGAAAAATGTTTGCAATCTCATAACGATTTGGGCATTTTTCGAGCATGAAGATGCATAATAATTCAGGAGAAAAAAAGAGTGTAGGTTTTGCTCTGATAGAGGTTTTAATCATCTTTGTAATTGTTGTTTTACTGGCGGTGATGACCGTTCCGGTTTTCAAGAAAATGAATGAACTGAGTAAAGATGATTCTAGCCCGAGTGTAATGCCCGTTCCGATTGAAGAACAGGGCATGCCGAAGTGATTGCTAGGTCTCCTTGAGAAAGGCAACAAGACGCTTGGCGGTGAGTGTTCCGATTCCCGGAACTTCGCACAATTCCGCGATGGTGGCCTCGCGCATTTTTGGCAGCGAGCCGAAACGAGCCAATAGAGCGTGGCGTTTGGCCTGACCCAACCCCTTGAAATCCTGGAGGATTGATTCACGCAGTCGCTGGCTGCGCAAATCGGCATTAAAACTGTTGGCAAAATGATGCGCCTCATCCCGCAAATGTTGCAGCAAGCGCAGGGCCGGATTGTGCGCTTCCAAATTGAGGGGGTCGCGCCCATCGCTAAAAAGAATGGTCTCGTTTTTTTTGGCGAGACCAATTAACGGGGGTGGTTCGATTCCTTGGTTTAAAAAAGCACGCATGGCAGCTCCTACCTGGCCCGCGCCGCCATCGACTACGATCAAGCCGGGGAATGCGGCGGCTTCGTTTTTGAGACGACGGTAGCGTCGCCCCACCACTTCTTCCATCGCACGAAAATCATCGTTCCCGACAAAGGATTTTATCTTGTAGCGCCGGTATTGCTTGCGGTCAGGGCGTCCCTTTTTGAAGGCAACCATTGAAGCGACACAGAAACTGCCCGAGATATGCGAAATATCGAAACACTCCATTTGGTCGGGTTGTTTTGGGAGAGCGAGTTGCTCCATGAGTAATTTGAGGGCAGCTTGGGGGTCAGATTGCCCCAACAGGTTACGCTCAAATTTGCGGGTTCGCTGCGCGGTTCGTTTGAGTGCCTCGATACGATCCCGAAAGGCAGCGGCCTTTTCGTAGTTTCGTTCGCTGGCGGCGACCTGCATTTGCTCCTGTAATTCCTGAAGCCATTCTTTTGCCTTGCCCTCCAGAAACTCACAGGCCGCTTCCAGTCGTTGGTGGTAATCCGCTTCACTTATTTCATTGGGGTGTCCGTAAATTTCCGCCCGGGCGTCATCGTAGAGACGCCACAGTCCGTTGCGCAATTTGACCGGTTTGGCATCACCCAGTAGAATCCCGAATTTGCGCTGCAAGGCGGCAAGGGTTTGGCGTAAATGACCGGAGTGCGCAAAGGGTCCAAAATGGCGCGAGTGCGCGTCGATCCGGTTGCGCGTCAGTCGAAAACGGGGTAAGGCTTCGCGCAGATCAATCCGCACGAGCAGGAAACGTTTGTCGTCGGTGAAATCGGTATTGTAGCGCGGGCGGTATTTTTTGATGAGCTGGCCCTCCAGCAGGAGCGCCTCCGCTTCGGATTTAACCCGGATAATATCAAAATCATGAATCAGTTCCAGCATCGCCCGTATTTTGGGTTGCGCGACAACCAGCTTGCGGGATGCTTGGAAATAAGTGGAGACACGTTTTTTGAGGTCTTTGGCTTTGCCAACATAAATCGTCTGCCCGAGGCGATCTTTCATTAGATAAACGCCGGGTTGATGCGGCAGACGCCGCACTTTTTCTTTGAGATTTATCGGATCAGACTCTGGCATTTATGCAAAATTGATGTAGATTACCCACATTAAGCAAACCCGATCCCGATTAATCAAGCCATGTCATCCCGCGCAAAAGTAGAAATCATAAATTTTGGCGACGAGCTACTCGTTGGGATTCGCGCCAATGCACATTTGGAATACCTGGGTGCGGAATTGGCGCGTTATGGCTTGCCGGTGCGCCGCGCGAGGGTGATCTGCGATGCTCCGGAAGAAATAAGCGGTGCGGTTGAAGCGGCACTGGCGCAGTCGGATTTGATCATTACGACCGGCGGTTTGGGGCCAACTTCAGACGACCTGACCCGCGAAACGATTGCGGAATCTCTGGGTGCAGCGCTGGTATATGACACGGCGGTGGAAGCTGCCATCCGGGACTATTTTCGTGTGATCAACCGTCCCATGGCGGACCACCACCGCAAGCAATGTTATGTTTTTAAGGGAGGGGAGGTTTTGCCGAATCGAAAAGGAACCGCACCCGGTTTGTATTATCGCACCCAAGGAAAAACCGTGGTTTTGCTCCCGGGCCCCACGCAGGAGTTGCGGCCCATGTTTGAGGGGGAAGTGATTCCGCGTTTGCGCCGTGATGGATATTTGAGTGAAACGGCGGCGTACATTCAATTGCGTACTTGTGGTTGTGGGGAATCTAGTATCGAGGCCCGCATACAGCCTATTGTGGAGGCCGAGCCGGACTTGCAGGTGGCCTATTGCGCGCATTACGGAATCGTCGATGTGCGTTTGAGTAGCGGTGCGGGGTACTTGCAACCCGCTGATTTAGAGCGGATTGCGCAGGCCGTCGCCACTGAATGCGGCGAGGATTTCTTTTGTTACGGCGCTGGCAGTCTAGCGGAGGTCGTTCACCGGAAGCTACGCGAGACCAACGGAACTCTAGCGGTTGCTGAATCCTGCACCGGCGGGATGTTGAGTGATGCATTTACCAATATTTCAGGAGCGTCCAAGACCTTTATCGGTGGCATTGTGTGCTATTCGAATGAAGTTAAGGTGAGCCAGGTCAATGTACCGGAATCGATCTTATTGCAGCACGGGGCGGTCAGCCCGGAATGCGCGATTGCGATGGCGGCGGGCGTGGCGGAAAGCCTGAGCGCGCATCACGGCCTGAGTGTGACCGGTTTTGCGGGACCCGAGGGCGGCAATAAAAAGAATCCGGTCGGGACGATTCATCTGGGTTATCATTCCCCGGCGGGAGTTTGGTCGAAAACGGTTCGCTACACCGGTGGGCGTTTGGATGTCAAGGCGCGTGCGGTGCATGCGGCACTGGATTGGATGCGGCGTGAGTTGTACAAGTAAAAGCTTGAGGAAGCGCAGGCGTCCGGCGATCACGATGGAGGGGTGATTTCTCGTTGCGCTGTGCGGCGCAGGGGGCAAAATTCTACGAACTATGCCGAATAAACCCTTAACTTTTATTTGCGGAGATGATGACTACCTCGTTTCGGAGGAGGGTAGGGCTTGGTTTACGGCCCAAACGGAAGGGTTGGCAGATGATCTCTCAAAAGAGGTGGTCGACGGTCGGGCCGCGAATGTTTCGGAAGTGGAGGATGCCTTGCAACGATTCACCAGTGCGGTTCAGACCCTGTCTCTCTTTGGGGATCGCAAGGTAGTTTGGTTGAAGGATGTCAATTTTATGGCGGACAGTGTGACGGGTCGGGCGCAGGGAACCTTGGATTTGCTGGAGGTTTTAAAGACGACTTTAGAGGGGCTGGACCCGGAGGCGGTCGGGGTTTTGATAACGGCCTATCCGGTGGACAAGCGTCGCAGTTTTTATAAATGGGTTTCAAAAATGGCCGATTTCAAGGCAATGGATGCGGGACGAGATGCGGCTCAGATGTGTGCGGAATTGGTGCGTACCAACTGTGCTAAGAGCGGCATAGAAATAGAAGCGGGTGCGGTTGAAGTGCTGGTGGCAAAAGTGAACGGCAACACTCGCCTCTTGGTGGAGGAGTGTCGCAAGCTCTGCACCTATGTCGGCGATGGGGGTGGCCCCATAACGGAGCGGGAAGTGATGGAGCTCGTTCCTAATTTCGGAGAGGCTGATTTTTTTGAGGCGGCGGATGCCTTCTTCTCATTGGATTTGGAATGGACCCTGCAAGCGCTGCGGCGTCATTTCTTCACGAACAACGACGCCCGCGGGCTTTTGGGCAGCCTGCAGTCCCGGAATCGTTTGTTGATTCAGTTGCGCGTTTTGCTGGATGCGGGGGCAATCCGTCTGAGCTCAAGGGGCTTGAGCAAGCAAGAACTGGAGGGAGGGGCAAAGATCTATGCAAGTCATTTTGGTGATGTTGAAGAAAAGAGTAACCTGAATGTTTTCTCGCAGAATCCCTTTTATCTGGGGCGCATGGCGGGAACAGTCGGCAAGGCACCGCTCAAGAAGTGGATTGATTTCCAGTTGGCGTTTGCGGAGGCCTTTGAAGCCATCATTCAGCGACCCACCGAGCAGGAAGAAGTGTGTCGTGAGCTGGCAGTCAAGTGCCTTAGTTAGGTATGCCGCGATTCCAAGCGGGTTT
Organism: Opitutia bacterium UBA7350; assembly: GCA_002470925.1. GTDB lineage: Bacteria > Verrucomicrobiota > Verrucomicrobiia > Opitutales > Coraliomargaritaceae > UBA7445. Next base: position 15,881 of record DKOX01000136.1, on the reverse strand, counting down.
TTTTCTAGCATGTTGCCACAAAAGCATGCAATTTGAAGGTTTCCCAATTTACAGATCATGGAAACCACGCCCAATGTCTTAGCTTCTCGATACGCCTCACCCGCAATGTGCGGTATTTGGAGTGCGGAGGGCCGGGTATTGCTCGAGCGGGACTATTGGCTTGCAGTTTTACGGGCGCAACGGGATCTCGGCCTGGATATTCCCGAGGGCGCGATTGAGGCCTATGAAGCGGTGAAGGAACAGGTGGATTTGGAATCCATCCAAGAACGGGAAGCCGTTACACGACACGATGTGAAGGCCCGGATTGAGGAATTCTGCGCTTTGGCGGGCTATGAGCACATCCATAAAGGTTTAACGAGTCGTGACCTGACTGAAAATGTGGAGCAACTCCAGATTCTGCGGGGCTTGGAGTTGATTCGCACCAAGACGATGGCAGTGCTCCTGAAGTTGGCCGATCGTGCGGAGTCCTGGAAGGATTTGGTCATCACGGCGCGCACGCACAATGTGCCGGCACAGCCCACCACCTTCGGTAAGCGCCTCGCGATGTTTGGGGAGGATTTACTTGGTGCGGCGCGTGAATTGGATCGTTTGATCGATACGTATCCCGTGCGCGGGCTCAAAGGCCCGGTCGGCACTCAAATGGATTTGTTAACCCTGTTTGAGGGGGATGCCGAAAAAGTAGGGGAGCTGGAGGGGCGTATTCTGGATCATCTGGAAGTGGGCGCATCGTTGGATACTTTGGGACAGGTTTATCCGCGCGGGCTGGATTTTGAGGTGGTCTCTACTTTTGTGCGGCTTGCGTCGGGCCCCTCCGGTTTTGCAAAAACCCTCCGGATCATGGCGGGTCATGAACTCGCAAGCGAGGGCTTTGCGAAGGGACAGGTCGGTTCATCCGCGATGCCGCACAAGATGAACAGCCGCAGTTGTGAACGGCTGAACGGATTTGCGGCGATTCTCAAGGGGCATCTAACAATGGCGGCGGAGTTGAGCGGCGATCAATGGAATGAGGGCGATGTTTCGTGCTCGGTGGTGCGGCGCGTTTTTCTGCCGGATAGTTTCTTTGCGATTGATGGTTTACTGGAGACATTCTTGACGATTCTGAACCAAATGGAGGTTTATCCCGCCGTGATTGATCAGGAAAATCAACGCTATGGTCCCTTCTTGGCGACGACCACGCTCTTGATGGAGGCAGTCAAGGCAGGTGCGGGTCGGGAAGCGGCTCACGAAGCGATCAAAACGCATGCGGTGCAGGCGGTTCGGGACTTGCGTGCCGGCAAGATTCTACAAAACGATCTCGTAGAGCGCTTGGCATTGGATGGACGCTTGGGCTTGCCTGAAGCTCAGATCAAGGAATTGGTGGAGCGCTCCCAAACCTTGACCGGCCAGGCGAAGCATCAGGTGGAGGCTTTTTGCGCGGTGGTGCGTCAGGAGGCTGCGCATTTTCCGGAAGCGGCCAATTATCAACCGGGCGCAATTCTTTAAGGATTGCCATTCAGCATACGCCGTTTACACACGAACTGAATTTCATAACAACCCAATCAAATATGTCAGAACAACTAACAGGCAACTGTCTGATCGCCCAATCGGGTGGTCCTACTTCCGTGATTAATTCCAGCCTTGCCGGGGCGATTACCGAGGCGCTCAATCATGAGGCAATCGAGGAAATTTATGGTGGTCTGAATGGAATTTTGGGGATTTTGAATGAAAACCTCATCGACTTGGCGGCAGAATCCCAGCAAAGCATCCGCGCCTTGCGCCATACTCCCGGGGCGGCCTTGGGCACCTGCCGCTTTAAGCTCAAGCGTCCGGAAGACTATGCCCGCGTAATCGAGGTCTTTGAAGCACATAATATCCGTTATTTCTTTTATGCCGGGGGCAATGATTCTCAGGACACCGCCGATAAAATATCCAAACTGGCACGGGAACGCGGTTATGAACTCCGTGTGATCGGAATCCCAAAAACGATTGATAATGATCTCGTCACGACCGACCATACGCCCGGTTACGGCAGCGTGATCAAGTATGTTGCCTCGACTGTTAAAGAAGTCGCCTGTGATAACGCCGGGATGGGGCAACACGACCTTGTGCAGGTGATTGAGGTCATGGGTCGCAGTGCGGGTTGGATTGCCGCTGGCGCGGCACTTGCGAAGCGTCGCGATGACCCCAGTGGTGCGCCGCATCTCATATATTTGCCGGAGGTTGCTTTCAGCCCGGAGAAGTATATCGCGGATGTGCAGCGCGTGCTTCAAAAAGAAAAATATTGTGTGGTGGTTGTCGGAGAGGGTCTCCTTGACAGCGACGGCAATTATATTTCAACCGATAGCACCGGTTCAGACGCTTTCGGGCATTCCCAACTCGGCGGTGCCGGGGATTACCTGCGCAAACTGGTCGAGGATAATTTAAAGATCAAGGCACGCTCCATCAAGCTGGGCATGGCGCAGCGCGCTGCAGCTAATTGCGCCTCAGCGGTCGATAATGACGAGGCCTTCCTTGCCGGGCAGGCTGCCGTTAAAGCTGCAATAAACGGGGAGACTGATAAGATGGTCACCCTCCTGCGCGGCGAAGGAGAAAGCTACGTTTGCGAGACCGGTTTGGCGCCGCTTTCCGAGATTGCGAATGGAGTGAAGCTGCTGCCTGAAAACTGGATCAATGAAGATGGTGTCAGCATGAGCTACCACTTCTATAAATATGCGCTTCCGCTCATTCAGGGAGAGGCGGCGATGCCCTTCGAAAATGGTGTGCCAGTTCACGCAAAACTGAATTGCGAAAAGGTGCAACGCCATCTGTCCCCGCATAACTTCGAATAAGCGCGGGCAAGCTTCGGATTTGTCGATGCGCTCCCTGATGGGGGGCGCATTTTTTATACATCCAGAGTTTGGATGCAGTGAATCGCGGTCTGCAGGCGTTCCCCGGGGGAGCCACCGATTGGTGTAAATGGCAGATGCATGGCCTCCAGTCGGAGCAGGAATTTTTGGTGGAGGGAATCTCGGACTTCCGGGCCTTCGCGTTGACCGCGATCGGGAACCCATGGGAAATCCGGCAAACACAGTAGATACAGGTCATAGTGGCGCGCATTAAACTGCGCCAGCAGCCAATCCAAATTTCCTCCAAAATAATGCTCAGCATAGATTAAGTTGGAGAGCAGGTTGGTATCATGGATCACGAGTCCTTCTTTGTTTGAGGGCCGGCAGGCATCCTCGAGCGCGATTTGACCCTTGGCGATTGCCTCGAGGTCAGTGGCTTGAGGGGCGCGCTGGGTCTCGTTGACAAAGGCCCGCAGGTATTCCGTGCTATGGGGCGCGTTGAAATGTTGGGCAAGTTTGCATGCCAGGGTGCTCTTCCCGGTTGATTCAGCGCCGGTTAAAACAACTCGTTTCATGCGTTTTGGGCCTGTAGGGTGGTGTTCCACTCGCGCCAGCCTTTGGTCGCAAGCGCTATAAACATAATAAACAAAGTGGCGCTCACATAGTATTCCTGCGCAGCCCAGAGGCCCACAAAGATGCAGTCCGCCACAATCCAAAAAATCCAGTTTTCAATATATTTGCGGCTCAACATCCACTGGGCAACAAAAGCGCAACTGGTCGCAAAGGCATCAAGATAGGGCAGGTAAGCCTCGCTGTAGCGATCGAGCAGACCCCCGAGGAAAAGGCTGAAGCAAGCAATGACGAGACCGCATCGCAGCAACAATTTTCGGGGGGTTTGTTGAATGTGAACCTGGGGTTTGCTGCTTTGGCTGGCCTTGAGCCAGTTGGACCATCCGTAGAGCGAGATAAAAATAAAGACGGTGTTTAAGAGCAAAGTGGCGAACAGGGCGGCCTCCCAACTGAGGTAAACGTAGGTCGCGTAGCAGAGAATGAAGAGCGGCCAAGCCAGAAGCTTTTCTTTGATGCTGAGATAAACCCCGCTCACCCCCGTTAACATTCCAAACCATTCTGCCGGAGGGACGGTCACAAGCTGACTCCCAATTTCCTGTAGCATTTTACCGGAGGATTAATCCGCGTCGATGATTCGGACACGCTCCCAATAACTTGCAAAGCGTTCGAGGAAGGTCTGGTGCAAGGGGTCGACCTGATATGCGTCGTGGGCGGCGAGATCCGGCAGTACAACCGTGAGGCAAAAGTCGTAGGAGCGGTCGATTACGGGCCGATCACCGGTTTGAGCGGGGGTTCCCAGATGAAGCGCCGCAATCGACTCAATGCCCTCAAGGCTTTTCAAGCCTTCGAGGAATTCGGCGCGTTCTTCGCTTGGGAGATCCTTGCGCAGCCAAAATATTACGGTGTGTACCAGCATGATGGATGGGGTTTAAGCGAGTTGGAGCGCGTTTTCAATGCAGGCCCGCAATTCGTTGTGGTCATGCGCGACCCTGAGATCCGGGCGTTCCTGAATCAAACGTTCCGGGGGGCAAAAGAGCGCCTTGTGGTCGGCGGTTTCAATCATGCTGAGGTCATTGTAGGAATCACCCGCTGCAAAGGTTACAAAATTCAGGCTTTTGAAGGCTTCAACCGCTTTTCGTTTGTGGTCGGGTAGGCGGAGGCGATAGTCTGCGATGCGACCCTCAGCGGTGATTTCGAGTTCGTGGCAAAAGAGGGTGGGGTGCCCGAGCTTGGCCATGAGCGGCCCCGCAAATTGGCTGAAGGTGTCCGAAAGAATGACGAGTCGGGTTTGGGCTGAGACCCAGTTTACGAATTCGACCGCGCCGGGCAGGGGGTCCAGAGTGCCTATGACCGCTTCGATATCCTTTAACTTGAAGCCCTCTTTATCCAAAATATCGAGGCGGTAGCGCATGAGGGTATCATAGCAGGGCTCATCGCGCGTGGTACGTTTGAGCGCCTCGATTCCTGTGGTTTCTGCAAAGGCAATCCAGATTTCAGGAATGAGCACTCCTTCGAGGTCAAGGCAAACAATATGCATGACATCAAAAGCGTGTGAAACTGCGGTTGAGTCAATCTCAATCCAGAGCGCCGTCCCTCAGAGGGGGAAAATTTATGAGAATGGCATCCACCACGGCTTGCGCCTGCACCGGGCTCAAGGCATTGCGTTCCAAACGGCGGGTATGAACGCCGCGCCAGACCAGTCGGTCATTTTGCGTATCAATCACATCGATCACGAGGGTTCCTTCTTCATACTTGTCGATAAAGAGGCGCCCATAGCCGTAATCTCCGAAATACGGTTTGCGGCCAAACGGTGCGGGGCCATAACCCAGATCATGGACTTCGGTGCGATCCTTGGTAACGGTATGGAAGTTGATGCGGAAGTCAGCCGGTTTACTGTGTGCGTATCCCTTTGCCTCAAGGTTATTGCGGATCGCGTTTTCCACGCGCCGATCCACGAGCGGACTGAGGGCAATTGTACCATAACCCGTTCGCGCTTCGCGCGTATCAACTTCATAGGAGGTGAATGCCTGAATGCGCTCGATTTGAACGCGGTCAAAATCAACCGCTACGGGACTCTGGCACCCTGCGGTCAGCAACATTGTTCCCAACAGAACCAGTTTGAATAAATGGGTATTCATCCTAAAAAAGATAACTACTGGGTTTAAAATGGCAAATCTTTACTGTTTTGGCAATCAACTTTCCTTTTTGGGAACGTTTCCTTCAAAGGCGTGGCGTGTTACTGTTTCAGAGGCATTGATATCCTTGCGGCGCAGCACGGTGTAAAGCGTTTGCACAAGAATCCTGAAGTCCAGCAAAAGGGATTTTTTTTCAACATACCAGAGGTCGAGTTCGAATTGACGTTCCCAGGTCAGGCCATTGCGTCCATTGACCTGAGCCCAGCCCGTGATTCCCGGACGCACCTCATGTCTCCGTGCTTGCTCCTTAGAATAGCGTGGCAAATATTCGGTTGGAAGGGGTCGTGGGCCGACGAGGCTCATCTCTCCTCGGAGGACATTCCAGAGTTCAGGGAGTTCGTCGAGGCTGGTGGAGCGCAGAAATCGTCCCCATCCGGTGGTACGTGCGGCATCACTGCCGGAACCCGCCTGCATACTGCGGAATTTCACAATTTCGAAGGGGAGCCCGCCGCGACCCGCGCGGATTTGTCGAAAAAAAAGCGGCCGTCCCATTTTTAGATATTGCAGGATGCAAAGGGACGCCAAGAGGGGTGCGAGTAGGATGAGACCCAGTGAACTGGCGATGATGTCAACGGCGCGTTTCATGGATATTTTCAATGAAATTAGGCAATGTCCCCGGATTTGGCTATTAATATTTGGTTTTCATTTGAACCTAATTTATTTTGTGCATAGTATGTTATGTTCAACTAATTTATTTTCACTACCATGATACTCGACGCTGCAGCACGCAATTTTTCGCCTTTCAGTCTTACCCGCTTGCTTACCACCTGCTTTGGTGTCGGCAATGGCGAGAGGGCCTGTATTCTGATTGATCTGCCCAATCCTCATGACATTCAGGATTTTAAGTTCCTGGAAGATGAGACCCTCTCCATTCAAAATTATGGACACGAAGTTTTCTACAAGGGTTTCAAGGATGGCGCCCTGAAGGTCATGAATTGGACTGGAGGCGAAATTTTCGCTTACCAGGAGACGGGAGGCAGTAACCTCGACATGGAAGACCTCTGTTGCGATCCCTCAGGCAAGGAATTGAGTCTCGATCGGGACATCTACCCGAATTACGATATCATCCTAACCGTTTCTACTTTTTCAGCGACTGCGCCCCTGACCGCCAAATGCAAGGAATTCGGCTTCCGCGGGGCAACCTTGCATGGTCTGAACCAAATCATTCTCGATACCGGACTGGCAGTTGATTATGATCGAGTCAGTGAAGAAGCGGAGCGTTTGCGCCTTGGCCTGACTCAGGCGGACCGTTTTGAAATCGATTTTCAGGTAGAGGGCAAAGTGTATACCCTGCTCCTTCATACCAACGGTCAAGAGGCCCAAAAGAGCCATGGCTTATGTCCTCCGGGCAAACCGGATGTCGCCAATCTGCCTGCTGGCGAAGTTTACTTTGTTCCGGAAAGTGCGGAGGGTGTCTTCCCGTTTAAATACAGCGAAGAAACCATTGGTCTTTTGCATGTGAAAGACGGCACCATTTACAAGTCGCAGTTTGTCTATGGCGATTATGCGGAAATTGAAGCGCATAACCAGCGCCTCGCGGACGATCCAATGGTGGGAGCAATTGGCGAACTCGGCTTTGGCACGCAGGTTTTACCCTTCTCGGGGCGTGATATTCAGGACGAGAAAATCCTGGGCACGATTCATGTTGCCACCGGTCGGGATGACCACCTTGGCGGAAAAATAACGCCGGACCTTTTTAAGGAGCACAAGAATGCCTCGCATGACGATGTCCTCTATGCGCCGCACAAGACTCCAGAAATTCGTCTCCCCGAGGCGCGCATGATAAAAGATGGAAAAGCCACGGTCCTCATTCGCAATTACAAGCCTGCGGAGTTTATGGTTGCCTGCCTGGAAAAAGAAACTCCGGTTGAGGCTTAACCGATGACGGAGAATCCCTATGAGACAGATGCGCTATTACAGCAGTATCTTGTATTCCATTATGCAGGTTTGGCTGAGCAATTTCCCTTTTCTTTTGGGGCTTCGGATGCCCTGGGTTTTCCGGTTCGCTGTGTATCGGAGGGACTGGACTTTGAATCATTAAAGCCGGAAGCTCGGGCACTGGATTTGGGATGTGCGGTTGGGGGCAGCAGTTTTGAACTCGCGCGCCACTGCAGCGCGGTGATTGGAATTGATTATTCCGAGGCTTTTATTGGCGCGGCGAGGCAGTTGCAGTCCACCGGGAAGGTTTCAGCAACACGCTTGGATGAGGGGTCCTTGCAAACTCGACTGGAACTGGAAATCGACGCCGGCATCGATCGCGCCAGACTGTCTTTTGAAACTGGGGATGCACAGGACCTGCGTGCCGACCTCGGTCAATTTGATGTGGTGCTGGCATGCAATCTTATTTGTCGATTGCCGGAACCGATGCGTTTGTTGAGTCGATTGCCGGAATTAGTACGCCCGGGCGGGCAGCTTTTTATTACGACGCCCTTTACCTGGCTGGAAGCATACACGCCTCAGGCGAATTGGCTTGGGGAGGGAGCGGTCGATTCTTTTGCAGGTTTGCGAGCCTCACTGGAGCCAATGTTTAAACTGGAACGGGCCTGGGATATGCCCTTCTTGATACGCGAACATGCGCGCAAATTCCAATATAGCATCGCGCAGGCAAGCCGTTGGCGACGTGCCGACTCAGGAAAGTAACGCAACCACTTGATTCCGCTTATGCCTCGAGGATACCGGAGCTCTTGAGTAGACTCCCAATATAGGGAATCAATTGCTTTTTACGGCTTACGATTCCGGAAAGGAAATATACATTGTTCTTGCCGCGTTGAGGGTAATTGATCCAATCCATGACCTGTTGTTCACCACTGACAACAAGCAGCGAGTCTTGCGAGTTGACATCGGTAATCAAGAGAAAGCTCAAGCTCAATCCCTCGCTTTTGCGGTGCGCTTTCAACGCTGCGTCCAGGGCATCGCTGTGGGCGTTGAAATTGTCAAAGCCCAGCTCCTCGATTTGCGAGACGCTGTAACGAAAGTGGTTTTCAACATATTCCTTGCAATCGGAGCGGATGACTTCCTCCGGGCTCGCATTGAGGATGACAGATCCGGATGAGAAAATGAGTTTGGCCAAGGTCTTGCTCTCAATGCCGGCGATCGGACTCAACCATTCCAGTAATTCGCCTTCCAGCGGCGTGGTGGTTGGGCTATTAAGGTGCAGGGTATCAGATATAATTCCGGACATCATCGCTCCGGCAATGGCGCGCGAGGGGGTGAGTCCACTTTGTCGAAAGAGATCGGCCACAATGGAACAGGTTGACCCCACCGGGCGGTTAATGAAGAGGATCGGTTGTTGGGTGGGCAAGTTGCCGAGTTTGTGGTGATCGAGGATTTCGGTAACCTCAACCTTGTCTGCCCCGTTAACCGCTTGATTCAATTCATTGTGGTCGACCAGCGCGATACGCGTTTTGCTCGGGCGTAGGATGTCGCTCTTGGAAAAAACTCCAAACAATTGATTGCTGTCGTCAGTGACCATGTAGAGCGGGTTATTGAGTGAGGCAATGCGGTTTTTGACCGATTGAATGCTGTCTTCCGCGGAGAAACATTTCACTTTTTTCTCAAAGAGACTATCGATATGGGTGGCAGTTCGAATAATCCAGGAGGTGGAGGCAGAATCGTAGGGACTAATGATGAGAGAAATGCCCTTATCTTTTGCAAGTTCCAGGATTTTAGGATCCACCTCGAGTCCACCGCTGATGACGAGGAGGCGGACGCCTTTCTCGATGCACAATTCCTGAATGTCACGCCGATCACCCACCACAATGATGGATTGCTTGGCAGGCATTTCGCTTTCTTTCCGGTAACTGTTGAAGGATTTAATGTGCATCGCTCCGACACGAACGTAGAGTTCCTGGACTTCCAGAGGCGACACAAGGTGGAGGGCCTCGGCGTTGAGTGAGCGCACAATCGAGTCTATATTGGTTTTTACGCGGCGCATATCCTTGGATGAGCGGGGCTTCGGCACAAAAAATTCCCCAAGTTGGAAGAAACTGATGACTCCCAGCAGACGGTCGGCGCTATCGGTAACCGGAAGTGCCCGCACGTCGTATTTATCGATCAATTCGAGTGCTTCCGCACAGGTGCTTTGCGGAGTCACCTTGTGGAGGGTGCGGCTCATGATTGCCTCAATACGCGGTGTGACATCGCCCAAAAAGACCGGAACCGGTAATTGAAAATGATCGAGGATCGCGTCAATACGCGGGTTGGTATTTCCGCAGCGCGCTGCGACATAATGTGTTTCGCCGATCGCATGCTTGTAGGCAGAATAAGCCAGTGCCGAGCAGATGGCATCTGCGTCAGGGTTTTTGTGCCCCAGGACGTAGATTGGACTCTCTTTTTCCATTATTTTTATTAATCAAAGGTTTGAGTGATATTTATACAAACCAATAAATTGGAAAGTTGATATAACGAGGAAGGCCGGACTGCAAGAGCCCGGCCTTCGAGTTAAACTTGGATTGGCTGAGCGGTCTAGTCGGCGCGAACAATGTCGTTGCTGCTGTGAATATCGAGAATGTTGCTGGTGGGTTGCCCATTGGTTGGGTCGACGAGTTGTCCGTCTTCGCCCTCAAGATCATTGTAAAATTGGACGTGACCATCGAGGTAGGCAATGTGTCCTCCCAGGCCCCAGGGGGAATCCTTTGGCCAGGTTCCTGAACTGGTGAGTCCGCGGGTCCAGGTTAAAGGGGTCGTAGTGGCAGGGTCATTTCCCCCCGCAGCGAGTGCGAAGTCATAGCCCAGAGGAACACGGGTTGTCCAGTCGGTACTGGTTTGGAAGGCGTTGTTGGAGTCGCGATACCCAATGACCGCGGGGATATCACCGCCTTCGTTTTCAAATTCAATAAACTTGGGATCTGAGTCGATGATCCAAACGCTGGCGTCATAGAGTTCAACCTGCTTGGCAAGGAATTCTGCAACCGAATGAATATTTTTGCTATCGAGTTTGGAAGCAGTGAGGGTGCGGACCCGTCCTCCGGAAGATGAATAGGTGGCATAGGAAACCGCGATGGAACGAATATTGGCGGAGGAGCGCATCTTGTTGGCGGTCTCACGAACTTTACCCACCGCGGGGATAAGAATTGCGGCAAGGATGCCGATGATGGCAATGACGGTTAGGAGTTCAATCAGGGTGAAACCTGCGTGGGCTGATTTCTTTTGCTTCATGGTTTATATGTGGGATTAGAATTGTCTGTATAGCAGTTAGTAGCGAATAAAGTTGAGTAATGCCTTTATACGCAAATGGAGGCAATGTTATTTTTGTATGCCTTGTGCTGGCAGATGTTTTTCCCGGTTAATAGGGAAGGGGGTATTTTGCACAGAGGGTTTGCGCGATTTTGCGTGCCTTTGTGATGGCCTCGGGATCTTCCGGAGCGTTGAGCACCATGTCGATCGCTTCCGCGACCTGTTCCATATCCGCCTCATTCATCCCGCGGGAAGTGACGGCCGGTGTCCCAAAGCGGATGCCGCTGGTCTGGAAGGGACTGCGTGTTTCACCAGGAACGGTGTTTTTGTTGGCGGTGATATGGGCTTGGTCGAGTGCTATCTGGGCGACTTTACCGGTGAGTTCGGGGTCTTTTGTGCGCAGATCCAGCATGAACAAATGGTTGTCGGTACCGCCGCTGATGACGTGATGGCCTCGTTCACTGAGAGCACTGGCAAGTGCCTTGGCATTGGCGGCAACCTGTTCCTGATAGGCCCGAAACGCTGCATTTGCGGCTTCTTTAAAACAAACTGCTTTGGCCGCGATGACATGCATGAGGGGGCCGCCTTGTGTGCCGGGAAAAACCGCACTGTCGATTTTCTTGGCGTGTTCACCCTTGCAGAGGATCAGCCCGCCTCGGGGGCCGCGAAGGGTTTTGTGCGTGGTGGTGGTGACAAAGTCGGCATGGGGTACGGGCGAAGGGTGAACCCCCGCCGCGACTAAACCAGCGATGTGCGCGATATCAGCCAGCAGGTAAGCGCCCACTTCACGAGCGATTTCACCCATGCGGGCAAAATCAATGGTGCGGGAATACGCCGAAGCGCCCACCGTGATCATCTTGGGTTGTTCGCGGCGCGCACTCTCTGCGATGAGGTCGTAGTCAATGCGACCGCTCTCGGCGTTGACCCCATAGTTCACGACTTCGTGGTAGATGCCGCTGAAATTCATCGGATGCCCATGTGTCAGGTGACCCCCATCGGAGAGGCTCATGGTAAGGATTTTGTCGCCTGGGCGTAGAACTGAAAGGTAGACGGCGGCGTTTGCCTGGCTACCCGAATGCGGTTGGACGTTGGCGTGATCGGCCCCGAAGAGTTCCTTGGCGCGCTCAATGGCGAGTTCCTCGACGCGGTCCACGTGTTCGCAGCCGCCATAGTAGCGTTTGCCGGGGTAGCCTTCAGCATATTTGTTGGTCAGAACCGAGCCTTGTGCTTCGATTACGGCGGGTAGGGTGAAATTCTCGGACGCGATCAATTCAATGTGGTTCTCTTGGCGCTGCCGTTCCGCGGCAATCGCCTCCGCGATTTCGGGGTCCAATGCTTGGAGTGGTTGATCGTTTAATTGATTGGGCGTGGTGATAATCATAATAATTTAAAATTACGGATTTTTCAAAAGCTGCAAATCAGAAGGGCCAATACCATTTATTTTTCTCGACCCGAAGCGGTTGGAGGCCGGTCTTTGCTTTAAGTTCTTCACTTTCCGGTTCGGCGTCAAGCGCGGCATCGCCACCTTCCGTTTCTTTTTCGCCGATGGGGCTTTGTTCGCTCCACAGGGGCCACCACCACGGATCGTTCGAGTAACCGGCATCTCCGGTTTGTTGGCTGGTCAAGAGTGCTTCGCCTCCTTCGCTTTTCTGACGCTTAAATGGCCAGACCCAGTCGCCCGGGCCGGCTTTGCCCTGATCGCCGGGATGGATGCCGGCAGCCTGTGCGCGCGCAAGCAGTGTTTCGGCAAATGCTTTGCGACCCGCTTGCAGGGCCGATAATTTTTCAGCTCCCTCGGGCGTCGCCGGGCGAATCCGGGTGGGCACACCGTCCAGCGGTTGGCCGGGCGCGTAACTGTAGTAAACGAACCCGCGACCCGCAGGGCTCAGGATTTTTCGCATGCCGTCATCCCAGCGGAGCATGACATTTTGGCCGGAAAGGAGCCAGTCGCCGTGCAGGCTTGGGTCGCGCGAGGTTTCCAGACCGCCGTATTTCCGGACCGTGATCCGCTCATAAATTTCGTCGGCGTGTTGGATGAGCCATGTGCCGCGATAGAAATTGCGGGCATCCTTGCGGGAAGAAAAAATATAACCACTGGGGGTTGCCTCTTGCTGGGCGCGGTAAGTATCGAGCCAGTCGGTGGGGGCGTTCTCAGTTGCAGTCCGTGTGATGGCGCGAAAGTCCCGAGGGGCTTCCTCGAGAATCAGCCCGCCTGGAATGCGGGTGTAGTCATGACCTCTTGCCGCCTCCCGCAGAATGGAGTAATCCCCGTTTTCCCAGATCAAGTGCAGTTCACTCCCCTGTTTTATCCAAGCACCGTGCAGGCCGCTTACATCCGAGCCGCCCACATTCGTGGCGGCACTGCGATCCGGGGAGACCATCACAAAAACTGTTTCCCCTGCAGCGTTTTCCATTTCCCACAAACCAAAAAAAGTATTTTCCAGATCGGCCGTGTCCGCGTCATCGCGCGCGGGCGGTTTGGCCCATTGCCCCAGAACGCCATCGGGCACCGCTTTTGCAGTCAAATCCTTCGTTTCTTTGCCCGCAGCATTGATAAAAGTGGCGACGAGATCAAAGGCACCTCGACGAAAACGGTGTTCGGAACCATCCGCCCATGTCGCGGTGGCCACGCCCTCAAGGGTGGACCATTGCCCTTGATAGACGGTTTGATCCGTGCCCTTGACTTTAAAATAGGAAGCCTCGCCACTGGGCTTCAGGAGTACAATGACCGCTTCGCTTGCCTTGGAGGTCACTGCCCAGTTTCCCTCAAAGGGATCTTTTTCGCTTTGACCGGCTAGACTGGCAGCGGCGATCCAATTCAGGCTGAGGCAGACGAGAGCCTGGACTAAGCTCACCTTTGGGAAGGGGGGCAGTTTCAAAAACGGAATGCGCATCGTATGGGAATATTTTCAGGGTACGGATTGCGCAAGTCCGTAATGCATGCCTGAGGGATTAAAGGCAACCGATGCGCGAAAAATCCAAGCGACTGCGGCTGATGCATCCACGTTCCAGTACGGCGCGGTCGCTGCGTGGATTATTTTCAATGCTCCTGCCTTCGCTGAAGCGAAAACGAAAACTGCCCGAGTCGCAGGGTTCGTAGAGCGATCCCAGTTGCACTTTGGCGGGTACCGTTTCCTCGAGCGGGGTATCAGCGGTGGTGTGCTCCGGGAAGTTGACGTTGATGACCTGACCGGCGGGCGGCGGCGCAGCGAGCAATTCCGCCGTGAGACGGGCGGCGTACTGCGCGGCGGCGGTTTGCGAAGCCGCAAAGTTACCTTCGGTATGTCCTTTGGAATCACGAATCGCCTCGAAGTCAGCAAATGGGACGCATTGACTGAAGGCGATTGCGGGCAAGCCCCATTGCGCTCCCTCCATCGCACCTGCCACCGTGCCCGAACTGAGAATGAGGCATTCGGTGGTGTTGTAGCCAATGTTGATCCCGGAAACAACCGCATCGGCCGGGTGCTCCAGCAAATGCCCCATCGCAATATTGACGCAATCGGTGGGGGTTCCGTTGATCGCCCAAGCGCTTACCGCTTCGGGGAAATGGGCGGCCCCGCATAGGACTTCAATTTCCTTGTGCCGGCTGATGGCGCGCCCGATCCAGCTCTGTTCAAAGGCGGGGGCGGCGACTGAGACCCGAAAATCCGGCACGAGCGCCGCGACCAGACGGTGCAAAAACGCGGATTCGATCCCATCGTCATTGGTTACTAATAGATGTGGTTTCATTGCAGGTGGGTTCGGTGGCTTCCTTTGAGCTTTGGCTTAGAGTCCCTTGGGGCGTGCCAGTACCTCCGGCGGGGCGGGGCAGATACGTTCGCGGACTTCAGGTGGCAATTCCATACTCCGCAACTCCCCGGAGGGTAAACGCTCGGCGTGAATGGTGGTCAGGTGTCCCTTGCCCGCCTGTGTGCGACTGCCGTCCCCGTTCAAACGAAAGATCCGAAAGCGGAAATCCAAGGAACGATCTTTGACCGCCACCACCGCGAGATGGATTTCAATCGTGTCACCAAAATACAAGGGGGCGGAAAATTTGCACTCGGCCCGGGTGCGGGGCCAACCGCGCAAGGGGCCCGCGCCCGTTTGAATTAAATCCAGCCCTGCGGCTTCAAAGAAGTCCCGCTCGGCGCTCTCCATATACCGGAAGTAATTCGAGAAGTGCACCAAGCCCGCCATGTCGGTCTCGGAAAACTCAATTTTTCGGGTGGTTCGTTGCTCGTAGTGCGCCATCGAACGCAAAAAAATCAATATTTCATACAAAAGCAAGGACCGCTTCGCCTTCAACCTTCCAAAATCCCAAATAACCCGCTTGTTTTCTATAATTAGGTGACAATTTGAATCAGATTGTGAATAGATTGTGGATAAGTATTTGTGACATTTTGGCGCTATTTTCACCTTGGTTTTAGGGCTAAGCGCGTTTTTTTCTTGTCAGATGGGTGATTTTAAGAAACAAACTCGTATCTTTTATGCGTATTAGCCCTATTAATACCGCCTTACTGTTAACCCCTGCATTGCTACTCAGCACCGCAGTAGGGGCAGGCGACTCACCCTCTCTTGAAGCGCGCATCACCAGCCTTGAAGGGCGTCTTGCTGCCCTCGAGCAACGCCTCGCCACCAACGAAAAGGCCACCGAGACCGCGCAGATCATGGCGGTATCGGGCGGTGTGGGTAATTCCCTCTCCAACAACGCCGCGCTCGACATCATGGCAAACAGCGCGTGGCGCAACCTGCGCTGGACCCGTCCGGTGCAATGGCAGGGTGTGGTGCCGGGGATCAGCGAGGCCGAGGTGATCCAATTTCTCGGCGAGCCGCCCCGCTCCGTCAAATCCCTCAAGCCCCGCGTCGATAAAGTCTTTTATTACGAAACCAGTCTCGGTGACCAAAGCAATGCCCTCAGTGGACGCATCAGCTTCCGGGACGGCAAGGTGATCGAGGTACGTAAACCCAACTTTCAGGCCAAGGAAACCGCGCAGTAGCGCCGTTTAACCAGGCACGAAACAAGCAAACTAACACAACTACATATATATATGAAAAAACAAATTGCTATCGCATCTGCAATTCTTGCAGCTACTAGCTACTCCTTCGCGGAGATCGCCTTGACTGAGTCGCTCTCAGTGGAAGGTTTCGTGGATATGTC
>DKOX01000041.1 GCA_002470925.1 Opitutia bacterium UBA7350 | reverse complement strand
ATGGAACGATTGATTTCAAAACAACTTGCTGACTGGAAAGAAAAACCCAATCGCAAACCCTTAATCCTCAGAGGGGCACGTCAGGTAGGAAAGACCTATTCCATCACCCGATTCGGAGAGGACGCGTTTGCCCAACATGTAAAAATCGATTTTGAAAAACAACGTGAGCGTCGAAAAATCTTTGACGGTGATCTGTCCCCGGACCGTCTCATTCAACTGATTGAGCTGGAAACCAACGTGGATATTGTCGCGGGGAAAACGCTCCTATTTCTTGACGAAATTCAGCTCTGCCCGCGTGCGCTGGTCGCCTTAAGATATTTCTACGAGGAGTTGCCGGAGCTGCACATCATTGCCGCCGGGTCCTTGCTTGAATTTGAAATGGAACGCATCTCCTTCCCGGTCGGGCGCGTTGAATTCATGTATCTGTTTCCGCTAACCTTTGAGGAATTCCTAATTAACTTAAGTCAGGAGCGCCTCAACGACTGCCGTCCCTCCCTGTTCGACACCCAGCCAATCGAAGAAGTCATCCACGAGCGTCTGCTAGAAAAGCTAAAGGATTTCTTTATCATCGGCGGAATGCCGGAAGCCGTCAACACCTACATCCGCAGCCAGTCATTCAAAGCGGTTCGCAAAGTCCACGAAGATCTGATCACCGCATTGATTCAAGATCTGCTAAAATATGAAAAGCGACTCGACAACGACCTGGTTCGGGAAGTTCTTGAAACTATCCCGCAATATGTCGGTTCAGAAATCAAATACAACCAGCTCTCCCGTAATGCATCGCACTATAAAATCAAACAAGTGCTCAATACACTCGAAAAAGCACTGTTGATCAGCCTCGTCCGATCATCCTCCGCATCAGAACTCCCTCTGGGCGGCAACATCAACAAGTCATCCTTCAAACTATGCATGCTGGACATCGGCCTAATGCAATTTCTCTGCGGCATTCCCGCCGGAGAGATTATTCAATCTGAAGACTTGCTGGCCACTTATAAAGGCAGCCTCTGCGAACAATTCATCGGACAGGAACTCCGGGCAGCAGGAGGCTCACAGAATCATCAATTGTTTTATTGGTCTCGCGCCGCCAAGAGCAGCAATGCCGAGGTGGATTATCTGCTTGCGCGCGACGGACGAATTGTCCCGATCGAAATCAAGCACGGTCCAGCTGGACGACTCAAAAGTCTGCATCGCTATATGGAAGAACACCCTAAAAGCCCCGATGGCGTGGTTCTGAACCCAGGCAATATCGGCACTGTCGCCCCCGTACATTTCATGCCCTTATACACCAAGCTGCCGGCTGCCCCTTAGCTCCCCTTAGCCCGCACATCTCACAGGTTCAGAAGCGTGGCTGGCAAGGCGCGGGCCGGGTTGCGCGAGGGCGCGCACTGGAGTGCGTAACCGAGCGTGTTCCGCGCCCGTAACGCAGCCATGGCGCGCTTGTGGACCCGAGCTTTGGCGAAAACGAACGCCCACAGGCTGTATTTTGACAAAATGCACAAGTCATTCATCCTAAGGAAATAAGAACCTTTTCGCCAAAGCGGTGAGATTTTCGGGCTAGCAGTAGTTGCATGTGTATGCCCTTTGAGTGCTTTAACCTCAGTATTCGTCGGGTAATTATCCTATCACTCAAATAATCCCTGAGCGCAGGGCTTTGGCGACCGCACCGGACTGTGACTGCACTTCCAGTTTGCGGTAGATATTCTCCAGATGAAAGGCGACGGTGCGACGACTCACACCGAGCTGATCGGCAACCTCTTTGACCGCCAAATCTTCGGCCAGTTTTTCCAGCACTTCGACTTCGCGATCCGATAAATTATAACTTTCAGACGGTGACGGTGTGCGTAATTCCTCCAATACAAGCTTGGCGATCTTGGGGCTCAGCGCCGCACCACCCATGAAGACCTGCCGCACACCTTTGATAATTTCACGGCTAGTAGCGGTCTTCAACAAATAGCCGGCCGCACCCGCATCGAGCGCCTGTTTCACTTTGTCCTTATCTTCAAATACTGTGAGCACCAACACCGCGACATCCGGCGCCGATTGAACCAGTTTACGAATCCCCTCCACTCCGCTCATCTCAGGCAGACCGAGATCCATCAACACCATGCTTGGATGCTTGTCCGTCTCGATCGCTTCAAAAAACTCGATACAAGACGGAAACACACGGCTACAGGTGATGGCTTCATCGCGTTCCAGCATGCGGCGCAGCGAGCGGCGGTAGCTGGTGTCGTCTTCTACAATCCAAATATCGATGGGTATCATATCAATTCGAGGTTTTATAGCGATGGTCACTCAGCTTGAGCAAGGTTTTCAAAGGAATCTTTAACACGATGGTGGTGCCTTCGCCCGGGGCGCTTTCGAGTTCCATCGCACCGCCCATTTCCACAGCACGCTTTCGCAGGCTGTCCAAGCCCCAGCCATCGACCACCTGATCCGGCGCGAAACCGCAGCCATTATCATGCACGAGCAATTTAAAATGCGTGGCACTCACCATCGCCACAAGCTCGACCTTGGTCGCCTGTGAATGGTGCGCACAATTATGCACCACCTCTTTGAAGAACATGATCAGGTGGCGTTTAAAGGTCAACGGCACCACCACATCCGGACAATCTTTCGGCAGCTCGATGGTGAGCTCCATCCGGTTGAGCACACGCTCGGCACGCTCCATCAATTTCGCCAACAATTTCGGCAAACGAATACGCCTCTGATCAATCACCCACACCACCTCACGCAGCGAGACGCAAGCCTCGCGCGCAACCAACGACAGTTCACCCAGCTCCTCCCGCAGCGCAGCATCTTCAGCCACCTGCTCCAGCGACTCACAGGTCAAGGCGATACTGCCCAAGCTACTGCCCACCTCGTCATGCAAATCACGAGTGATGCGGTGCTTGAGCTTCAGCATCACACGTAGGCGATAGAAGAACTGCATCAACAAGCCGACTGCAAACAACACCAGCAGTAAGACTGCGCTCCAGATCAGGCCTGCCTGTTTGAAGCCCTGCCAACGCACATCTAATTCAGTGCGTAACTGCTCCACCGCAGCCAAGCGTTGCGACAAGTCGTGACGCTGCGACAAGCCATCCAACCACAAATGCAGAGGTAAGACCTGAGAGCCATTGGCCAAGCCATCATTCAAGCCCTGAAAATAACCAACGACCTGCTCAGCATCCTGACGCACCGTGACTACCGCCCCCTCCCCCAGAGGATTCCACCTCCCCCAGACCGCGATTTCCCCCAAGGCAAAAGTCGCCCGCCCATCGTGCAGCGGAAAATCATCGAAGGTGAAGCGCAACCAACGCAAGGGCAGCGAATTTCCGTAGATGTGGAACACATTATTGCCCGGATTGAGCAAATCCGGATGAATGACCTGGCGCTTCTGACGCCGCCCGCCGTTGGGCGCTTCTTCAAACAGATTGACTTTCACCGATCCCGGAAAGCCGTAGCCGGGCACAATGATGCCTTCCGGTGGCTGGGCTGGAAAGAGGGTAATCATATTCACGCGTTCTGTATTTTGCCCTAAATCCAGCTCCACCATCAAAGGCCCGTCCGGGGCTTGGTCGAACTGCTGAATATAATCCGGCACTGCGGCCTGCTCAGAGCTGCGCAACACCGGCAGCCCCAGACTGGTCTTCTGATCGATCAAATACTCTGAGCTCCAGAAAGGCGGTGACTCGAAACTGGATGACGCGGTCACTGACTGTGCCTCGATCACAAAAAAATCGGCGCGCACCAGCGCTTCATCCAGAGCGAAGAACTCGCGCCCCCCTTCAACCGCACCGCGATACACCTCCAAACGAATCTTCCTCAAGGACCAGCCAACGCCCGTAAAGCGCGCCGGAAACCGACCGGGAGTTGGATAATCCCGCTCCCGCCAATCCGCTAACACGAAGGTCTCGCCCTGCTTGTTCTCTGCCAGAATCCGAAAGCGCTGTGGAAATCCATAGACCGGCATATCGACCGCACGGCGATCTGCTGCGGGAATCAGATACAGTTCGTTAAAACTATGATCCAGCGTGGCCTCTAAGTCCACCACCCAACGGGGCTCTTCCGGCAAGACATCCAAAACCGGCAAATAATCACTGTGATAGCCATACGCATCCAACTGCAGCGAATCATCGACTTGCGGCAAAGCAGCCAATTGCGCCTCCAATTCCACAGCGGTCGCCTCCAACTGCACCAAGCGCTCCCGGATCTCAAACAAGGGCACCCCTTCAACGGACCGCGTCTGTGGGCCTTCATCAAACAAAGCGCTCAAGGATACAGATGCATCATCGAATATCTTCACATTGGCTAGCTCCATTTGATAGGCGTAATTGCGCTGCGGATTGATCCCCAAGACAAACTGATCCAAGCGCGCAGGGAAATCTTTCACCACGACCAAAGGATCGCCGGGCTGCCCATCGATCGACGTCACCGTCATCTCCAGCCGTGCAGGCTCACTCGCGGATGCAGGCAATTGCCGCACCATCACATGTTGCCAGACTCCGGGAGCATGTACCTCTCCCGCCTCGTGCTGGCCGGAGCGTCGTTCAAACAGATCGAGCCCGCCGCCCAGGTGATGATTACTATACACCATCCATGTGCCACGCACATCTGCCTTCGTATTCTGAGCGGTCGAAAACAGCCCTAAGGTTTTATGCTGCTGATCCACCTGATCGGTGCGAAACCAGAAAGACACTGTAAAGGCATCGACCTCGGCCAGCCCTTCCGCCTCCAACCAGGGAGCCAGACTGCCGCCGCCGGGAAAAACCGCCGTGCCCTCCAAGTTATTTAAGCTCACCGGTGACAACGAAGGCTGCAAACCGCGCATCGTCTGCAAAGTATGCGCCTGCCCGACCTCGTTATCCAGCAGCTCGCCGTCGGCGAAGTCATAGTGCGCAATCAGCTTCGCCTGCACGCCATGGTTGGTCAGTAAAACGAGACAGAGAATAAATCGCAAGAGGGGCATAAGCATACGATCAACAATGCGGGGCCATCAATAAAATTTACATAAACCCCACCACTTCTGGATCGCAATCAAAATCACAAGCCACGCACCTTCGCCGAGCTTTGCACCTTCAACTGCTTTCCTGCCTTGGATGGAAACCGGTTGCCTGACAGCTTCACCTCCAAGGCCTTCTGGATCGTCACCGGGCCCCACAATTCGTTACCCTCTAGCGTCACCGCTTTCAACATCGCCGAATCGGCCTGCGGCTCATAGTCATCAGGCACCTTGCTGCCGCCCCACCCGCTAAACGCCATCTTTGCACGCACCTCACAATCACGCACCGACACCGTCTCCGGACCGGGGCCTTCGATCGGATCCCCATAAAACCAGGTAAAGGCCTCGATCCGGCACTTCTTCAATTCAACGTTTGCCTGAAAACGCGACGAGCGATCCATACTACAGCCACGGATGATATTGCTGGGATTGGAGCTCTCCCGATTAAAAGC
>DKOX01000110.1 GCA_002470925.1 Opitutia bacterium UBA7350 | reverse complement strand
AACCCGCCTCCGGTCACTGCCCCCGCGACAACCGCGTATTGCAGCGCGGTTGCGCCATCCACTCCGTTTGCAAAAGCGGGCACCTGCGCGGCCAGGAAGGTGATGGCGGCATTGTCGTTGAAGGCGGTCAATACGGTGGCACCGATGAAGAGCGGAATCTCACCAAGGGAGGAAAGAACCGGCGCGATCCACCAACCCTGCATCCCGCCGTGCGTGACGAGCCCCGCGAGGAAGAAGCCCACCAAAATAGGGCCTTTGAGACTGATGGCGTATTGGTGATGTACGGTCGCGAGGTTGAAGGCGACAAAGATGAGGAAACCGCCGATGAAAAGCGCGGGGTGATGGAGCGTGAAAACGGTCCAAGCCAGAAAGGTGAGGTGGATGCCGACGATCCACGCAGGCACCGGCTCCACGGGTTCCTGGGTTTGGTTGGCTTTCTCGGCCTCCGCTTTCTCCTTCAAATGCACGAAGTTTTTGCGGAAGATCAGGAAATAAATCGCGGTCACCACCAGTATACCCAAAACCGCGCGCCAGCCGAAGTGCGTGAACATGAAGGGCATATTCCAGTCCCATTTCCCCGCGACCATCAACACCGGCGGAGCAGCAAAATGCGTAAGGGTTCCACCGACCGAGATATTGACAAAGAGCAAGCCGAGGGTGGCGTATTTAAAAGTATTGGAGGGGTTATAGTGATAAAATTGCTGCCCCAGCAAAAGCGCTGCAATCGTCATTGCGGCGGGTTCGGTGATAAAGGAACCGAGGAGCGGCGCAATAATGAGAATCGAGAGCCACCAAGCTGCGGGCGATTGTTTCCCGAGGGAGGCTACCGAACGGAGGGCGCCCTCCGCAAACACCACCACCGGGCGGGAAGCGGCGATCGCCATAATAACCACCACGAAGAGCGGTTCTGTGAAATTGCGGGTATCGATATAAGCAGTGGCATCGTGCCATCCGTGAGTGAGCGTTATCGCCAGTAACAATGGAAGCACCCAGATTCCAAAAATGGCCTCCACTTCGCCCAGGAAATGCAGGGCGGTGGCTTTGAAACTGACCGGGGCTTTGCCCCCGTGAAAGCGTCGGGTCTCTGCCTCGATCATTTTCTGGTGGCGATGCTCTTCCTTGTGGGCGAGGTTCATGAGGGGCCCCGCCGCGAAGGTGTGGATGATCGCGAGGAAGAAAATAAGGGTCGCGATCCAATTCATGGGGTCATCCGCGGCGCGCGCACTCAAGCGCTGCAAGAGGCTGAGTTCGTCAGCGGCGATCCCCTTTTCAGCGGCATAATTTGCTTCGACCTCCGAATATTGGTCGAGCGGTTTGGGGAGTGCCGACTCTGCGGAACCGGCGGGTTTACCGCCCGCGCAGAGGACCGACGACGCGAGCAAAGATAAGATGAGAAACAATACTAAAGGGCGTAGATGCTGCATAAAGCGCATTTATTACGAGCTTTCTCGCCGCTTCAAAGAAAAAAACGACGCCCATGGGCAGTTTAACGCTCCCCGCTGCCCGCCGGCTTGACCGGCACCGCCCCTTCATTGCGATTGCGGCGAAACTGAAAACGGTTTAAATCACGCAAACTCAATTGTTTACCCATCTCCTTCTCAAAGGCGCCCCCCTGAAGCATCATCGCGTAAACCTGGCGGTCGCGCAGCAGCAGGGGCGTATCTTTTTTTCCGATGCGGGCCTCGCGTTCAATGCGGGCCATTTGCTGATCCATACGTGACATTTCACGGCTGCGGATCGGGAATGTTTTGCGTTCGGTCTGCACGGTGCGGCGCTCCCCGGACTTCATCTCAATCGGGGCACGCTTGCTGCCCACTGAACTAAAATGCTTGGACCATTGCCCCATTGAAATGCGTTTATCCGTGAGGGGAAGTGCTGCTCCGGAACTCCACTGCTTTACCGGGGCGCGTTTTTCCTGAATCGCACCCGCTTGGCGGCCCACTGCCTCGAGCGGGCTCTTAACCGTTTCCTCCGCCTGCAGGATTACGATCCCCCAAAAGCACAGACCGGCGACCCAAGTTGTTTTCATAAAACGCATCATTTGCCAATAAACCCACGATCGAACCTTAATTCAAACGAAAAGCACTCCACGCTGGCGGTAATTTTGAGGCGTTGACGCCTTCGCGGGGATCGCTCTTTATTGCGGATTCTCTGATTATGGCTTCCAACCGCAACGATTATTCTTTTTCGGACATTGAACCCAAGTGGCAAGACTATTGGGCGCGTCAGCACACTTATCGCGCTGAGGATTTCGCAGACCAGCCAAGCTTCTATGTCTTGGATATGTTTCCCTACCCCTCCGGCGCGGGGCTGCATATCGGTCACCCCGAGGGCTACACCGCCAGCGATGCCCTTAAGCGCTTTAAAAAAGCATGTGGCTATAATGTCCTCCACCCGATGGGTTGGGACGCCTTTGGCCTCCCCACCGAGCAATACGCCATTAAGACCGGCAAGCATCCCCGCGAAACCACCAAGACCAACGTCGCACGCTTCACGCAACAACTCACCCAACTCGGTTTTGCCTACGATTGGGAGCGGGAAATCAATACCACCGATCCCGAATACTTCCGCTGGACCCAATGGATTTTCAGTCAGCTTTTTAAAAAAGGGCTCGCCTACGTGGATGAGAAACCAGTCTGGTTCTGCCCCGAACTGGGCACCGTGCTCGCCAACGAAGAGGTCCTCAACACCCCCGAGGGGCCACGCTCCGAGCGTGGCAATTTCCCGGTGGAACGCCGCCCCATCCGCCAATGGGTGCTCCGCATCACGGCCTACGCCGAACGCCTCATCGCCGGCCTCAAGGATCTCGACTGGCCCGACTCCACCAAACGTCTCCAGGAAAACTGGATCGGGCGCTCTGAGGGCGCGGAAATCACCTTTGAAATCGAGGGCGACCAAGGACAACTGCAAGTCTTCACCACCCGTCCTGACACGCTCTACGGCGCAACTTATATGGTCATCGCGCCCGAGCACCCCCTCCTCCATACCATCACCACCCCAGACCAGCGCGATGCAGTTCAAGCCTATGTTGAAAATGCCAAACGCAAGTCCGATCTGGAACGCGCCGAATTGAGCAAGGAAAAATCCGGAGTCTGGACCGGGGCGACCGCCACCAATCCCCTCAACGGGAAATCCATTCCCATTTGGGTCGCAGACTACGTATTGATGACTTACGGCACGGGTGCAATCATGGCGGTTCCCGCGCACGATACCCGCGATTTCGAATTCGCCAAAAACTTTAACCTCGAGATCGTTCAGGTGATTGAGGATCACGGTGCTGCCAAAAAAGACGCACAGGGTGTACTTATCGAGGCTTACACCGGTCCGGGCAAGCTCATGCAATCCGGTTCTTTGGATGGCCAGGATTCCGAGACTGCAAAAAAAATCGTCATCGAAGAACTCTCGAAAGAAGGACGCGGGCGGGCAGAGGTAAATTACAAATTGCGCGACTGGCTCTTCTCGCGCCAGCGTTATTGGGGCGAGCCCTTCCCGGTGCTCTGGGTCACCGCAGACGATTACGAAAAAATCGATGCTTCCCTGAAGCCGTCCGGCGAACCCGTCACTGCCAAAATTGACGGCGAGGAACGCTTTGCGCTTGTTTTGCCCGAGAACCAACTTCCCCTCCAATTACCGGAGGTCGAAAGTTATACTCCTTCCCCTGATGGGCAAAGTCCCCTCGCCAACGCAGACGACTGGCTTGTCACCTACCTCGACCCCGCGAGTGGCGAGACTTGCTCCGAAGCAAAGGAGGGCTGGGTAAAAGCCACCCGGGAAACCAATACCATGCCGCAATGGGCAGGTTCCTGTTGGTATTACCTGCGCTACATCGATCCCAAAAATAACAAGGCACCGATTGATCTGGAAAAGGAAAAATACTGGGGCGGTCCCGATCTCTACATCGGCGGCGCGGAACACGCCGTTCTCCACTTGCTTTACGCACGCTTCTGGCATCAGGTGCTCTTCGATCTGGGCGTGGTGAGCGACCCTGAACCTTTCAAAAAGCTCTTCCACCAAGGCATCATTCTTGGAGAAGACGGCGAAAAAATGTCCAAAAGCCGGGGCAATGTCGTCAATCCCGAGACTATCATCGAAAGCTACGGCGCCGATGCCCTCCGCCTCTACCTCATGTTCCTCGGGCCCCTTGAAGCCAGCAAGCCCTGGAATACCAAAGGCATCGAGGGCATTGCCCGCTTCCTGCGGAAAGTCTGGCGCCTGCTGCTCAGTGAGGACGGAGCCTTGCGGGTTGTTGATTCCGCTGAACTCGATGCGGACTCCGCCCGCACCCTCCACGCCACCATCAAAAAAGTCACCGAGGATTACGAGGTGCTTTCCTTTAATACCGCGATATCGCAAATGATGATTTGCGTGAACCAATTATCGAAAGCAGAACCCCTCCCCCGTCAGGCGGCCGAATCGCTGCTCCAATTGCTCGCGCCCCTTGCCCCTCACATCGCCGAGGAACTCTGGGAACGGCTCGGTCACCGCGAGAGCATTGCACACACGCGCTGGCCCGAACACGACCCCGCGCAATTAGTCCAGGATCGCATCAAAATCGTTTTTCAGGTCAACGGAAAATACCGCGGCGATGCCGAACTCCCCGCTGACATTGATGCCGCCGGTGCGCTCGCCGCCGCCAAGTCACACCCCAAAGTACTCACCTTGCTCGAGGGAAAAACCTTGCGACGCGAGATTTACGTCCCTGGAAAAATTGTTAATCTGGTAGCAAATTGATACTCCATCTCATCATCTTCATGCTGCGCTACACACGATATCTCCTCCTTGCACTGGCCGCCACTGGCGTTCTTTGCGCGCAGGATATGCAACCCGGATTCGGCTTCGTCACCAGTATTCGTGGTTCCGTGGAAGTCCGTAACCCGGAGGGCAAAAAACTGACTTTGGGATTACACGAAAGCCACTCGTTTGATGGATTGACCCTTAAGACGAAAAAAGATGGCACGTTATTTCTAGTGCTCAGCAATGGCGTCGCAATCGCCCTTGCCGAAAATACACATATTGAAATCCAAACTTTCCGACAAATCCCCTTCGGTCCCAAAAGCGATAGCCTCAAATATGAACCCACCATTTCGGATCTGCAAATTCATTTGATAAAGGGCACGATGGGCCTAAGTTGCGACCACATCTCGCCCTTGTCCAACTTGAAAATCGCCATGAATAGTGGCTACCTGCGCGTCCATTCCACGACCTCGGTGCTATCGATCAACCCCTTGGGCATGAACATCTCCGCCTATGAAGGAACCTTGACCTTTTATTATCCGGACGGCAAAGAGCGTGAATTCATTGCCCATCCACAGAGCGTTCGGATCAGTGAACAAAGCGCGGCGCGCGGCATCGTCACCGAAAGCGGTACCGTCGATGAAAAGGAAGCGATCGCCCGCCGGCTCGCCGATGCCGTCAGTTATGCCCGCAAACGCGTCATCTACCGCGGCGTCCATGGTCAAGCCGAACCCCAAGCGCTCTTGCTGGTCTCCGATGAATACCTCGAACAAGAACCCGCGCGGCCTTACTCATTCAAATCTTCCCAACTACCCTGAGCCGCATGCCTTCACAATTCCTGCCACCAGACTTCGATGGTCAACCCCTTGGCTTGATTGCCGGCAAGGGCGACTACCCCATCATCGTGGCGGAGCGTTTTCGATCGATGGGCCTCCCCGTACGTCTGATCGCATTTGAGGGCGAAACCGAATCCAGCCTCATCGATTCCTTTGCTGCCGATGAACGCGCCACCGTTAAAGTGGGTCAGCTTGGCAAACTGCTCAAAGCCCTCAGTAAACTCGAATGCCGCTATGCCATGATGGCGGGGCAAGTGACCCCCAGACGGCTCTTTCACGGTCTGCACCCCGACCTCAAGGCCCTTGCCATTTTAAACAGCCTCAAAGTTCGCAATGCCGAAACCATCTTCGGCGCAATCGCTGCAGAAATTCAAAAAATCGGCATTGAGATGCTCGATGCCCGCGCGGGTCTCGATGACCAACTCGCCACGTCCGGTCTCATGACGCCCGGCAAATTAAAAGCACCGCTTGAATATCTGGAGCACGGTATTTGCATTGCCGAGGGCGCGGCGGACCTTGACATCGGCCAAGGCTGCGTGGTGCGCAAAGGCACCGTACTCGCGGTTGAAGCCTATGAGGGCACTGACCCCATGCTGCAACGCGCCGGTGGTTTTAAAACCGAAGGCCTGATCTTCGTAAAAACCGTCAAACGCAAACAGGACTATCGTTTTGACGTGCCGGTCTTTGGATCCCGCACCCTCGAAGTCATGCATGCCAGCGGCATCCTTACCGCCGCCCTCAAGGCCGGGAGCGTTATCCTTCTGAACAAAGAGCAACTCTGCGCCGAAGCAACCCGACTCGGGATCGAACTCTACGGTTTTTAAAATCCCCTGCCTAAAGAGGAGTTTTAGCTTTACGTATCAAGATATCATTATATGTTGATGCGTAATATGACCCTCGCAAATCCTGTCGACTGCAGCGCATCTGTGCCGCGCATCTCAGTGGAGTTTTTCCCGCCCAAGTCGGAAAAAGCAGCGGAACAACTCCTGCAAGCCGCCTCGGAATTGCGATCCATCCAACCAGACTTTGCCTCGATCACCTACGGTGCCGGCGGCAGCACCCGCAGCCGCACCTTAGAATACGCCCGCCGCCTGAAGGAAGATCTCGGTTACACCATCATGCCCCACCTCACCTGCGTCGGCCATTCCCGCGATGAACTCAAAGAGATCATCGCCGAATTCAAAGACGCCGGACTCAGACAAATCATGGCACTCCGCGGCGACCCGCCCCAAGATGCCCAAGACTTCACTCCCCACCCCCACGGACTCGCCCACGCCAACGAACTCGTCAGCCTCATTAGCGAACACTACCCGGAGTGTAACGTCGCGGTCGCAGGTTACCCCGAAAAACACCCCCAGGCACCCAACTTGGAAACCGACCTGCAAAACCTGAAACGCAAGGTCGACGCCGGAGCGGACTTCATCACGACCCAGCTATTTTTCGACAACCAGGTCTATTTCAACTTTGTGGATCGCTGCCGCGCCATCGGTATCGAAGTTCCGATTCTGCCGGGCCTCCTGACCATCACCTCCCGCCAACAAGCCCAACGCTTCTGCGCGATGTGCGGGGCAGTCCTGCCCGAGGCACTGGACCAAGCCCTCGCCGCTGCCGGTAGCGACCCCGCCGCGGTAGAAGCGGTTGGACTCGATTGGATCCACGAGCAAGCCCGGGAATTACTGAAAAACGATGCCCCCGGCCTTCATCTATACCTGCTCAATCGCGCTGGCATCGCGCTCCAGTTGATTGAACGCCTCAAGGCCGACCGATTGCTCCCGTAGCAAGATTCAACCCAGACTTGCAGTCGACTTAATCTTGCCAAATTGCGGCGATGGATCACTCTCGCCACTGCATGTGGGCGTAGCTCAGTTGGATAGGTTCGAGGCGCGGAGCGCCGACAGCGCCGGACAATGCGAAGCATTGAGCCGGAAACATCGGATGTATAAATCCGATGCTCGGGAGGAGGGAAAATCTTGCCAAATTGCGGCGATGGATCACTCTCGCCACTGCATGTGGGCGTAGCTCAGTTGGATAGAGCATCGGATTTCTAATCCGAGGGTCGGGGGTTCGAATCCCTCCGCCCATGCCATTTATAAATGCGTTTTTAATAGCCTTCACGAAACTTAGGCCTAAAATAGCAGCATGATTATCAAGGTGAATACCGTCATACCAGAAGTGGCCGAAAACGTGCGGGACGGGGTCGGCACCATAACAGCCCACAAACTCCTCGATCTATTTCCCGGGAGTGCGATTAAGAGCGTCGGTCTCGTGCGCCTCGAACCGGGCGCGAGCGTGGGTTCTCATTCCCATCACGGCGAGGAGGATTTCTATTACTGCCTCTCCGGCGAGGGCGTGGTGGTCGATAACGGCGCGGAACATCCCTTCACTCCCGGCACCCTGCAAATTACCCGCGACGGGGAAACGCAGGCGATTCGCAACACCGGCGAGACCGAACTGGTCTTTCTCGGTGCGCTGGTGGCAACGATCGATCCTGAAACCTGCTAAGGAAAAGGCTTGAAGCAGGCGCTGAGGAATTCAGTCTGCAACGTTCTTTATAAAATTTATGAAAACGTTGAAATTCTCAGTATTACCCGGCGACGGCATCGGCCCGGAGGTCATGGACGTCGCCCTCAATGTCCTCAAAGCCGCCGGTGAAAAATTCGGCTTTGCGCTCGAATATGAAGACGCCGACATCGGCGGTATCGCAATTGATAACCACGGGGTCGCTTTTCCGGAATCCACCCGCGAAGTCTGCGACCGCAGTGAAGCAATCCTTTTCGGCTCGGTGGGTGGCCCCAAGTGGGAAAGCCTCCCGCCCAAGGAACAACCCGAGCGCGCTGCCCTCCTCCCCATTCGCCAAGCCTACAAACTCTACGCCAACGTGCGCCCCGGTCTCCTCTATTCCGAATTGACTGACGCCTCCCCCCTCAAGGCCGAGCGCATCCCCAACGGAATCGATATCGTCTGCATCCGGGAACTCACCGGCGGGATTTATTTCGGGCAACCCAAAGCTACCACCACCCTTGAAAACGGCGAACAAGAAGCGATCGATACAATGGTTTATCAGACCGGCGAAATCGAGCGTATCGCGCAAGTCGCGATCGATACCGCCAAAGCCCGGGGCGGCAAAGTCTGC
The DNA here is from genome assembly GCA_002470925.1 of Opitutia bacterium UBA7350. GTDB lineage: Bacteria > Verrucomicrobiota > Verrucomicrobiia > Opitutales > Coraliomargaritaceae > UBA7445. The sequence continues at coordinate 15,644 of DKOX01000110.1, read as the reverse complement.
TCCGTCGATAAAGCAAACGTCCTTGAAACCTCCGTCCTCTGGCGTCAGGTGGTCACCGAATATTTCGCCACGCACGCCCCTGAGATTGAACTCAGCCACATGTATGTCGACAACGCCGCCATGCAACTCGCGCGCGACCCCAACCAATTCGACGTCCTCTTCACCGAAAATATGTTTGGTGATATCCTCTCCGATGAAATGGGTGTGATCTGTGGCTCCCTCGGGATGCTCGCCTCCGCCAGCCTCGGCGCGCAAAACAATTCCCTCGGCTTGCCCTTCGGGCTCTACGAACCCTCCGGCGGCACCGCCCCCGACATCGCCGGTCAAGGCATCGCCAATCCCTGCGCCCAAATCCTTTCCGCCGCGATGATGCTCCGTTACAGCTTTGGCGAAAACGAAGCCGCCGACGCGATCGAAGCCGCCGTCAAAAAGGCCGTGACTTCCGGAGTGCGCACCGGTGACATCGCGTTCGGACTTGAGGCAGTCGGCACCCAAGAAATGGGCGCCGCGATCCTCGAAAAGCTGTAATCATTTTAACCACGAATGGACACGAATGACCACGAATTTGAAGGCCCGCTTGCAAAAGAGGCGTTTTCAAGATGCCTAATCTAGAGATCACCGGCCTCAAAGTTGGCCTTATTTTAAACTTCAAGCACCCAAAACTTGAGTGGGAACGTCTTATCATTTGAACATTCGAGTCTATTCGTGTCCATTCGTGGTTAACTCAATAATCCTCTCCCATGACCTCCGCTGAGATCCGACAGTCCTTTCTCGATTTCTTTGAATCCAAAGCGCACACCACGGTGCCTTCGGCATCCCTCATGCCGACTTCCCCAAATCTGCTTTTCACGAACGCGGGAATGAATCAGTTTGTGCCCTATTTCCTTGGCACTGAGAAGGCTCCCTACCACCCGCCGCGCGCCGCCGATACCCAGAAATGTATCCGCGCGGGCGGGAAACACAATGATCTGGAGGACGTGGGTTATGACACCTACCACCACACCTTTTTCGAGATGCTCGGGAATTGGTCCTTCGGCGATTACTTTAAAGCGGAAGCGATTGAATGGGGTTGGGAATTATTGACCCAAGTTTGGGGATTCCCACCCGCCCGCCTCTATGCTACGGTTTACGCCCCCGGCGAAGGCGACCCCGCCGAGTTTGATCAGGAAGCCTATGACCTTTGGAAGGTCTTGTTTGAGAAAGCCGGGCTCGATCCGGAGGTCCACATCATCAACGGCAACAAAAAGGACAACTTTTGGATGATGGGTGAAACCGGCCCCTGCGGTCCCTGCTCCGAACTGCACGTTGACCTCACTCCCGAGGGCGACAGCAAGGGCGCCCTCGTCAATATGGACTCCGATCTCTGTATCGAAATCTGGAATCTCGTCTTCATTCAATTCAACGCGAATGCCGACGGTACTTTCTCCGATCTTCCCGCCAAGCATGTCGATACCGGCATGGGCTTTGAACGCGCCTGCTCCATCATTCAAAACACCAAAGGCCTCACCGATTTCTCGCAAAAACCCACCAACTACGCTACCGATGTTTTTCAGCCCCTCTTCCGTACTCTGCAATCATTGAGCGGCAAAACCTATCAGGACATCTACCCCGCCGCCGATACCGAACCCAACCAAGCTCTCACCGAAGCGATCGCCTTCCGGGTGGTCGCAGACCACATTCGCACCCTCGCCTTCTCGATCGCGGACGGCATTCTCCCAGGCAACAACGGACGCAACTACGTCCTCCGCCGCATCCTCCGCCGCGCCGTTAAATACGGTCGCAACCTCGGCTTCGATGGTTCCGAACCCTTCCTGCCTAAATTAGTCGATACCCTTATCGCGGAATTCAGCGCGGTCTTCCCCGAAATTAAGACCCGCGCCGCCGCCGTCAAAGAGACCCTCGCCGCCGAAGAGAGCAGCTTTAACAAAACCCTCGACCGCGGGCTGCAGCTCTTTGAAAAGCAATGCCGGGACGGCGCGATTTCCGGCGAAGCAGCCTTCACCCTTTACGATACCTACGGTTTCCCGCTCGACCTAACGGAACTGCTTGCCCGCGAGCGGGGCCTCGCGGTCGATACTGCCGGCTTTGAAGCCTGTATGGAAACCCAGCGCACCCGCGCCCGCGCCGCCCAGAAGAAGACCGTGGTTAAAGCGATTGAACTGGAGACCGACGCCGTCACGGAATTCCTCGGCTTCGATCACGACAGTTGCGAGGCCGAAATCCTGGAAGTACATGCTCAGGAGGGACAAGTATGGATTATCACTGACAAAACCGTCCTGTTCTCGGAAATGGGCGGACAAGACGGTGATTGCGGCAGCCTCGAGATAAACGGGGCAAGCCACGTGATTCTGGCGACCCAAAAAGCCGGTCACGCCGTAGCGCATATTTTGCAAGGCGAACCTCCCGAAGGAATCGCAAGGGGAGCAAAGGTAAAGCTCCACCTTGACCGCGACCGCCGGGCACCGATCGAAGCGCACCACACCGCCACCCACCTTTTGCACTGGGCGCTCCATCAACACGTCTCTCCCGACGCCACCCAGCAGGGCTCCAGTGTTTCCCCGGAACGCCTGCGCTTCGACTTCAACTCCAAAGCCCTCAACACCGAACAAATCGCGGCGCTCGAGGCTGCGGTGAATGCCTGCATCGAAAAAGCAGAAACGGTCTCGTGGAGCGAGGTGCCCCACGCTGCAGTCAAGGATCGCGCCGAGGTGATGCAGTTCTTCGGCGACAAATACGGCGAGCAGGTACGGGTCGTTCAAATCGGAGGCACCGCCCATGCCCTCGACGGGTATTCCATGGAATTGTGCGGCGGCACCCACGTTCGCAATACCGGCGAAATCGGCCCTTTCAAAATAAAATCTGAAGGCGCGATTGCGGCGGGTATTCGCCGCATTGAAGCACTTTGCGGCAAAGCCGCCGAAGACTACCTCAAGGAACAGGCCGCCCTGGAAGCAGAGGCCATAGCCCAACAACTTGAAAAAATCGAGATTGTGAATTCCGCGCTGGTGAAGCTGGGCCTCGACCCGGTTGAAATCCCGGCGGAAGCCAGCTCCGAGGCGCTTAAAGCGCTGGTGGTCGAAGCCGACAAGGCGCTAAGGAAGGCCCAGGCCTCCGCTGCCGCGGGTCAAGCCAACGCCCTCCTCGACGCAGCCCGCACCTGCGATAACGGCCTGAAGGTTCTGGTCGCGGTGGTCGAAGCACCCGACCCCAACGCCCTGCGTGCCACCGCAAGCCACCTCGCGGGACAACTGGGCGAATCCCTCGTGGTGCTCGGAGCAGCAATCGATGGCAAAGTAAGCCTTTGCGCGCAGGCCAGTCCCGCCGCGATTGCCTCCGGTCACGAAGCCGGCGCCATCATTCGCGAGCTCGCCGGTAAACTCGGCGGCAAAGGCGGCGGCAAACCGAACTTCGCAATGGGCGGTGCCCCCGACAACGGCGCACTCGCGGAAGTCCTGGCGGCCTTTGACCCGTCCTAGCGACCCCGCATATCGCGTTCCGCTTCCCGCATCGCGACTTTGCGTTTGAGGGTCTCGCGCTTGTCGTGGAGTTTCTTGCCGGTACAGAGCGCAATCTCGACCTTAATGAGACCGTGCTTCATAAAAACCCGCAGGGGCACGAGGGTCTTGCCGCCCTGTTCAATCGCTCCTAAGAGTTTATCGATCTCACGGCGGTGTAGGAGGAGTTTGCGTTTGCGGCGGGGTTCGTGATTTTGAAGGTTTCCGAATTTGTATTCCCCAATGTGACTGTTGTAGAGCCAGACCTGTCCTTTCTCAATGCGGCAAAAGGATTCCCCGATTTGGGCATTGCCCTCACGAATCGCCTTTACTTCCGTGCCGAGGAGGACAATCCCGGCCTCAAAGCGATCGCCCACGAAGTAATTGTGCGTGGCTTTGGCGTTGCGAACTTCCCGATAACGGGAATCGCTGGACTTTTTTTTAGCAGACACGGTGAAAGGAGTTTGGGCGAAGCTAAGCAGGACAAACTCAGAATCGCAAGCACGCGCCCTGCCGGACTTGAAATCCCCGCCAGCCAAAGGGTCGAGTGACCGCTGCGAGGCTAAACTGCCGCTTCGTCTTCGGTCTCGTCGAGCTGGTAGGTAATCTTACCTTCGATGATCTCGCGCAAGGCCATGTCTTCCGCGGAAAGCCGCTCGAGCGATTCAATCAAGGGTTTGTAACCACCCTTGAGCTGCTTGGCACGGCGTGAAACAACATTGATCAAGATCATGGGATCGGTGATGACTTCTTGTGCTTGTTGTAGGTAGTCGTCTCTCAAAGGTGTAGTCTCCGCTGTAGGTTGAAATTAAAGAATACTTGAAAATGAAGCCGTAACCTCGTTTGGCAATAACAATTTGTGCACTTAATTAACGGTTGAAGATGAATCCGGCTCGACCCATAGAATATAAAAAGCACACTTGGAAGCCATGAGTGAGGCTCCATTATATAATTGGCTCAATGAACGCGCGGCGGGTGTCTTACTGCACCCAAGCTCCCTGCCCTCCCCCACCGGCATTGGCAATTTTGGACAGAGCGCGTATCAGTTTGTCGATTTACTTGCAGAAAGCGGCCTGAGCGTTTGGCAGATGTGCCCGCTTGGGCCTACGGGATATGGAGATTCGCCCTATCAATGTTTTTCGGCCTTTGCGGGGAATCCCTATTTGATTGATTTTGTCCCTTTGCTTGAGGCAGGCTTGGTGAAGCCTGAGGATTTGGAGGGTTTGCGCGGACTTTCCACGCAACGCTGTGACTTTGGAGCGCTCTACGAGCATTTCTGGCCGGTCTTGGAAAAAGCGCACCGCCGTTTCGTGGCGAGCGCGACTGGCAGTGTTCTGGATTACGGTTCCTTTAAAGCATTCTGCTCCAGTAAATCCGCCTGGCTCGACAGCTATAGTTTGTTTATGGGCTTAAAGGTACATTTCGGAGGAAAGTGCTGGCTCGACTGGCCGGAGGAGTTCAAAGACGCGAAGCAGGGCGCAAAACGCACCCTACCTGCCGAGGCCGCCGCGGCCAAGGAACTGCACGCTTTTGCGCAATATCTCTTCAGCGCCCAGTACCATAAATTTCGTTCCTATGCCGCAAAAAAGGGGGTCCGCATCATGGGCGACCTCCCGATTTTCGTGGCGCTGGACAGCGCCGACGTCTGGGCAAATCAAGTGCTCTTTCAACTCAAAGAAGACGGTCATCCCCGTTCGGTGGCGGGGGTGCCGCCGGATTATTTCGCAGCGGATGGTCAACTCTGGGGCAATCCGCTCTACGATTGGACGGTGCACGCAGCAGAGGGCTTCGTCTGGTGGCTTAAACGCATCGAGGCAAACCTCGAACTCTACGACTTCCTCCGGATCGATCACTTTCGAGGATTTGAGTCTTACTGGGCGGTGCCGGGAGATGCGGCAACGGCGCGAGACGGAAACTGGGAGCCCGCCCCGGGCCTGGAACTCTTTCAAACAATTGCAAAGGCATACCCGGAAGCGCGCATTATCGCAGAAGATTTGGGCGTTATTACATCCGAGGTGGAAGCCTTGCTGGCGGCGACCGGCTTACCCGGCATGGCCGTGCTCCAATTTGCCTTTGGGGGGGAAGCAGACAACACCTATTTACCCCATAACCTCCTCCACAATACGGTGCTCTATACCGGCACCCACGACAACGATACCAGCCTCGGTTGGTATGCGCAGACCGATTCAAAAACGCGCGACCATGTGCGGCGTTACTATGGGATTTCCGGCGAAAATATTGGCTGGGATTTGATACGCTCGGCGCTTCGCTCCAGCGCGAAGCTCGCGATCCTTCCGCTCCAGGACCTCCTAAGTCTTGGCTCTGAGGCGCGCCTCAACACCCCAGGTCAAGCAGAGGGAAACTGGCAATGGCGGGTACACACCGAACAACTCCTGCAATTTCGAAAAGAGAGTAGCGCTTATATTAAGGAACTGAACGTGCTTTACGGGCGCTTGCCCCAATCAAGACCCTAAACCGAGGAGAAAGACCCCGGTCCATGCCGCGGTTCGAATCCAATTGGTAAGGACCAGTCGCCGAATCACCGCTGCGTCAAAACCGGACTTCTGAAGGCTACGGTGTGCGGGCACTGAAAACACCGCGGTAGCGAGCCATGCGAGCCCTACCAGCGCCGCCGACGCGAAATGCAACAGGTTCGCTTCGAGCCACAACTGCAACCCGATCAAGAACGGCTGAGTCAGCATCAGCGGCCCAACCACAAAGCCGATGCGATTCATATAGGATTCATGCCATCGCGGAAAGGCCTCCGTACGCAGGTGCGCAAAGCCTGGATAAATGGTGAGCTGCACCAGCCAGATCAGCACGAGCATGCCCAAATCCACGCAATGCCGGATCGCATCAAGATCATTGAGCCAGTCGATTTCCATTGGACTAGCGCTTCACAAGGCCGCGATCGTGCAACAACTCCACAATCTGAACCGCATTGAGCGCGGCGCCCTTCCAGATTTGGTCACCAGTCACCCACAAAGCCAAACCGTTTTCAAAGACGCGGTCCCGTCGGATTCGTCCCACCCCACAAGGCACAACCTCGGAATACTCGAGCGGCATGGGATAACGGCCCTGTTCGGGATCATCCACCAGTTCCGCACCTTCAAAACCTGCGATCGCTTCACGAGCTGCCTCCACCGAAACCGGGCCCTCGAATTCCGCGCTGATGGAGATACTGTGCGCCCGGAAGACTGGCACCCGCACACAGGTACAGGTGACTTCCAAGTCTTCCAAGCCAAGAATTTTACGACCCTCGTTGCGCATTTTCATCTCTTCGCGCGTATAGCCATCCTCCAGAAAAGCATCGACATGCGGAATGAGGTTAAAGGCGATTTGATGCGGATAGACTTCTTTTTGTAGAGCCTCGCCTTTCGCCCAGGCGCGGGTCTGTTGCTCGAGTTCGAGGAGTCCACCCGCCCCGCTTCCCGAAACGGCCTGATAGGTGGAGGCAATAAAACGCTTCAGGCCAAAAGCCTGGTGCAAGGCATAGAGTCCCATCAAGGCAATCGCAGTAGAGCAATTGGGGTTTGCAATGATGCCCTTGTGCGCCTCAAGCGCCTCGGGATTGATTTCCGGCACCACCAGAGGCACTTCCGGGTCATTGCGAAACGCGGAACTGTTATCCACCACAATGCACCCGCTCGCGACCGCTGCTTGCGCGAAGGCTTTCGACTGCGTACCGCCCGCGCTGAAAATACAAAGATCGAGATCTTTGAAACTTGCCTCGGTAGCCTCCTCAATAACCCAGCTACGGCCCTCGTAGCTGATACTTTTGCCCGCTGAACGGGCAGACGCAAGCAGGCGCAGGTCTGACATCGGAACGTTGCGTTCATGCAACAACCTAATGAGTTCTTGACCGACCGCGCCGGTCGCTCCGAGGATACCTATAGAATATGCCATTCGATTTAAATCAGGAGAAAACTAACCTAGAGCAAAGCTGCACAGCCTTGTCAATCATACCCACCCCGCGGGTTTTGATTGTCAGCATCGGTCAACAAAAGCTCTATTTCCTTTCAGGCGAAAAAGAGGAAGTGGTCCTATCGGTCTCGACCTCGAAAAACCCGCCCTCCTGCAAAGCGGAATCGTATGGCACGCCCCTGGGTCTGCACGCGATTGCGGATCGCATCGGTGATGGGGAACCCGAAGGAACGGTTTTTAAAGGTCGTGTCCCACAAGGGCATTATCGCGATTTACCTGAAATGGATCAGTCCCGTAATCTGATCACCTCGCGCATCCTGCGGCTGCGCGGCCTGCAAGCCGGTAAAAACCTTGGGCCGGGTTGCGATTCGTATCAGCGCTATATTTATATCCATGGCACCAATCACGAAGACCGGATCGGCGAACCCTTCAGCGGGGGTTGCATCGAACTGCGAAACGATGCTATCATTCAACTATTCAATGAAGTGGCGACTGGCGACCTCGTATGGATTACCTTAAACTGAATTTAAACATGTCCGGCCACACCAATCATCTATCCTGGCATTGCCTGCGCACCCAAACAAAGCGCGAACACATTGCCGCCAGGATGCTTGCCGGGCAACATGAGGTGGAGGTCTTTTGTCCGCGCATCAGTCAGATCAAAAAGACTCGTATCGGGAAAAAACGGTTCACAGAAGCGCTCTTTCCGAGCTACATCTTCGCTCGCTTTCATTACGAGACTCAGTTTCGAAAAGTCATGCATGCGCAAGGCGTGCTCCAGATTGTCGCGACCGGGGATCGCCGCGTCGTCCCCGAGCATATCATTGACTCCCTCAAAGCGAGCCTTCCGGAAAACGTCATTGAAGCCCCCGACCCGAGTATTGAACCGGGTGCGGAAATTGAAATCCTAACGGGTTCCCTCAAGGGCCTGAACGGCAAGGTCCTCGCGGCTTTACCCGCAAAAAAAAGAGTGGAGGTGCTCCTCGATTTCCTGGGCCGCGAGATCACGGTGGCGATTCATCCCGACGATATAATCCTGAAGGAAAAAGATTAAGGCCCTACCCTAGCCTTCGCTCTCAATTAGTTTTCGCAGGATAGCGTCGAGCGTAGCGGGATTTGCCTGACCCTTGGTTGCTTTCATCACCGGTCCCTTGAGGGCATTCAGGGCTTTGTCGTTCCCCTCCTTGAACTGCGCTACCGCCTTGGCATTACCGGCGATAGCCTCGCGGCAAAGCGTTTCGACCTCGTCAGAGTTATCGCTTTGTTCCAGCCCTTCTTTTTCGACGATCGCGGCCGGCAGCTCGCCACTGGCATACATCGCCGCAAAAACCTCCTTACCGATTTGCTTGGTGATCACACCCGCCTCAATGAGTTTTGCCAATTCCGCAATGTGCGCCGGAGTGAGCGGACAATCCGTAATTGAAAGGGCACTTTCCCCATGGGCGGCACTCGCAGACAGTTCGCGCAGTAAATCGTTGGCAATGTAATTGGCGATCGCTTTGGGGGCGTGGTGAACCGCCAGCGCAGCCTCGAAGAAGGCAGACAATTCCGGATCCGGACAGAGCACCGAGGTGATGGTATAGGGCAGGCCCAGTTCTTCCTGAAAACGACGTTGCTTATCGAAAGGTCGCTCGGGGAGTCCCGCCTCCATTTCCGCAACGCGGGCGCGAACCAGGCGAACCGGCATAAGGTCCGGGTCCGGGAAATAACGGTAGTCATGCGCTTCCTCTTTACTGCGCAGGGAACTGCTGGTGCCTTTTTCCGCATTCCAGCGGCGGGTCTCCTGCGTGATGCTTTCCCCCGCATCGAGCAAATCCGCCTGCCGCGCAATTTCGTATTCAATCGCGGCCCGCACGTTTGAAATGGAGTTGAGGTTTTTCATCTCGGTGCGGGTTCCCAGTTGTTCGCTACCGGCGGGCTTTAGGGAAACATTGGCATCACAGCGCAATTGCCCCTTTTCCATGTCGCAATCCGAGACCCCAGCGTAATGGATCAATTGGATGAGGGCATTGAGGAAAGCAACGGCTTCCTCAGAGGAATGGAGATCGGGTTCGGTCACGATTTCCGCGAGGGGCACCCCGGCACGATTGAAATCGATGACGGTATCGAAGGCTTCGTGGCTGAGTTTACCGGGATCTTCCTCCAGGTGAATCCGGTTGAGTCGAACCGTGCGGTGTTCGCCCTGCACATTCCGCGAGGGACCGGGTAACTCGATCTCAACGCGACCCCCCAGGCAAAGTGGTTCCTCGTTTTGGGTGAGCTGATAGTTCTTCGGCGAATCGGGGTAGAAATAATTCTTGCGGTCCCATTTACAGACTTCCGCGATTTCACATCCGAGCATGAGTCCCAGCTTGGCGCAGGCCTCAATCGCGGCGTGGTTGAGCACCGGCAAGGTTCCCGGCAGACCCAGCACCACTGCGTCGGTCAAGGTATTGGGTTCCGCGCCGTAGTGATAAGGCGCCGCGGTAAACATCTTCGTGCGCGTTTTGAGCTGCACGTGGATTTCAAGACCGATGACAACGTCGTATTCCATGTTTCCTAAATTGCTGCTACCTGCCGGTGATAATCGTGTGCTTGTTCAAAGGCGTGTGCCACCGCAAAGAGATCGGCCTCGCCAAAAGCTTTTCCAATGACCTGCAAACCAATCGGCAGACCCTCGCTTGTCAGGCCACTGGGAAGCGAAAGCGCCGGCAAGCCTGCAAGATTTACCGCAATGGTGTAGATATCACTCAAATACATCGCGAGGGGATCGTCACTGCGCTCCCCGCGCTTAAAGGCGGGCGTCGGTGAAGTCGGCGAAAGAATCGCATCCACCTGTTCAAAGGCGGTCTCAAAATCGCGGCGAATCAAAGTGCGTACTTTTTGCGCCCGCAGGTAATACGCATCGTAGTAACCCGAACTCAGGACATAGGTACCGAGAATGATGCGGCGCTTGACCTCATCGCCAAAGCCCTCGCCCCGACTTTTCGTAAAAAGACTGAGGGCATCATTTGCCTCCGCGCTGCGGTGACCATAACGAACCCCGTCAAAGCGGGCGAGATTCGAGGAAGCCTCCGCAGTTGCAATGATATAGTAAACCGGCACGGAGAGGTGGGTATGCGGGAGGGAAATATCCACGATTTCCGAACCCTGCTGGCGATACCAATCGATGGCAGCCTCGATATTGGCTTTCACCTCCGGGTCGATCCCCTCTGCGAGAAATTCGCGCGGGACGCCGAGTTTCCACGGCCCCTTGCGGGTTTTGAGCTCGGCGCGGAAATCCGGAACTTCCGGCATCGCGATGGAAGTTGAATCCAGGGGATCCTTGCCCAGCATTGCTTGAAGCAGGATGGCGGCATCCTCCACGGTGCGGGACATGGGCCCCGCCTGATCGAGCGAAGAGGCAAAGGCCACCAACCCGTAACGCGAGACGAGGCCGTAAGTGGGTTTCATTCCGACGACCCCGCAAAGGGCTGCCGGTTGCCGGATCGAGCCACCGGTGTCGGTGCCGATCGTCGCGATAGCCTCCCCTGCCGCGAGGGCGGCGGCACTGCCACCGGAAGACCCACCCGGAATGCGTTCGAGATCCCAGGGGTTGGCGGTTGTCACGTAGGCGGAGTTCTCGGTGGAAGAACCCATTGCGAATTCATCCATGTTGAGTCGACCCCAAAGCACCGCACCGGCCGCCCGAAGCTTTGCAATGACAGTCGCATCGTAGGGGGAAACAAAATTATCGAGGATTTTGGAGGCACAACGCAGCGGTTGCCCTTCAACCGCGAGAATGTCCTTGATGCCAAGCGGGATACCCTCCAAGGGGCCCAGCGCTTTGCCGGCGGCACGGCGTTCGTCCGAGGCGCGGGCCTGCGTGAGGGCGTCCTCCGCATCATAATGTATAAAGGCCTGCACTTTGGCTTCGACGGCCGCGGTGCGTGCAATGACCGCTTCGGTCAACGCGACGGAACTGAGGGAACCCGCCTCCAGGGCAGCGGATAGTTCAGCAATGGTTTGATGGTATAACTCGGGCATCGCAGCTTTTTCCAATGTAGCTATTCCACAACCTTTGGCACAACGACCTGCTGGTCGCGTGACTCGGGAGCCATTTTCGCAAGGGTCTCCGGCGCGTAAACTGACCCCGCGCTGTCGCCCTCACGCCAAATATTTTCCACGGGATGCGCATGGGCGGTCGGTTCGACCTCAGACACGTCGACCCCCTTGAGGGCCTCAAAGTGTTCAAGAATGGCGACCAGTTGTCCGCCCAGTTTTTTCTTTTCGGCATCGTTCAATTCGATGCGCGCAAGACGGGCGACGTAATCAATATCGAGATGGGCGTTATCGGTCATGAGAATTTAAATACTATTCGGAGGGTCCCCAACGCTTCGTAAAGGGATAATAGATAAAGATGGCGCGCCCAATGACCGATTCCTGCGGGACGTAGCCCCAGTAGCGACTGTCCGCCGAGTTGGCGGAATTATCGCCCAAAGCCACAAACGTATCTTCAGGCACTTTCATTGTAGCACCCACCGCCAACTTCCCGACATTCTTGTAGCCGACGTATTCACCCTCCTGCGCGGCGTTGCGCTCAAAGGCCGCGACCTCATCGCGGGGCTGTCCGTCAACCAACAGGGCGTGGTCTTTTATCTCCAAGGTCTCGCCTTCTTTTCCGGCAAGCCGTTTGATGTAATATTTCGGCGTGTAGTCGTTGGTCGCCTCACCTACCGCATCCAATATCTGATCCGTGCGAAATACAAAGGGATCGCCCACTTTCGGTTTCCGGAAATGGTACGTAAGGCGGTCTACAAATAGCGCATCTCCCAAACGGATATCAAAGGAGAGAATCGATTCGCCCGCCTCAATTTGGCGCCCGGTAGCCCAGCGCTCGAGCCGGGGATCGAGGCTGGCGATGCGCCGCAGGTCTCCCCCCGCACTTAGACCATCGATCACTTGGTCCATCTGGAATTCCGCAGGCACGCGCAAAGAATGCGGGGTATCGCCAACAAAAAAGGTGTATTCCTTGAATTGGGCGGGCAAAAGACCAAACCATTTGCGGCCTTTAACCGCCCGATAGAAAGCGATCCTGTCATTGCCTTGCGTCCGGGCCATTTGAAGCGATAACTCGCCGGAAACAGTCGCCATTAAATTATGATGTCGGGCGCCCTGGGTCAGGAAATTGAAAACTTTGCGCGGGGTAGAAGGTGCTTCCTCTGCACTGTAAATTCGCTCTTTCATTCCACTGTAGGTCGGATACATGGAATTGGTGGGAATGATGAAAGGTTGAAAAAAGAAGGAACGAATTCCGATCACCACAATCGCCGCAACCAGGATGACTTCAATATTATCGCTGAAAAAAGTCTTCGGGTAAATCTTGCCACCGATCTTCTTCAAATGCGCGTGGAGCGGTTCCATTGCGCCGCGGCAGGCTTCATCTCCCGCGGTTTTGTCGGCAAGAACCGCCTTCAAATCTGCATTGAGCGTATTCAACCGATCGAGATCCCCGGAGGAGGTAAGATCGCGCCGGTAATCGTAAATCTTGCTTGCAGCGTGTAGGAGCTCCCGAGCTTGTTTGTGCAGCTTTTTCATATCTGTCATTACATCAAGGGTGCAGATGCCGGCTTTGCAAACCCTAACCGCCGTCCGAGGTTTTGAGAATCTTAATAAAGGCATCCTGTGGAATTGAAACACTGCCAATATTTTTCATCCTTTTTTTACCCTCCTTTTGCTTTTCAAGGAGCTTGCGTTTGCGGGAGATATCGCCGCCATAACACTTTGCGGTGACGTCCTTGCGGTAAGCACTGATGGTTTCACGCGCAACAACCTTGCCCCCAATCGCAGCCTGAACCGCGATCTTAAACATTTGCCGCGGTAAGATTTCCTTGAGGCGTTTACAAAGGGCACGCCCCCGACCCTCCGCCTTCTCAATGTGTACGATTGAAGAAAACGCGTCGACCTGTTCCTGATTCACTAAAATATCCAGGCGGCAGAGTTTCGCACGTTCATATCCGTCCATCTCGTAATCCATGGAGCCGTAACCGTGGGTGATGCTCTTCAGGCGATCGTTAAAGTCCACGAGGATTTCATTCAGCGGGACCCGACACACCAGCATGACGCGGGAATTGTCAATGGTCTCGGTATGTTCACAGATGCCGCGCTTTTCGCTCATCAAAGCCAGCACATCGCCAATCGAATCGCTCGGTATATGGACTGAGGCCTTGATCATGGGTTCTTCAATAAAGTCGATCTCCGCCGATTCCGGCAAATGCACGGGATTATGGACCTCGATCATGGTTCCATCCGTTTGCGTGACATGATATACGACACTGGGGTAGGTAGAAATAACATCAAGGTCGTATTCCCGCCGGATACGTTCTTGGATAATCTCCATGTGAAGGAGGCCGAGGAATCCACAGCGGAAGCCAAAACCCAGGGCTACGGAATTTTCCGACTGATAAACAAAGGCCGCATCATTCAAGCGCAGTTTGCCCATCGAGGCCTTGAGCTTGTTGTAATCATTCGTGTCGATCGGGTAAATCCCACTGAAGACCATGGGGCTCACCGCCTTATAACCCGGGAGCATCTCCTTCGCGGGAGCGCTGCTGTGGGTAATCGTGTCACCGAGTTTGATTTCCGCCACGTCACGGATGTTCGTAACGATATAGCCCACGTCTCCCGCTTGGAGGCTTTCCTGTTTCGTCATTGCCGGTGAAAATTTACCCACCTCCTTGACCTGCGCCTTTCGGCCATCGCTCATCGTCAGAATGGCATCGCTCGCTTTGACCTGTCCCGAAAAGACCCGCACATAGCAAATCACACCCTTAAAGGCATCATAAACGCAGTCAAAAATGAGCACCCGCAAACCCTCGACCTCCGCCCAGCGCGGCTGAGGCACCCGCGCCACCGCTGCCGCCATGAGATCCTCGACCCCCAGCCCCGACTTGCCGCTCGTCAGAATCGCCTCATCTGCCGGTATCGCCAGCACGTCCTCCAGTTGCGCCTGAATCGCGGGCACATCCGCACTCGGCAAATCTATTTTATTGATAACCGGAATAATTTCCAATCCCTGCTCCAGCGCCAAATGCGCGTTTGCCACAGTCTGCGCCTCGATGCCCTGCGCCGCATCAATCAAAAGCATCGCGCCCTCACAAGCCGCCAAACTGCGCGAGACTTCATACGAGAAATCCACGTGCCCCGGGGTATCGATCAAATTGAAAGTGTAATCCTGTCCATCCGCAGCCTTGTATACCATCGAAACCGGGTGGCTCTTAATCGTGATTCCCCGTTCGCGCTCCAAATCCATCGAATCCAGCAACTGGTCCTTCATCTCCCTAAGTTCCACCGTGCGCGTTAACTCCAGGATACGGTCCGACAAAGTGGTCTTGCCATGATCCACATGGGCGATGATGCAAAAATTACGGGTGTGTTCTAAATCGGGCATGGCGCAGTCAAACCCTCTACCTTCGTTCTAGTGGTGGAAAACTCAATCTCTAAAGCTCGCAATGTGTAATCGTTAACAAATTACTTCCACCCAAAAAATCCGATGTATTAATAACTAATGGGCACTTGTTCGATCAACTGCGGTCTTTATTTCAAATAGGCCCATGCCCCGCCAAAACAGTTCATTCCGAAACCTAATAAATACCCAGGAAAAATGAAAATCAAACCTCACCTCATCGCTTTTCTGTCCACTTTCATCAGTCTATTGCCACTCCAGATAGCCAGTGCTCAAGCTGCCAATGAAACGCCCCATATCGAAATAAGCGGTCAGGGGCTCGTGGAGGCGGAACCGGAACTTCTGCGCTGGGATATTGAAGTCGAGAACCGTGGCCCCGATATTGCACAGTTGGCCGAGGTGCACGCTACCGAGGTTGCCCGAATCTTAAAAGCCATTGAAAAATTGGGAGTCCCCAAAGACCGCATTCAAACCAGCCGGCCAAAACTGAACGAGCACTATACCCGCAAGAACAACAACACCATTAAGGATGGCCACGAGGCTTCGACCCGTATCACCTTTGAGCTCACCGAAATCAACCAATACGATACAGTTTGGCGCAACTTGTCCAAATTCGAAAGCCTCCGCATTCGCAATTCTACCTGGGGTCTCGACCACAAGAAACTCGCACTGATTCAAGCAAAAGCCCGACTCAAGGCGATCGAGGACGCCCGTCTCAAAGCGATTGAAATGGCGGGAGCCCTGGGAATGGAAGTCCGTTCTCCCCTGCGTATTAGCGAAAGCCGGGGAGCCAGCCCCTACCC
>DKOX01000083.1 GCA_002470925.1 Opitutia bacterium UBA7350 | reverse complement strand
AGGGCGTCATCCGGTGTGATGCGACCGTCCGTGGTCACTTCGAGGATAAGCTTGTCATAGTCCATGGACTGACCGACCCGGGTATTTTCAACGGTGTATTTGACAAGTTTAACGGGGCCAAAGAGAGAATCGATTGCGATCACGCCGATGGGCTGATCTTCTTTCTTGTTCTCCTCGCCGGCACAATAACCGCGTCCTACGCGCACTTCGAGTTCGGCATGGAAACGTTTTTTGCGATCGAGGGTGCAAATGAGTTGCTCCGGATTGATAACCTCGACCCCGGAAACTTCCTGAATATCCGCGGCGGTCACGGGACCGTCGCGAGTAACGTCGATCGTCATGCTGACTGAATTGCGGCTTGTAGCGACGAGGAGCACCTTTTTGAGGTTCAGGACGATGTCGGTGACATCCTCGACCACTCCGTCGATGCTTTGGAATTCATGTTGCACGCCGTCAATGTTAACGGCTGAAATCGCGGCACCTTCGATGGAACTAAGGAGCACGCGTCGGAGGGAATTACCGATGGTGTGTCCATAACCGGCCTCAAAGGGCTCGGCTTGGAAGGTGGCGTAGGTGTCGGTTGCGGTGTCTTCGACCTTAACGAGACGATTGGGTAGTTCGAATTTTCCTAAACGCTTTGGCATAATCTTCTTGGTTAATAAAATGAACGAGGAACTGAGTGAGAAAGGCGGGTTGCGCGCAGTCTCGATAGCAGATTAACGGCTGTAGTATTCAACAATGAGCTGAACGTTGATGCCGGATTCGGTTTCTTCGCTGCTGGGAAGACGATTGACGGTAGCCTTGAGGGCATCCGCATTTAACGTGAGCCACTCGGGAACGGTGCGGGCCTGGCTTTCGTCCATGGAGCGGGTCGCCAACTGGCGGGAAGAACTGCGTTCACGCACTTCGATCTCGTCGCCTTCTTTCACGATAAAGCTGGCGATATCGGTTTTTTTACCATTCACCACGATGTGACCGTGACCAACGAACTGGCGGGCGGCGGAACGGGATTTTGCAAACCCGAGGCGATAGATAACGCTATCGAGGCGGCACTCGAGCAATTGAAGGAAGATATCACCGGTGACCCCGCGTTGATTCTTGGCCTTTTCGAAGGTCAAGCGAAATTGTTTTTCGGTCATGCCATACATGAAGCGTAGTTTTTGCTTCTCGTTGAGGCCGATGGCGTAGTCGCTGAGTTTGCGACGGAGACGCGGACCGTGTTGCCCAGGAGGGTGCGGTTTGCGCTCGAATGCTTTGGTCGGGGCAAAGATAGCCTGACCGAAGCGGCGGTTGATACGTGTAGTAGGTCCTGTGTAGCGGGCCATGATATGTTATGTGTTTTTCTGCGAACTATTAAATGTTGTGTCGGGGTGGCAGAATCACCTTAGACACGACGACGTTTGGGGGCACGGCATCCGTTGTGAGGAACGGGGGTCACGTCGATGATCTCGGTGACAATCATGCCCATAGATTGAAGCGCACGAACGGCGGAGTCGCGACCCATACCGGGGCCGTTGAGTTTCACCACCACTTCCTTCATGCCGTGCGACATGGCGACGCGACCGGCATCCTGAGTAACGACCTGTGCGGCGTAGGCAGTGGATTTGCGGGAGCCACGGAAGTTACATTTACCGGCACTGGACCAGGAGATAACATTGCCGCGCGGGTCGGCGAAGGTCACTTTGGTGTTATTGAAAGTTGCGAGCACGTTCACAACGCCAACGGTGATGTTTTTACTGCCTTTGGCGCGGCGAATTTTAACGCCTTCAAGGTCGCTCTTGAGAAGATCCTCGGCGGTTTCCTCCTTTTTAACAGGGGCTTCTTCCGCGGCCTCGGCAACGGGTGCTTCTTTGGCAGGTGCCTCTTCTTTGGCAGGCGCGTCTGCAACAGGTGCAACAGCCTTTACCTCTTCTTCGTTGGTTTGTTCGTTCTCTTCGCTCATTTTACAAAAGGGATGTATCGATCAGGCGCTTATTTGCGGATGGGTTTAACGGCGCCCTTGCGGGTGCGGGCGTTGGTTTTGGTGCGCTGTCCACGAACGGGAAGTCCGCGCATGTGGCGCATTCCGCGCCAACTACGGATGGCGGAAAGTCGTTTAAGGTTAGCGGTCACCTCGCGGCGCAGGTCGCCCTCGACGATGTAATTCTTCTCAGCAACGATATTGGCGAGTTGATTGAGCTCTTCCTCATTGAGGTCTCCGGCACGGCGGTCGGGATCAAAACCGGCTTCATCAACGATGGTTTTGGCGCGTGTGGGCCCGAGGCCATAGATATAACGAAGCGCGAAAACGAGCTTCTTGTTGGCTGGAATGTCGACTCCAAGTATACGAGGCATGGTACTAATGTGTTAAATGAGCGCTATTGAGCGAGAAAAGTGCGTAAAAATAGCAGTTAATTTGATTTTGGAAAGTTAATTTTTCAGTAAGGTTAAAATTTCAGGATCCGATTCGGTGATGAGGACGGTGTGCTCGAAATGGGCGGAGGGTAAGCGGTCACGCGTCACGGCGGTCCAGCCATCGTCCAGCATCTCAATTTCGGGGCGCCCAAGATTGATCATGGGCTCAATGGCGAGGGCCATTCCGGGCTTGAGGAGGGCGCCGCGACCGCGGGGGCCGAAGTTCGGGATTTGCGGTGGTTCGTGCATCCCGGAACCAACCCCGTGGCCCACAAATTCGCGGACAATCCCGTATTTGTGGGGCTTGATGAAACGTTCTACAGCATTGGAGATGTCTCCGACGCGGTTTCCGGCACGCGCAAGGCCAATGGCGTGATGGAGTGATTCGCGGGTGGTGTCGAGGAGCGCCTGGTTGGCTTTGCTAACGGGGCCGACGCCGACGGTAGTGGCGTTGTCGCCGATCATACCCCGGTAGCGCACCACGACATCGAGTGAGACCAAATCGCCCGGGGCGATGACGCGCTGCAGGCGACCGATACCATGCACGATTTCCTCGTTGACTGAAATGCAGGTATAGGCGGGGAAAACGTTGCTTTGATGGCGGTAGTTAAAACAGGCGCTGTCGGCACCGTGCTCCGCGATGAGTTTACGACCGAGTTGGTCGAGGTCATAGGTATTAACGCCGACCTCAACGGCATCGACCATCCGGGCAAGGACCGAGGCCGCGACTTGACAAGCTTCGCGGATGGCTTGGATAGCTTCGACTGTGCGAACGGGTTTCACCGTTTTTCAAGCGAATGAATCGAATTCAAAGAACAAGGAAAATTGGATACGGGTCAGAAACCCGGAGGGTATTAACCGAGGTTGATAAACCAGGAGATGATACCGAGAATAAAAAGTGTGAACGCCAGGATGAGAAGCGGACGCCATGCGGTCCAGAAATCCTGCAGCCCGGTGGAATCGACGATCTGGCGACTGCGGGTCGCGGAGCGTCCGCGGATTTTTCCTTTCTTGAGGAAACCATCATAGTGGCGTTGCAAGAGAAAGGTCTCGATCTGACGCATGGTATCGAGCAAGACCCCGACCGTAATCAACATCCCGGTACCGCCAAAGAAGATCGCGACGCTGTTGGGGATCTTGTAGCCGACCAGGAGGATATCCGGGAATAGTGCGATGAGGGTCAGGGCGAGCGCACCGGCAAGGGTCAGGCGCGTCATGATAAAGTCGAGGAATTTGGCAGTGGGTTCCCCGGGGCGCACACCGGGCACGTAGCCGCCGTTTTTCTTGAGGTCGTCCGCGATCTGAACGGGTTTGAACATGAGGGAGACCCAGAAATAACTGAAAACAAAGATCAGGAGACCAAAGACAAAATAATAGGCGAATTGGCCGCGCCCGAGAGTGTCGGCGAATTCATTAAAGAAATTCATCCCCGTATTCTTCCCGAGGAAGTAGAGAATCTGAGTGGGGAACATCAGGATGGCGCTGGCAAAAATAACGGGCATCACGCCGGCATAATTGACCTTGAGCGGCAGGAAGGAGCTTTGTCCGCCATATACCTTCCGCCCGACGACGCGCTTGGCGTATTGCACGGGGATTTTGCGCTGGGCCTGTGTGATGGCGACGAGTCCGGCCGTCACGACAAAGAGCAATGCCAGCATGAGGACCCCCTGCGGGAGACCGAGTTGGGATTCGGATCCAACGGGGGCGGTAAAGAGTTGGTAGGCGGCGATGACCGCCCCGGGGAGACCGGAAATAATACTGACGGTAATCAGGAGGGAGATGCCGTTACCGATTCCCTTTTGGGTGATTTGTTCACCGAGCCAAACCATGATCATGGAGCCGGCGGTCAGGAAAATGGTACCGGTAATAAGGAACTGGGTTTTACCCATGAGGACGACCTCACCGTAAGCGGCGGGGTTGAATCCCGGAATAATGCTGCCTGGATTGGTGCTGAACGCCACGAGCAACATGAGACCCTGCACCAGACAAATCGCGATGGTGAGGTAACGGGTATATTGATTGATCTTCTGGCGACCGACATCGCCTTCCTGCTGGAGGCGGGCAAGACCGGGGAAGACCGCACCCATCAACTGCATAATAATGGAGGCGCTGATGTAGGGCATGATGCCGAGGGCAAACAAGGCACCGTTGAGCAAGGCGCCACCGGTAAACATGTTGTAGAGCCCGAGCAATCCACCGCCTGCTCCCGCTTCATTGCTCAAGTAGTCCTGAATCGGTCCCGGGTTCATCCCGGGAAGCGGGATATTTGCACCTACCCGGGCAATGAAAAGCAATGCCAAGGTAAAGAAGATCTTTTGGCGCAGTTCCGGAATCTTGAGCGAATTGGTGAATGCGGAGAGCATGAATCGTTTGAAAGGCTTGGGCCCGCGTGAAACGGGCAGTTCAGTTATGCGTCTTCAGAAGGGTCTTCAGCCTCGGCTTCCACCTCGGCTTCCGCTACCGGCTCGGCTTCGGCACTCGCCTCGACCGGTACACTGAGGATCAGTTTGCCCCCTGCGGCTTCGATCTTTTTGACGGCGGAACCGGAGGCGCGGTCAACGTGAACGGTGAGCGCTTTGGAAATTTCGCCGTCGCCGAGCAATTTGATTGCGTCGTCGTTATCGCGGATCAGTCCCGCTTTAAGCAAAGTTTCGCGGTTGACGGTGTCGCCCTCAATTTTCTCGAGTTCCGCGACGTTGACGGTCTGGAAGTGCTTGCGGAAATTGAAGTTGTTGAAACCACGGCGCGGAAGCTTGCGGTAGAGAGGCATTTGGCCGCCCTCAAAACCGATCCGAATACCGCCGCCGGAACGGGCTTTTTGTCCTTTGTGGCCTTTGCCGGAGGTTTTACCGTGGCCACTGCCCTCCCCGCGCCCGAGGCGTTTGGTGGGATGGGTTGCGCCCTTAATGGTTGGAATTTTATCGAGATTCATGATGCGTCTATGGCTTAGGCTTCAGCGGCCTCAGGCTTGGCGAAGCGGAGAGAATTAATGTCCTCTTTTGAGCGGAGTTGCAGGAGGGCATCCATGGTGGCATTGACCATGGCGAGGTGATTGTTGGAGCCGAGGGACTTTGAAAGAACGTTGTTGATACCAACGGCCTCCAAGACGGCGCGGACTCCACCGCCCGCAATAACGCCGGTACCGTCGGTCGCGGGGCGAAGGAGCACCTCCCCTCCATCGGAAATACCGCGCACGGGGTGCGGAATGGTTTCACCACGCAAGTTGATTTTAATGAGGTTTTTCTTGGCTTGCTCGGTGCCTTTACGGATGCACTCAGGCACTTCCTTGGCTTTGCCGTAGCCCACCCCAACTTCGCCCTTCTGGTTCCCCACCACAACAAGGGCGGAGAAACTGAAGCGGCGACCGCCCTTCACGACTTTGGCGCAACGGTTGATGTGCACCACCTTCTCGGTGAATTCGGGTGCTTCCTCGGTTTGATTCTGGGAAGAAAATGATCGGTTTGATTGACTCATAGCAATGGCGTTAGAATTGGAGGCCGCCTTCGCGGGCTGCTTCGGCAAAGGATTTGACACAACCATGATAGCGGCGTCCGGAGCGGTCGAAGACCACCGACTCGATGCCGGCGGCTTTGGCTTTTTCAGCGATTTGCTTCCCGAGTGCGGTTGCGCCCTCGGCATTAGCCTTGAGGCCACCCTCCTTGGCAACGGAGGAGACGTAAGCCATGGTGTGGCCCTGGTCGTCGTCGATGCACTGGGCATAGATGTGTTTGTTGGAGAAGTGCACGGCGAGGCGCGGGCGCTCGGCGGTGCCGGTAATTTTCTTGCGGATGCGCCAGCGACGACGCTGCAGAAGGCTTTTTTTCTTTTCGAGTTTCATGAATGGGAGTCTCCTGAATTAAATACTTAAGCGGACTTCTTGCCTTCCTTGCGGCGGACAAACTGTCCAACAATGTGGACGCCCTTACCCTTGTAGGGCTCGGCGGGATAGAAGGCGTAGATGGAGGCCGTGATTTCACCGACCATTTGCTTATCGGCACCTTCGATCGTCAGCTTGGTGTTTTCCTTGATCGTAACGGTGATGCCCTCCGGGATTTCAATTTCGCAGGGGTGCGATTTACCGAGGGCCAGGTCGAGGACCTTGCCTTTCATCGCGGCACGGAAACCGACCCCTTTGATTTCAATTTGCTTCTGAAAGCCTTCGACCACGCCCGTGACCATGTTATTGATGATGGAACGCGCGGTTCCATACATGGCCTTGGCATGACGGCTCCCGTCGGCGGGGCTGAGGCGGATCTCGTTGTCGACGATTTCAATTTTAACGGCGCGGTCGAAGGTTTGCTCAAGTTTACCCTTGGGGCCTTCGGCGCGAACGGTTTGCCCATCGACGGAGACTTTAGCCTTGTCGAGGATGGGGACGGGAAGTTTTCCAATTCTGCTCATAGTGGCTGCCTTTCAAGTTACCAGACTTTACAGACGAGTTCGCCGCCAATGCCGTTTTGACGGGCATCGCGGGCGCGCATGACGCCTTTTGAGGTCGTGAGAATCGCTACCCCGAGGCCACCAAGGACGCGTGGTATTTCGCGCGCGCCGTAGTAGAGACGACGACCGGGAGTGCTGTGACGCTCGATGCCCGTGATCGCGGGGGTGCTGTTGACGTATTTAAATTTGATTTCCAAAGTTTTAAAACCCTTCTCGTTTTGGCCCTCGCAGAAGTCGGCGATGTAGCCTTCGTCCTTGAGGATTTTGAGAAGCGCGAGGCGCATTTTGGAATGATGGGTAACGGCGAGCTCCTTTTGGGCGGCGCTGGCGTTACGGATGATGGTGAGGAAATCACCGATGGTATCATGAACTGCCATAGTATTTTACTGCTGGGTTTTCAAATTGAGTGTTAGTAATTAAAAAATGCTTACCAGGACGATTTGGTAACGCCGGGAATCTTGCCCTGAGAGGCGAGTTCGCGAAAGGTGATCCGGGAAAGACCGAACTTGCGGATGAAGGCGCGAGGGCGGCCGGTAATAGAACAACGATTGCGCGCGCGAATGGGTGAGCTGTTTTTGGGGAGCTTGCAGAGTTTGGCCTGCGCTTTGTAGAACTCCTCGTCGGTGGTCTCGGGATTGGCGAGGATTGCCTTCAGCTCTTTACGCTTGGCAGCATATTTGGCGATGAGGCGCTCGCGCTTCTTGTTGCGGTGGATTGCGGATATTTTAGCCATGATTTTTGGTAAATTGGATTAAGCTTCGGCGGCTTCGGTGGCTTCGGCAACAGATTCAGCGGCGGCTTCCTCGGCAGCGATTTCAGAGGTGGATTTACGGAAAGGCATACCCAGGCAGCGGAGGAGTTCGCGACCCGCTTCATCGTTGCTGGCCGAGGTATTGATGCAAATATCCATACCAATGGTGGCATTTGTGCCGTCCGCGCTGATTTCCGGGAAGATGGAATGATCGGAGATCCCGAGCGTGTAGTTGCCCTGCCCGTCGAGTTTGGCAGGAACACCACGGAAGTCGCGAATGCAAGGCAAGGCGATGAAAATGAGGCGGGCGAGAAAGTCATACATAGCGCGGCCACGCAATGTTACCTTACAACCGATGGGCTGCCCCTCGCGAAGTTTGAAGTTTGAAATACTGAGTTTCGCCTTGGTAATGACGGGGCGCTGTCCGGCGATCTTGGTGATCTCATCGTTCACGTAGGCGACGTGATTTTTGTCGGAGCTGGCGCTGAACCCGGAATTAATGACGACCTTGCTGATCGCGGGAACGACATGCGGATTGTCGAACCCGAATTTTTTCATTAATTCGGGAATGACTTTCTCAGTGTATTGTTTTTGAAGGAGTGCTTGTTCCATGGTTCGTCGGCCGGATTTCTGACCCGGCAGCTTGAGGATTAATAGGCTCGGAAATTATTTTGATTTAGCGTCATACTTCTCGGCGGGCATGACGTTGGAATAGTGAATGGGTGCTTCGCGCTGCACAGAGCCCCCCTCGGGGTTCTCTTGAGTCTTGCGCTCGTATTTGGTGATAAGGTTTACGCCTTCAACGAGGATTTTCTCAGGGGCTTTGACCTCAAGGACCTTGCCGCGTTTCCCTTTGTGAGCGCCAGCGATGACGACCACTTCCTGTTCGCGTTTGATTGTTTTAGCCATAACTAGAGTACCTCCGGTGCAAGAGAAATGATTTTCATATACTTGGCGCGCAGCTCACGGGCTACGGGGCCGAAGATGCGGGTGCCTTTGGGATTGCCGTCGGCATTGATGATGACCACGGCGTTGTTGTCGAAGCGCAGATAACTGCCATCACCGCGGCGAATCGGTGCGACGGTACGCACCACCACCGCCTTGACGACCTCGCCTTTTTTAACGGAGGCATCGGTGGACGCTTCCTTGACATTGCAGACAATGACATCACCCACCGAAGCAGTGGTCTTGTTTTGACCAAGGCGGCGGATCATTTCGGCGGATTTAGCACCGGTGTTATCCGCGATGAATACGCGGCTGTTCATCTGTATCATGACTTAAGGCTGTTGAATTGTTGAAAAATTAAAGAAAGGGCCGTTTGAGGGCTTATGCGTCCTTGGTATCGCCATCGAGCTTGGGAGCGCGCTCGAGAACACGGGTGACACGCCAGCGCTTGAGCTTGCTGATGGGACGGGTTTCCATGATTTCGACACGGTCGCCGATCCCGCAGTCATTGGCTTCATCGTGAGCGTGAACTACGGTTTTGCGTTTGATCTCCTTGCGGTAAAGCGGGTGCGGGATCTTGTAGAAATAGGTAACCTTGATGGTCTTGTCACCGGAACGACTGGTAACGGTTCCGATGAGGGACTTGCGGGAGTTGCGTGTTGCGGTTGCTTCCATGGTAATGCGGTGCTGGTGGATTAAGCCTCACTCGCCGCGAGCTTCTTCTCACGGAGGATGGTTTCGAGGCGTGCGATTTCGCGGCGCAGGTTGGTGAATTCATGGGGATGCTCAACCTGTCCGGTCTGTTTGCGCAGGCGGAGATTAACTTGAGCGTCACGGCTATCACGCAGCTTTTTTTCGATTTCAGCTTCTGACATTTCGCGTATATCTTTAGTGTTCATTTGAAGGGCTTATTCGTTTCTTAGATATGCTTGCGTTTACGCTTCCTCGCGGGAGACGAAGCGGCAACGGAAAGGGAGTTTGGTATCGGCGAGGCGGAGGGCTTCGCGGGCCGCGGTGGCCGAGCAACCGGCGATCTCGAAGAGCATGGTACCGGGCTTGATAACGGCGACCCAGCGGTCGACCCCACCCTTACCTTTACCCATGCGGGTTTCGGCGGGCTTTTTGGTGACGGGTTTGTGAGGGAAGACGCGGATCCAGACTTTACCCTTACGCTTGAGGCTACGTGTCATCGCAACACGGGCAGCTTCAATTTGCTGGGAGGTCATACGTCCACGGGAAAGGGACTGGATACCGAATTCGCCAAAGGCGAGGCTGTTGCCTTTTTGAGCAGTGCCGTAAATGCGGCCTTTGTGAACCTTGCGGTATTTGGTGCGTGATGGGAGAAGGGCCATGATTCGCGGTGTGGAAAGTTTATTTTAAATTAAAAAAAGATCGGGTTATTCGGAGTCGTCCTCGGGGAGGCAGATCCAGCATTTGATGCCAATAATGCCGTAAACGGTGCTGGCTTCGCTGAAGCCGTAGTCGATTTTCGCGCGGAGGGTTTGGAGGGGGACCTTGCCCTCGCGTTGTTGTTCGGTGCGGGCGATGTCGGCGCCGCCGAGGCGACCGCTGCATTGTATACGAATACCCTCGGCACCCATCGCCATGGTTGTTTGCACGGCGCGTTTCATGGCGCGGCGGAAGGCGATGCGTCGCTCCAGTTGCAGGGCAACGTTTTCAGCAACCAATTGCGCGGAGAGGTCGGGGCGCTTGACTTCCTGAATGTCGAGCATGATGTCCTTACCGACCTTCTTATTGAGCTGAGCCTTGAGCTTGTCGAGTTCCTGGCCCTTGCGACCGATCACGACGCCCGGGCGGGCCGTATGAATTTTGACGCGGATGCGACCCGAGGCGCGCTCGATGAAGATGCGGGGCACCGAGGCGTAGCGCAGTTTCTTCTCGAGGAAGGTACGAATGGTGTGGTCTTCCTTAAGGTAGCCGGGGAAGTCTTTTTTGCTGGCGTACCAGCGGGAATCCCAGTCGCGGGTGACTGCTAGGCGGAAGCCGGTTGGATGCGTTTTTTGTCCCATGAGTTTTAGTTAAGCAATTTGGTTTAGGCGTCGTCTGTCAGGATGATGCGGATATGGCTGGTGGCCTTTTTGTAAGGGTGCGCGGAACCGCGGGCGGCGGGGCGGAAACGTTTAAAGGCGGGGCCTTGTTCGACCGTTGCGGACTGAATGGTGAGCGCATCGGAGGAAAGATTGTTGTTGTTTTCAGCGTTCGCGATAGCGGACTTGAGGGTCTTGCTGACAAGTCGTGCCGATTTGCGCGGAATGAAGCGGAGGATTTCGACTGCCTCGGCGGCATTGCGTCCTTGGATGGCGCGGGTAATATCGCGCACTTTAACGGGCGACATCCGGGCGTATTTGGTGTAAGCTTGAACCTGCATTTTGATGAAGAATTAGGAGTTTTGAAAAGTCTTAATACGTGCGATATCACCGGCTTGAATGGTAATCTCGCGGGCGATTTGAAGGATGAGAGCGGCGGCGCGCTGTTCACGCGAAGCGATAATGAGGACCTCTCCCACGGTGCGGTCACCGCGTTCGATGCGGCAGATCATACCCCGGCGCAGGCCTTGGAGCAGTCCCCCTTCGATGACCACGAGGTCGGAATCCTCACCGGCCAGGACTTCCGCAACCGGTGCGGCGCAGGGAGGATAGAGGCCTTCGGCAATAAAGGCGGGTTGCGCAGCGGTCCCGATGCAGGGCAAAGCGGTCGCGACGGCGAGGAGGCCGGCGGTCAAGACTTGGTGCATGGGGAGATGGGCGTGCATGAAAGGTGGGTGTTTAGCGGTTCGCGGCAGGGTTATTTCTTACCGGCTTGGTGCGACTTGAAGGTACGGGTGGGAGCAAACTCGCCGAGCTTGTGACCCACCATGTTTTCGGTGACGTAAACGGGCAGGAAGCTGCGGCCGTTATGGACATTGAAGTTGAGTCCCACGAAATCGGGGGTGATAGTGGAGCGTCGTGACCAAGTCTGGATGGGCTTGCGGTCATTGCTGGCCTGAGCGGCATCCACTTTTTTGGCAAGGTGAGGATCGACGAAGAATCCTTTTTTAACGGAGCGTGACATAAGAAGAATCTCGTTTGATTATTTGCGCTTCATGGGGCGACCGTTGCGGCGCACCAGAATTTGTGAATTGGTGGGATTGGACTTTTTGCGGGTCGGGAATCCTTTGGAGAGCTGGCCCCAGGGCGACTGAGGATGACCGCCACCGGAGGTGCGTCCCTCACCACCACCCATGGGGTGATCGACGGGATTCATGGCAACACCGCGGACGCGGGGACGACGACCCAGCCAACGGTTGCGGCCGGCTTTGCCAAGGCTTTGATTTTGGTGTTCGTGGTTGCCGACTTCACCGATGGTGGCACGGCACTTGGAGTTCAAGTAACGGATTTCACCGGACGGTAATTTTACGGTGGCACGATCGCCTTCCACGGAAATGAGTTGGGCGTTTTGACCGGCGGAACGGGCGATTTGGGCGCCGCGACCGGGATGGAGCTCAATGGCATGAATCTTGGTGGCGGCCGGAATGAAGCTCAGCGGCATGGAATAACCGGGCTTGAACTCAACGCGCTTATCGACATTGAGGAGCACGTCACCCGCTTGGACGCCGCGAGGGGCGAGGATGTAGCGTTTCTCGCCATCCGCGTAAGCGAGGAGGGCAAGGTTGGCAGAACGGTTGGGATCATACTCGATGGCCTGCACCTTGGCGGGGATGTCGATCTTGTCGCGACGGAAATCGATGATGCGATAGGCACGCTTGTGGCCGCCACCACGGCGACGGGAAGTGATGCGTCCGTAGCAGTTGCGTCCCTTTTTAATGTGCTTGTGCTTGGTGAGGCGACGTTCCGGCTCTTTTTTAGAGACCTCCTGCTTGTTGCGGGTCAGGAAGCGCTGTCCGGGAGTGAGTGGTCTGGAACTGTTGAGTGGCATGACTGGCGTTCTCTAAAGGTTTAAACGAGTTCGATGGCATCGCCCTCTTTGAGAGTGACGATGGCTTTTTTGTGTCCGCCCTTAGTGCCGGGACGTCCGCGGCGGGCGCGGTCGGTTTTGGCTTTGGGCTTACGAATAAGAGTGTTCACGTTGGTAACGGTGACGTTGAAAACCTGTTCGACCGCGCGGGCGATTTCCTTGCGGTTGGCGTCGGGCGCCACCTCAAAAGTGTATTGGTTTAGGTTGGCGGCCAGATTGGCAGCCTTTTCGGTCACGCGATACTCGCGCAGAATTTTGTCAGCGATAATCATTTTTATTCAGCTCCGTTGGCGCGTGCGAGGATGGTTTCGATGCCTTTGGCACTGACAAGGATGTGGGGAAAGCGTACCACATCCAATGTGCTGAGGTTGCCGGCTTCGGTGAGAGCAACGCCTTCGATATTGCGGGCAGCAAGGGCAGCGTTGTTTTCAAAGGAATCGTCAATGATGAGGACTTTTCCGTGCTCCGGGAGAACGGCGGTGAGCACCTTGTTGAAGATCTTGGTTTTGGGAGCCTCGCTTTGGATGGCTTCAATAACCGAGATGCGTCCTTCATTGGCACGCTCAAAGAGGGCGCGCTGGAAGGCAAGTTGCTTCATCTTGCGATTGATTTTCTGTGAGTAGTCGCGGGGCTTGGGTCCGTGGGCGACACCACCGTGGCGTTGGTGGGGAACGCGACGAGAACCCTGACGGGCGGTGCCGCTGCCTTTTTGGCGGAAGAGTTTCTTACCGGTACCACTGACTTCGGCGCGAGTCTTGGTGCTGGCGTTGCCCTGGCGTTTGTTCGCCTGGTGAGCGATGACAACCTGGCGGAGCGCAGCCACGCCCTTGTCGTCTTCAAATTGTGGGAATGCCGCGAATTCTTTTTCTTCGCTGCTGGTTCCGTCGGCGGTATAAACTTTAAGTTTCATGTTCGTTTAGGCTGGCGGTGGGCTTATCCCTTGCGGACTTTGTTTTTAACAGCGGAACGGACAGTGAGGAGACTGCCGCGTGCGCCGGGGACGCTTCCCTTGATCAGGATGAGGTTCTTCTCGGGCACGACCTTCACAACCGTGAGGTTTTGAACGGTGCGCTGCACGTCACCCATGTGACCGGGCATTTTCTTGCCTTTGATGACGTGACCGGGCCACTGGCACATCCCGTAGGAACCACCGCGACGGTGGAACATGGAACCGTGCGAGGCGGGACCACCGGCAAATCCGTAGCGTTTGACGACGCCCTGGAAACCGCGACCCTTGGAAGTTCCGATGACGTCAATCTTTTGACCGGCTTCAAAATGTTCGACCGTAAGGACGTCGCCGACGTTCAACTCGTGGTCGCCGTTGGTGCGGAATTCGCTGAGTTCAGCCTGTGCTTCAACGCCCGCTTTTTCAAAGTGACCGCGGGCGGCTTTGGAAAGGCGCTGGGCTTTTTGGGCACGAAAGCCAATTTGCACGGCATTGTATCCATCGGTCTCGTCTGACTTGACCTGAGTTACAGGGCAGGGACCGGCTTCGATGACGGTAACGGGTATCGAACGATTTGCATCGTCGAATACCTGTGTCATACCTATCTTTTTACCTAGTAGGGCTACGTTCATAAACTAATTGGCAGGTGGAGCAGGAGCTCCGTTTGGTTTAGACCTGCGTTAGAGATTAAAATTGTGAAAAGATCGCTGTTAGTAGAGCGAGCGCGAGAGAAAAGGTTGTTTTTTCGCCCGCGTCAACACCTGATTTTGGAAATTTCCAAGTTCTAGACATTAATTGAAATATCGACACCGGCGGGGAGGTTGAGCTTCTTCAACTCGTCGACCGTGGCAGCGGTGGGTTCAATGATGTCAATGAGTCGCTTATGGGTCCGGACTTCGAATTGCTCCATCGCCTTTTTATTGACGTGAACGGAACGATTGACGGTGAATTTCTCAATGCGGGTGGGCATGGGAACAGGCCCCGCAACGCGGGCTCCGGAGCGTTTGGCAGTCTCGACAATGTCCAAGGCGGACTGGTCTACAACGCGGTAATCAAAGCCTTTTAGGCGGATACGGATTTTAGGTGCACTCATAGTTGGTATTGGTTGGTTGAATTAATGGAAAGACCCGTGCAGGGTACTCTCCTGAATGGACTTTAGGATGTTGGGAGGAACTTCCTCAAAGGACTTGGGTTCCATGCTGAAGGACGCCCTACCCTTACTGAGGGAACGGACGATGGTGGAATAGCCGAACATCTCGGAGAGAGGAACGGCAGCGGAGAAAGTGGCAAACTGGCCTTTGTTGGCGATATTCTGAATTTGGCCCCGGCGGCGGTTGAGATCGCCGAGGATATCGCCCTGATATTCTTCGGGTGTTTCGATTTCAACTGCCATGACGGGTTCGAGCAGAACGGCACTGGCTTGCTCCATGGCGTGACGGAAGGCAAAGAGGCCTGCCATCTTAAAGGCCATCTCCGAAGAGTCGACTTCGTGAAAGGAACCGTCGTAGAGGGTCGCTTTAAAATCGACCACCGCATAACCGGCCAGCACACCGTTGCAGGCGGCCTCGCGGATGCCGTCCAAAGTAGGCTTGATAAATTCCTTGGGAATGACCCCGCCCACGGTCTTGTCTTCCACTTCAATGCCCTGCCCTCTTTCGAGCGGTTCAATTTTTATGCGGGCGTGTCCGTATTGTCCCTTGCCGCCGCTTTGACGGATGAATTTGCCCTCGCCTTCCGCAGCGGTCCCGAACGCTTCGCGGTAGGCGATTTGGGGACGACCGGCCGCGGCGCCGACCTTGAACTCACGAAAGAGACGATCTTTGATAATTTCGAGGTGCAACTCGCCCATTCCGGCGATCAAGGTCTGTCCGGTTTCCTCATCGGTACTGACCACGAAGGTGGGATCTTCTTCCGCAAGACGTTGCAGCCCGAGCGCCATTTTTTCCTGATCGGCGGAGGTCTTGGGCTCAATCGACATGGAAATGACAGGTTCCGGGAAGGTGGGTGGTTCGAGTCGCACATCGTAGCCTTTGGTACTCAGGGTATCACCCGTGATGACATCGCGGGCACCGACAAGGGCGCAGATGTCGCCGGAATAGGCCGCATCAATATCGTCGCGGGCATCCGCTTTCATGACGAGCAGGCGGGAAATGCGCTCGGTTTTTCCGGTGCGGGCATTGTAGAGGGTGCTGCCCTTTGTTAAGGAACCGGAGTAAATGCGGAAAAAGACAAGTTTGCCGACGAAAGGGTCATTCATGAGCTTGAAGGCCAAGCCCGCGACTTTAGCGTTGTCGTCCGGTGCAACTTCAAGGGCGCGGCCCTTGCTGTCTTCGCCCTTCATGGGCGGCAGATCCAAGGGGGCGGGCAGGTAGTTGACGACCGATTCAAGGACGGACTGCACTCCCTTGTTCTTAAAGGCGCTTCCGGGAATAACGGCGCAGAATTCTAGTTTGGTGGTGGCTCGGCGGATCGCGGCGCGGATCGCATCTGCAGTCAGCTCCCCTCCCCCAAGGTATAGATCGGCGAGTTCATCATCACAATCGGCGAGGGCCTCGATGAGTGCTTCCCGCGAAGCGGCGGCCTCCTCCTGATACTCGGGCGGAATTTCCCCGGTTTGGTAAGTCATTCCACTGGCGTCGGCGGCATCGTAGCGATGCGCCTGCATGGACGCCAAATCAATGAGACCATTAAAGTCTTCCTCCGCCCCGATCGGGATAAAGATTGGATGAGCCTTGGCGCCGAGGCGTTCACGCATGGAGGTAACGGCCGCCGAGAAATCAGCTCCGGTGCGATCCATTTTGTTGATAAAGGCGATCCGGGGTACCGCGTATTTATTCATTTGCCGCCAGACGGTCTCGGACTGGGGCTGAACCCCGGCAACCGCGCAAAAGACTGCGACCGCCCCGTCAAGGACGCGCAGGGAGCGCTCAACCTCTGCGGTAAAATCGACGTGACCGGGGGTATCAATGATATTGATTTGCTGGGTGATTCCGGCGTAGGGGCCGTCGGTATTGGTCCAGTTACAGGAAATCGCAGCGGAGGTAATGGTGATGCCGCGTTCGCGCTCCTGCTCCATCCAATCGGTGACGGCGCTACCCTCATGGACCTCGCCCATTTTGTGGACGACTCCGGCGTAAAAGAGAATTCTTTCCGTCGTAGTCGTTTTGCCTGCATCAATGTGAGCCGCAATACCGATATTGCGCGTATGCTCCAGGGGGAACTTACGCTTCGGTGAATTGAGAGATGCTGTAGCTGCTGCTGACATAAAAAACGATACGACTGGAAAAGAACAAGGGGGGTGGTAAGGGAGCGGCTATGCCGCGGTGCTTACCAGCGCAAATGCGCGAAGGCACGGTTGGCTTGAGCCATCCGGTGCATTTCTTCTTTTTTCTTAACGACGGCGCCGGTGTTGTTGTAGGCGTCGACGATTTCATCGGCAAGGGCTTCAGCCATGGGAACACCTTTGCGTTTGCGGGCTGAGGCGACCATCCAACGGAAAGCAAGGCTTTGTTGGCGCTCAAAAGAAACTTCTACGGGTACTTGATAGGTGGCACCACCGACGCGGCGGCTCTTGACTTCGAGCTTGGGGCGGGTGTTTTCAAGGGCACCCATCACAAGATCAACGGGATCGCCCTTTTCAAGTTTTTCACTGACTTTCTGGAAAGCAGTGTAGACGATGCGCTGCGCGAGGGTGCGCTTGCCGCGTTCCATGATCATGTTGACCAAAGTGGTCACAAGAGTGCTGTTGTAGCGGGGATCCGGAATGACGGGACGTTTAACGGCTTGGCGACGACGTGACATAATTCAGTGATTCAAAAATTGTTTTATTAAATGGAGGACCGGTCGGGTTTATTCCTTGGGCTTTTTAACACCATACTTGGAACGGCTGCGGCGGCGTTTTTCAACTCCCTGGCAGTCAAGGGTGCCACGCACGATATGGTAACGAACCCCGGGAAGGTCCTTCACACGACCACCGCGTACCAAGACGATACTGTGTTCCTGGAGATTGTGTCCTTCATCAGGAATGTAGGCGATGACTTCAATACCGGTCGTCAGGCGCACCTTCGCAACTTTACGGATCGCGGAATTCGGCTTCTTGGGCGTACGGGTCATGACCTGCACACAGACGCCGCGGCGGAAGGGATTGTTTTTAAGCGCACGCGATTTGGACTGGGCTTTTTGCACAGCGCGCGGATTGCGGACAAGTTGGTTAATGGTAGGCATTAAAATTCAGACGCTAAATTTAGAGAAAGATGGCGAAAGTAGCTCCTTCCCCGCACCGTGCAAGGATTTTATTGAAATTTTTTTGCCACATTGGGCTTAAGTTGGGCAATTAGTGGTTGCTCCTCCATAAATGGAAGCGCGACCGCTTCATTTTCAATTTTAGTTCAGGTGGATTTTGCGGCTTCCCACAACATCCGGTTTTCTGTTTAAGGCATCGCAACCTCGCGGTTCGCCAAAAACAAAAAGCCCCCCGAACTCGGAGGGCTTTGTAATTGAGGGAGTGAGTCAAATTAACCGACTTCCTCTTCGGCTCCCGGCGCTTTAGCATCCTCGACACTGGCAGGGGCGTTGGGATCCTCGGGAACCATTTCCTCACCGGGTACAACGCTAGCCTCTGCGGAGAAGTCCGGAGTCGGAGTGGCGACCCCTTCAATCCGCTCGGCAGCTTCCTCGAGGGAAAGCTTCTCGACCTCGGCACCAAGGGTGTCGATGCGGAGTTTGCGGTATGCGGGCAAACCGGTACCGGCCGGAATGAGGTGACCCATCGTAACGTTTTCTTTGAAGCCTTTGAGCTCATCGACTTTACCAAGGGTGGCGGCATCGGTCAGCACGCGGGTTGTCTCCTGGAAGGACGCCGCGGAGATGAAGGATTCCGTTTCGATGGAGGCCTTGGTGATACCGAGGAGGACGGACTCACCTTCGGCGGGCTTACCACCGGCCTCATCGATCTCGTCATTGGCCTTCATGAATTCAAAGCGGTCGACCTGTTCACCCCAGAAGAACTCGGAATCACCCGGATCGGTGATGCGGACCTTCTTGAGCATTTGGGCGATAATGACCTCGATGTGCTTGTCATTAATGGTGACACCCTGGAGACGGTAAACTTTTTGAATTTCCTCGATGAGGTAATCGCAGACGCGCTCGCGACCCAGAATTTCAAGCAATTCATGGGGATCAGCACCGCCATCGGTGAGATGCTGTCCTTTGTGAACGAGGTCGCCAATCTGAACCGTCAAGTGTTTCCCGTGCGGGATAAGGTGTGCTTCCTCATCGCCGGTCTCGGAATCGGTAACCACGAGCTTTTTCTTGCCGCGGACCGTTCCGTCCATGGAGACCACCCCTTCGATCTTGGCCATTTCAGCGGCTTCTTTCGGACGGCGGGCTTCGAAAAGCTCCGCCACACGGGGAAGACCTCCGGTGATGTCCTGGGTCTTGGACGCCTGACGCGGGGTCTTGGCAAGCATGGTACCGGGTGCGATTTCGTCGTCTTCATTGACGGAAACCTGCGCCCCGGTGGGAATTGCATAAGTGGCAATGACCTTGTTCTTTTCGTTGATGATTTCAATCTGGGGATTGAGGTCTTCCTTGTGCTCAATAACGACCGTTGCAATACGTCCGGTTGATTCATCGAGCTCGCGCTTGATGGTGACTCCGGGGATCATGTCGCTGAATCCGATACGACCGGCTTTCTCAGAGATAATGGGGATGTTATGCGGGTCCCACATTGCAAGGACTTCGCCCTTCTTGATGCTTTCGCCATCGCCCTTGGTAAGGACCGATCCGACCACGATTTTATAATTTTCAACTTCGCGGTCATCGGCATCCAGCACAAGGATCGAACCGGTCTTGTTGAGCACAATGTTGTTACCTTGAACCGAAACGGTGCGCAGTCCTTGATATTTGACCTTACCACCGGAGCGGATCTTGATTTCGGGATTTTTGAGGACACCACTCGCGATACCACCGATGTGGAAGGTACGCATCGTAAGCTGAGTTCCCGGTTCACCGATGGACTGGGCCGCAATGATACCGACGGATGAACCGCGCTCCACCATGGAACTGGTGGCGGGATTTATACCGTATTCCAGTGCGGTAATGCCGACCTTCTTGCGCGAGGTAAGCGCCGAAAGCACCTTGACGCGCTCGACACCGACATCCTCAATCTTCGCCGCAATCTCCTCTGTGATCAATTCGCCGTTCTTGACGAGGAATTCATCGGGATTCAAGGGGTTGCGAATATCGTTGGAGGAGCAGCGTCCAACAATGCGGTCGTAGAGAGAAACGATTTCATCGTCACCTTCGTAGATGGCGTATTTCCAAACCCCTTCGCGATTGCCGTCATCGGATTCCTCAATGATGCAATCCATAGCAACATCACAAAGTTTACGGGTGAGGTAACCGGCGTCTGCAGTTTTAAGGGCGGTATCGGCGAGACCTTTACGTGCGCCGTGAGTGGAGATGAAGTATTCCAGAACGGAGAGACCTTCACGGAACGATGAGAGAATCGGACGCTCAATAATTTCACCGGAGGGCTTTGCCATTAATCCGCGGGTACCGCAGAGCTGACGCACCTGCTGTTTGTTACCCCGCGCACCGGAGTCCATCATGAGATAGACCGGATTGACGGAATCCTTACCGCCGTTGTCCTTCAATTCATCGAATACCGCTTTCGCGATTTCGTCGGTCGTACCGGTCCAGATATCGATAATCTTATTGTAGCGCTCCCCTTCGGTAATGATACCCTTTTTATATTGCGCGTCAACTTCGTCGATTTTCTTACGGGCATTGGCGACAATACCGGTCTTGGCCTCAGGGATGATCATGTCATCAATCCCGATAGAGACCCCAGCCTTGGTGGCGATCTTGAAGCCGACATCCTTGAGGGTATCGAGGGTTTCAACGGTGCGGGCCTTGCCGACTGATTTGTAGGTCTGCAGGATGATATCGCCGAGTTTACCCTTGGCGACATTGGTATTGATAAAGCCAACTTCGGGCGGCCAGATCGTATTGAAGATAACACGCCCAACCGTGGTGCGGATGATTTTCTTCTCGGAATTACCGTAGACGGTGGCGTCTTTGCCGAAATCCGGATTGATGAAGTTGATCCAGTCGCGCACATTCAAGGCACCGTCAGCAACCGCGGCTTCGACCTCATCGGCGTCAACCAAGAGCGGCAGGCGTTGCTTCTCGGACGGCGCGCGGCGCGGCTCAACCGTCAGGAAGTAAGAACCGAGAACGATGTCCTGTGAGGGCGTAAGAATCGGCTTCCCACTGGAGGGCGAAAAGATGTTGTGGGTCGCCATCATGAGGGTCTTGGCCTCCATGACCGCCTCGAGTGAGAGCGGCACGTGAACCGCCATTTGGTCGCCGTCAAAGTCGGCATTATAAGCGGTACAAACAAGGGGATGCACCCGGATGGCATCGCCCTCAATCAGGACCGGTTCGAAGGCCTGAATGGAGAGACGGTGCAAGGTTGGAGCACGGTTCAGGAGCACGGGGTGCCCCTTGGTGACTTCCTCAAGGATGTCCCAAACTTCCGGTGACTGCTTTTCAATCATCTTGCGCGCACCACGGACGGTGTGGACAAAGCCCAACTCCTTGAGGCGGCGAATGATGAAGGGTTCAAAAAGAACGAGCGCCATTTTCTTTGGCAGGCCGCACTGGTTGAGTTTCAACTCGGGGCCGGTCACGATAACAGAACGACCGGAATAGTCGACGCGCTTACCGA
The DNA here is from genome assembly GCA_002470925.1 of Opitutia bacterium UBA7350. Taxonomy (GTDB): domain Bacteria; phylum Verrucomicrobiota; class Verrucomicrobiia; order Opitutales; family Coraliomargaritaceae; genus UBA7445. The sequence continues at coordinate 8,116 of DKOX01000083.1, read as the reverse complement.
GGAGATTCTGGCGGAAGCGTCCCTGCTTGCCCTTGAGCATATCGGAGAGCGATTTCAGCGGTCGATTACCGGCGCCGGTCACGGCGCGACCATGACGACCATTGTCGAACAAGGCGTCCACCGCTTCCTGTAGCATGCGTTTTTCATTGTGGATGATAACATCCGGAGTTTTGAGCTGCAGGAGGTTCTTGAGTCGGTTGTTGCGGTTGATTACGCGACGATACAAGTCATTGAGATCGGAGGTTGCAAAACGGCCACCTTCGAGGGGAACGAGCGGACGGAGATCCGGCGGAATGACGGGCAGGACTTCGAGAACCATCCATTCGGGACGGGTGCCGGAAGTCATGAAACCCTGAATGGTTTTCAGGCGTTTGGAGATTTTCTTTTTGATCTGCTTGGAGCGGGTGGCGTGCATCTGCTCGTGCAGTTCAGCCACGGTGCTTTCGAGATCCACCCGGGTAAGCGCATCGCGGACGGCTTCCGCACCCATTCCCGCCACAAAGGAATCCTCCCCGTATTCATCCTGAGCTTGCAGGAATTCCTGCTCGGTCAAGAGTTGGCGTTCTTCGAGGGGCGTCTTGCCCGGATCGATCACGAGGTAGTTCTCGTAATAAATGACGCGCTCGAGATTGCGGGCGGTGATGTCGAGCAGGAGACCCAAACGGCTGGGCATGCTCTTCAGGAACCAGATGTGAGAAACGGGAACGGCGAGCTCGATATGACCCATGCGGTCACGGCGAACCCGGGAAACGGTCACCTCAACACCGCAACGGTCGCAGATTACGTTCTTATATTTAATGCGCTTGTATTTTCCGCAGGCGCATTCGTAATCGCGGACCGGGCCGAAAATGCGTTGGCAAAAGAGGCCACCGGGCTCGGGCTTGAAGGTACGGTAGTTGATGGTTTCGGGGTTTTTGACCTCCCCGAGTGACCAATCGCGGATTGAGTCAGGCGATGCGACTGCAATGCCGACGCGGTCAAATGATTTGGTGGCTTCGTAACCAAGGACGTCGCGTGCTACTTCTGTGCTCATATGTGTAACTTTCTTTTTAAAATTAACCGTTAATAAGGCTTAGACGTCGATGGCCGCAGTGGCCCCGCCGAGGTTGAATTTACCTTCCGAACCGAGCGTGACATCGAGGCAGAGGCTTTGAATTTCCTTCATCAATACGTTGAAAGACTGTGGAGTACCGGCCTGCAAGCTGTTGTCACCCTTCACGAGTGATTCATAGATGCGGGTACGGCCGGCGACATCATCCGACTTAACGGTGAGCAGTTCCTGAAGGGTGTAGGCAGCACCATAGGCTTCGAGCGCCCAGACTTCCATTTCCCCAAAACGCTGACCACCATACTGCGCCTTACCTCCAAGCGGTTGCTGAGTGATGAGACTGTAGGGACCGACGGCGCGGGCGTGAATTTTGGAAGCAACCAGGTGGTTGAGCTTCAACATATACATGTAGCCGACCACGACCTCTTCGTGCAATTGCTCGCCGGTCAGGCCGTCATAAAGCATACTCTTGCCGGTGGATGGTAATCCGGCTTCCTCAAGGTAACCGCGCACGCGGCTCTCGCTGATGCCGTCAAAGACCGGAGTCGCGACTGTGATGCCCAGTTTCTTACATGCCCAACCAAGATGGGTTTCAAGGACCTGACCCACGTTCATGCGCGAAGGAACCCCGAGCGGGTTGAGGCAAATCTCAACCGGGGTGCCATCGGGCAGATACGGCATGTCTTCTTCGGGAACAATCTTGGCAACCACGCCCTTATTACCGTGGCGTCCCGCCATCTTGTCACCGACCTGCATCTTGCGCTTCTTGGCGATGTAAACCTTCACGCTCTTGACCACGCCTTGATCGGCATCTTCACCGGACTCGACCGCTTCAATCTTGCGCTCGCGCTCATACTCGAGCTCGTCGAATTTGCCCTGATAGCTGTCGACGATTTCCATGATCTTAATGCGAACCGGAGAAGGATCGATTTCGATGTGCTTGGAGACCGCGGCCAAACGGCGAAGCAGGGTCTTGGTAATCTTGCGATTGGCGGGAATGATAACCTCGTCGGTCTCACCATTCTTAACGTCGAGGGGAATCTTCTCACCGAGGAGAATATTGGAGAGTGCCTCAGTGAGGTCGTCGCGCATACGGTCGTTTTGCGAGCGATATTCCTCGTTGATCTTCTTGATCTGGCGGCGACGGTCGGAAGCGGACATTTGTTCGGGTTCGCCGTCAATCCGGGCAGAAACCTTTACGTCCATCACGATACCGTGAACCCCGGAAGGAACAACCAAGGAGGTGTCCTTAACATCGGCGGCCTTTTCACCGAAAATCGCACGCAGGAGTTTTTCCTCGGGTGCCAATTCAGTTTCGGACTTGGGAGTGATCTTACCAACGAGGATATCACCGGGTTTGATTTCCGCGCCAACGCGAATGACACCGTCGTGATTGAGATCCTTGAGGGCCTCTTCCCCAACATTGGGAATATCACGGGTAATTTCCTCGGGACCGAGCTTGGTATCGCGGGCCGTAACTTCAAATTCATCCACGTGGATGGAAGTGAAGATATCCTCCTTCACGATTTTCTCTGAGATAAGAATCGCGTCTTCGAAATTGTAGCCATTCCAGGGCATGAATGCCACCAGAATGTTGCGACCGATGGCGAGTTCACCGTCATCGGTGGAAGCGCCGTCTGCAAGGACTTGCCCCGCCTTGACGGGTTGCCCCTTGGTGACGACCGGCTTTTGGTTGAAACAGGTGCCGGCATTGGAGCGCATGAACTTGCGGAGTTCGTAGACATAAATTTCGCGCTTGGGGTCGGTCTTGATATCGCGGGCACGAGCCGGCAATTCGCCGTCCTTGGTCAGCACGATGCGACGCGCGTCCACTTGCGCAATAAAACCGTCAATGTCGGCGACCACCACGGTCTTGGAGTCAACCGCCACGCGGTTTTCAATACCGGTACCAACAAAAGGAGCCTCCGACTCAAGGAGCGGTACACCCTGACGTTGCATGTTGGAACCCATGAGCGCGCGGTTGGCGTCGTCGTGTTCCAGGAAGGGGATGAGGCCCGCCGCAACTGAGATCAACTGCTTGGGCGAAACGTCCATGTAGTCGACTTCCTCGCCACTGACTTCCAGCACTTCGTCTTCACGACGACAGGTGACACGACCCTGCAGGAAGCCTTTTTTATCAATGACGGAGTTTGCCTGCGCGATGAGGTGCGTTTCCTCCTGGTCGGCATTCAGGTATTCCACATCGTCGAGCACCTTGCCCTTCACAACCTTGCGGTAGGGCGTCTCGATGAATCCAAATTCATTAATGCGTGAATACAGGCTGAGGGAGTTGATCAGACCAATATTGGGACCTTCGGGTGTTTCAATGGGGCAGATACGTCCGTAGTGCGAGGGGTGCACGTCGCGCACCTCAAAGCCGGCACGTTCACGGTTGAGACCGCCGGGACCGAGCGCGGAAAGACGGCGTTTGTGGGTCAACTCCGCGAGCGGGTTGATTTGATCCATAAACTGAGAAAGCTGGCTCCGCGCGAAGAAGTCGCGAATTACGGTGCTCAATGCCTTGGGATTGATGAGCTTCTGCGGCGTTATCGAATCCACGCTTTGATCGTAAAGGGTCATGCGTTCCTTGACCAAACGCTCGGTGCGGGCGAGGCCTACACGACATTGGTTGGCAAGCAATTCACCTACGGTACGCACGCGGCGGCTGCCCAGGTGGTCAATATCGTCCAGAGTACCGTCACCCCGCTTCAAGCGAGTGAGGTATTTAGTGGCACCAACGACGTCATCCGCATTGATAACGCGGAATTCCAGGTCGGTATCCATCTTGAGCTTTTGATTGAGCTTGTAACGACCGACGCGGCCAAGGTCATAGCGGCGCGGATCCTGGAAGAGACGTTTGAGCAGCGCTTTGGCGTTCGCGGTTGTGGGCGGTTCACCGGGACGCAGGCGTTTGTAGATATCCTTGAGCGCCTCTTCCTCGTTTTGCGTAGGATCTTTTTTGAGGCAGCGGATAATCGCGCCATCGTCAACCGTAGTATCAATCGCAGTGACCGATTTGAGGCCTGCCTTGTCGAAGGAACGGATGATGGTCTTGGTCAAAGGCTCAAAGGCACGCGCCAGCACAACGCCCTTGTCGCCATCCACAATGTCCTCAGTCAAGACAAGGCTGGAAACACTCTCGCGCTTGAGGGCGTCGGAGACTTTGATTTCCTCCATCTGGTAAAAGAGATCGAGGATCTCAGCGTCGGAACTATAGCCCATCGCACGCAGCAAGGTTGTGAGGAGGAACTTGCGACGGCGGCGGCGGCGGTCGAGGTAAACATAAAGGAGGTCGTTCTGATCAAACTGGACCTCGAGCCATGTACCACGGTCGGGAATAATACGGAAAGCGTGGAGAATCTTACCACTGGTGTGGGTGCTTTCCTCAAAGGCAATACCGGGGGAGCGGTGGAGCTGGCTGACAATAACGCGCTCGGCGCCGTTGATAATAAAGGAACCGCGACTGGTGATCATGGGCAGCTCGCCCATATAAATTTCCTCATCCTTGATGTGATCTTCCTCGCGGAGGCGAAGCTTCACGTAGAGCGAAACGGAATAGGTGACCCCTTCGCGGATCGCTTCGATCTCGGACTCGCGCGGCGGGGTGATGTTGTAGCTGACGTATTCGAGGTGACAGCGACTGTCATAGCTCTCGATCGGAAAGACTTCCGAAAAGACCGCTTCCAGACCGATGGGCTTGCGCTGTCCCGGCGCCTCCTCGATCTGTAAAAATTCCTGAAAGGAATCGATCTGATTTTCAATCAGATTGGGTGGCTGGATGACTTCCTTGATTTGACCGAAGTTGATACGCTCTGACATGACTGAGGTGCGGGATGGCGGTGAGAGGGAGGGTGGGTGAAATGACTTGGTTGCCACGGGGGTGGCGGGAATGAAAAACAGCTAGGCGAGGCCCGCCCCAAAAGGGGCGAGCTCGCCTAACCGTGTAAATGTGACTGTCGTACGTGTAATCGTGATACGAGTTACTTAAGTTCTGCTTTGGCGCCGGCGGCTTCGAGCTTCTTCTTGATTTCTTCAGCTTCGTCTTTTGCGGCTCCCTCCTTAACGGGCTTGGGTGCGCTTTCGACCAGTTCCTTGGCTTCTTTAAGGCCGAGACCGGTGAGGGCCCGAACTTCTTTAATGACGGCGATCTTGTTGCCGCCCGCTTCGGCGAGGATGACATCGAACTCATCCTTTTCCTCGGCTGCGGGGGCATCACCACCAGCAGGGGCACCGGCAGCGGCAACCGCAACCGGAGCAGCAGCGCTCACGCCCCATTTTTCTTCGAGTTCTTTAACGAGCTCGGAAACTTCGAGAACTGACTGGCTGCTGAGCCATTCGACGACTTGATCTTTAGTGATATCTGACATGTTGTTTTACCTTTCAATTAGCTAGCGTTCCAACTGGAACATTTAAGAGGCTGGCCTCCTAGCTGGATTATATGTTTTGGTTTGTTTTGTTGTTTAGCCGTTTTCCTCGCGGACTTTGGCTTGAAGGACATTGACAACGCCTTGCGGCACGGCGTTGAGGACACGCACCAGACCAGTACCGGGTTGCGTGAGCAAGCCGAGGAGCTGGGCGCGTAGCGATTCGAGGCCCGGCAGCTTGGCGAGGGCTTCAATTTGAGCGGCATCGAGGGTCTTGTTGTCGAGAATCCCGACCTTCACCTCAACTTTTTCCTTGGCCTTGAAGAACTTGCCCAGTGCCTTGGCGACACCCGAGGGGTTGTTCCCGCCAATGATGATGGCAGTGGGGCCAGTCAAATGTTCGCTGACATCCGGTAATTCCTTGGCCTGCGCAGCGACATTAAAGATGGTGTTCTTGACAACGTGGAACTCGGCGTCGTGCTCGGCGAGCGAGGCGCGCAACTCCGCGATTTCATCGACGGTAATGCGCTCATAGTTGGCGAGATAAACGTAGTCGGATTTTGCGAGGTGTGTACTGACCTCTTCGACGAGATATTGTTTTTCCGGTCTCATTTTTTGGCAGTTCCTCGGTTAAATTTTATTGTAGGACGCGGCGTCAACCGCGATCCCGGGACTCATAGTAGCACTGATTGCGAGCGACTTGATGAATTTACCGGTTGCGGACTTGGGCTTTGCCTCAACCAGCGAGCGAATCGCAGCCTCGGCATTTTCGGTAATTTTCCCGGCCTCAAAGGAACGCTTCCCAATGACGATCGCGACATTGGCGGTCTTGTCCATTTTGTATTCCACGCGTCCGGCCTTGACCTCTTGAATCGCAGCGGGAATGTCATCGGTGACCGTGCCGGACTTCGGGTTTGGCATGAGACCTCTCGGCCCCAGAACCCGCGCGACTTTACGAACGCTCTTCATCGCGCTGGTCGTTGCGATTGCAACGTCAAAATCTGTCCAACCACCGGTGACTTTTTCGATGAGATCATCGAGGCCGGCTTCTTCCGCACCTGCGGCGGTGGCTTCATCGGGATTTTCCGTGAATACGATAACGCGGACAGACTTTCCGCTGCCGTGAGGCAGTTTCAAAGTACCGCGAACCATCTGATCACTCTTGCGGGGATCGACGGTGAGGTGGGCGTAGAGTTCAACGGTTTCGTCGAACTTGGCCTTGGGTAGTGTGTTGAGTAACGCAGACGCTTCGGCGACCGAGTAGGTCTTGGTCAGGTCGACCATTTCGGCGGCCTGACGAAAGCGTTTGCTCCCCTTGATTTGCTGGGTTGGCATGATGTGGTTGGTTTGGTTGGTTAAAAAGTGGCTTAATCGACAACTTCAAGACCCATCGAACGGGCGGTGCCGGCGATAATATGGAAGGCGGCATCCTCGTCTTTGGCATTGAGGTCCTCTTTCTTGATTTCGCAAATTTCCAGTACCTGTTTGCGGGTCACGGTGCCGACTTTGTCGCGATTGGGAACACCTGAACCCTTGGCAATCCCGGCTGCTTTTTTAAGCAGCACCGCCGCGGGAGGCGACTTGAGAATGAAGGTAAAGGAGCGGTCCGCATAAACCGTAATAACGGTCGGCAAAATCATCCCGGCCTGATCTTTGGTCTTGGCATTGAACTCTTTACAGAAGCCCATGATATTGACGCCTTGTGCACCGAGGGCGGGACCTACGGGCGGCGCCGGATTGGCAGCACCAGCGGGCAATTGTAAACGGATTTGTCCTACGACTTTCTTAGACATGAGTTGTTAGCTTTCTTCGGTTCTCTGGACTTGCCAGTATTCAAGTTCAACGGGCGTGTAGCGCCCGAAAATAGATACGGAAACCTTCAGCTTTCCGCGTTCGGGGTCGATTTCCTCGATCTTGCCCGTTAGATTCATAAAAGGGCCATCATTGACCTTAACCATGTCGCCCAGTTCGTATTCAATCTTGGGCTTTTCCTTGCCCTCAGAATCCTCGACCTGCTGCTGAATGCGGTCGATCTCCGATTTCTTGAGGGGCGAGGGGCGTTCTCCACCCACGAAATTGATAACACCCTGAGCTTCCCGCACAAAATACCAGGGTTTTTGCAGGAGGTGCCCGTCATTATCATAGAGGCGCATCTTCACAAAGATATAGCCCGGGTAAAATTTGCGGGTGATGGTTTTTTTCTTACCGCTCTTGACCTCGGTAATGGTCTCGGTCGGCATGAGCACCTCATATACGAAATCCTCCATCTCCTCGACGGGGATAAACTTATCGAGGTAACGCTTTGCCTTTTGCTCCTGGTTGGAAAGCGTATGGACGGCGAACCACTGGGGACCGGTTACTGAGACAGAATGTGGCATTCGTTGTTGTGAGGCGTGATATAAAGCAGGCGAAAGTGCTAGCGCACCAGTTCAGTTAGTAGTTGCACGCCATTCATCAGAGAAAAATCTGTCAGCGCGATGAAGGTGCCCAACAAAGCGGTCGCCAAAAGCACCACAATCGTTGAATCGCGGAGCTCGGTTTTGGTCGGCCAAGCTGCCTTTTTAAGCTCGTTAAGGGTCTCTTTATAAAAGAGACGGATGCTGCTGAATGGATTTTTCATGTCTGGAATGGCAGGAGAGGAGGGACTCGAACCCACAACTTACGGTTTTGGAGACCGTTGCTCTACCAATTGAACTACTCTCCT
>DKOX01000082.1:5366-10636 GCA_002470925.1 Opitutia bacterium UBA7350 | reverse complement strand
AAGGTTTCCAGTCCGCTGCCCTGATTTTCGTCGAGGGAGACTTCGGTAATGATGGCCTCGATGCGCACTTGTGGGAGGGGGATGTCGATTTTGTCGATGAGTTCGGCAATGGACTCCAGGTCGGAATCGGTGCCGTAGGCGACGATGGCATTTGTGCGGGTATCGGCGGAGAGGCCCACGAAGTTGGAGAATTGGAGGGCGCTGTTGGCTTCGTTGGTGGGCTTGCCGGCGGCCCGCGCCGGCGCGGGCTTGGGAGCATTTTTATTATTCGCGTTGTTGTTATTATTATTGTTTTGGCTGTTCTGGTTGCGGGTGACCTTGGCGTCCTCCTCGCGGCCCTCTTCCTGCCCGGAGATAATGTTTTCAATGATGGGGACGACATCCTCGGCCTTTGCTTGGCGGAGTTGGAAGACTTCGCTGCGGGTGATGGGAGCGGCGTCCACATCGATGCTTTTTACGACCTCTAGAATGGTGGCGAGGTTGTCGGGTTGTGTCACCACGATGAGTTGATTGCTGCGCTCGTCGGCGGTGATGCTGGTGTTGCCGTCAAAGTAACGCGCGAGGGGCCCCTTGGCGAGGTTTTCGAGTTGGCGTTGCATATCCTGCGCCTGAATGAAGTCGAGCTTGATGAACTCGATTTTCTCGCGGTATTGTTGGGGCTGGTCGAGGCTGAGGAGCATGGTTTCGACGCGCTGCAGGTTGAGGAGGGCGTCGCTCACCAGGATGGCATTGGCTTTGGTAAACGCGACCAGATGCGACTGGTTCGACAAAAGCGGCGCGATCACTCCATCGCGGCTCTCCGCGGCATCGAGGTATTTCAGGCGGAAGAATTTGGTGTAGATTTGTTGGCTGGCAGGCAGGTCGAGGGTGCTGCCGCTGAGCATGATGGGAGTGTTTTGGTTAACGTTGCTCGCAGGGACCGCTTTGACAAAACGTCCACCCACTTCCGTGAGCATGATGCCGTTGAGACTGAGGAGGCTTTCGAGGGCGAGGACCGCCTCGGATTGCGAGATCGGGCCGCGGGAATTGAAATTGATCTTGGCGGCGGGGATGTCCTGACGGCGGAGGACGATTTTTCCGGTGAGTTGTTCGTAGAGTTCAATGACCTGCAGGGCGGAGTCGTCGCTCAGGATCAGGGTACCGATTTCGGCGTTCGGATCGGCGGTGGTCTGCGCGGACAGGGGATTGAGGATGCAGAGGCCAGCGAGGAGGAGGCTGGCTTGCAGGGCTTGCAGGGCTTGGAATGGGATTCTCATAATATGCCGGATAAAGTTAAAGTAGGATTAAATCGAACTATTGATGAGTTCAAGGGAAGCGATTTCGAAGCGAATGTCGAGTTCCTCGGGGTTGCGGCGGTTGGCCTTGATTTGGACGCTGTGTTGATTGATGTAGGGCGCCTCGCGCAGGAGGAGCTCGTTAAAGGCGACGTATTGTGCGATGGAGGCGCGCTTGAGTTGCACACGCAGGGTGTGCTCGTTGAAGATTTCACCCTGACGGGATCTGACGGGATCCATGTCGGCGCGGTTGGAGAGGCCCGATTCGCGGAGGAGGCGGTCGATCCTACCGGACAATTGCGTGGCGCCAAAGGTTTTTGCGGAGTCGAGTTTTTCCATGACCTCGCGGGCGCTGCGGTCGTAGCTCTCGGCGCGCTCGAGCCAGAGGGCCTGCTCGGCAAGGCTGGCGGCGGCGATGCGGCGGGCATCATTCCACTCGCCGGAACGCCCAAACCAAGAGCCCACCCAAATGGCGAGCATCACCACCACAAAGAGGAGGCTGAGGAGTTGCTCGCGAACCGTGAGGCGTCGAAGGGTGCGGGCGATACCTTGGAGTTGGTCGTGCATCAGGATTGTGATTCGGGAGTGGTTCCGGCGATGACCTCTGCCGCCGCATCGGCATCGGCGGCAGGTTTAACCGGCGGGGTTGGCTCGGGCTCGCGGTGCAGGTAACCGAGTTCAACGGAGAAGGTGGTTTTGCCCGAGCGGGTGAGGGTCTTGGGCTCGGCGAGGAGTTCGATTTGCCCGGAGGCCTTGAGTTGATCGATGTAAGCGTTGAGGGCGTTGACGGTTTTGGCCTCGCCCTCAACCGTGACCCGGTTGTTTTCCTCGGTGCTGGTTTCGTTGAAGTGAATGCTTTTGACGGGACGGAGATCGTTGAGCACCTCGAGCATGGCGACCGGACGCAACTGGTTCTCGAAGACGCGTTCGAGTTTTACGGTGAGGGCTTGCTGTTCCTGGATCTTGGCGACGGGGTTGGTCTGGCTGGCAACCTTGCCCTCGCGGGTGTTGAGCCAGAAATTGGCGGATAGCAGGATTAGCTCCGCAAGCAGGAGGAGAGCGGCAAAACAGGCGGCGTATTTGAAGCCCTGCAAGAAATAATGACTGAGTTTGCGGTCGCGGCGTTCGTTTTTCTTGAAGTCGGCGGAGCGAACGTCCGCGGCCCAGAGGTAGTCGGCTTCCATTTGCACGCTTTGTTCGGCCTCGGAACCTGGAGCGCGGAGGAAGAACTGCACGAGTTCCTGATCATTGGTCTCGGCGTGCAGGAGTTCAAAGCCTCCGGTGGAAGGGCTTCGGTTTGCCTCGGGGGGCTGTGCCTCGATGGCATTGGGAACAGTGGGGCTCTCGCCGAAGTTGACTGTGGCATGACTGAGGGCGCTTTGAAAGTGGTGCGTTCCGCTGCCGGGATTCAGGCCGTATAGGGCAAGGAAGTCGGGGAGCACCCAGGTATGGTTTTCGAGATCCTGATACCCCGCCTGCTTGAGACGGTCCTGATGGGTGGCGAAGTAAAGGAGGCGTCGCGCTTCGCGATCACAAAGGTAACCCCAGTTGAGTTGCTCGATTGGGAAGGGGGCATTAGCTTCCAGACTCAGTTCCGCAAAGGAGGGAATTTCCTCCTCGCTCAAACCCTCCGGCAATTCGAGGCCCTCAATGAAAAAGAGGTGACCGGGCAGGAGGCAAAGACTGCGCTCTGTCGCTGGTTCGGTTGGCTCGTTTTCGGTGGTTTCCATTGCTGATCGGGGGGGAAGCTAAATCTTTAATGAAGTGAATTAGAGGTCAATGTCGACAGTGGAATAACGGGCCGCGGATTCACCAGCGGGGCGGCGGTACCCGGTACTCAGGTCGATAATGCGAAAGGGATATTTGAGGGCATCCTGTTCCTCGGTGCTGCCGGTGCGGATCGTGTCGCGGGCGGCTGCCCCGGGCATGCTGCCGCCGCCGGAATTCCCGGTCTTGAAATTGGGTTCGACGAGCGCTTGCACCATGAAGGGCACGGTGCCTCGGGTGAGGGTTACCGTGATACGCAGGAGCTTGATTTCGCTGGTGAGAGCTTTGCCGCGGGCGCTTTCAGGCATTTGTTTAAGGTAAGGTGTTTCGTCCTGGATTTGGTCAAAGAGGTTTTCGCCGAAGTAATCGTCCTCCGGTGCAAGGCTCTCAAAGACCGCGGCGGGGGCACTGTTGGCGTTGACGGAACCTTGGTGCTCGACCGTAAAGATCGACGCCAATTGGCTGAAAGTTTCATTTGGCCGACCCACCGCATCAAAAAATTCATCCTGCCAGATTTTGACGAGCCGGAGTTCCTCGAGGGATTGAAGGGGCCGGTTCGCGGCGCGGTAAGGCGGGTTTTCGTTGAGATAATCCTCGGACTCCGCTCCGTTGAGACGCCGGGAATCGTCGGGATCGATCCAATCGAGGAGCATGCTGCTCAATTCGCGGGTCGTGCCGAAGTCGAACTCGAAATACTGCTCGAGGATGCGGTTGAGTTCGCCTTCCTCGATGGTGTTGAGGGGAAGCTTTGTGGTGGCATCGCTGATCTCGACCGAGACCGCCCAGTCGTTGGGTATCTGAATGCCGCAATAATCGAGGGGGTCGGCCCAGCCCTGTTCCGGGGCGTAGAGTTTTCCGTCGTCGATAAGGGCGACTTCCTGGAGGGTGGCGAGGCTGGCTTCCAGCATACTGAAGGCGTAGGCACGCGCCTCGGGCGGTTCATTGAAGAGGGCGCGGTATTCCATCGCATCGCTGGCTTCCTGCAGGAAACGGGTCACCAAAAAAGAAAGGAGCGCAATAATCGCGAGCACTGCAATGAGCACGCCCCCGCGGCGTTTTTCATGGCGGGCGGGCTGGTGGGGGAAGCTGCGTTTGGTGGCGGCGGGCATGGCGAATTAAAAAATGAAGACAGAGCGGGATGGAACCGGGATGGCGAGGTTGCGGGTTTCACTGACGCCTTCATGCGTAAAGGTGAAGCGCAAGTAGCGGGGCAGGAGGAATTGATTCTGTCCATCGCCTTTGAGGGGTTCTTTTTCGATTTCCCATGCCTCGAAGCGTTCATCCCAATAGATGTATTCGACTTGTTCGACCAGAGCGCTTAGTTGGGTGCTGCGAAGGTCGTCGCGGTCCTCCACTTCCTCCTGCAGGAGGAGATGCCAGAGGAGGCGCAGGCCGTGACTGCGATCAAAATGAAGGTAGGCACGCACCCCGCCGAGTTGCGGCAATTCTGCAGGGGCATTGAAGAGCGGGGGTAGGGCGTTCAGTTCAAAACTCAGGAAGGGGTCCTCGTAATTGCTGGCACCGGGCAGGCGTTCCCAAGATATCGGTTCCTCGCTCCATTGAATGAGGCTCACACCCTTCTCCTCCCCGTTGTTAGAGGCTCCATTTTTCTCACCGTTTGTCTCCGAGCCGACCTCCGTCTCTAGTTCGACCTGCGGTGCTTTCTGGCTTGGCGCTTGGGCTTCCTCAGTGTTCACCTCAGGGTTATTTTGCGAATCCTCACCGCGCTCGGTGGCGATCGCGATGCCGGCGCGATCAAAACTCGATTGCAGAAATTGCATGACCCCATCGACATGATCCTCGAAGAAATGACGCTCGGCGCGGGTGCTCCAAATGCTGCTGACCGAGACCACAAAAGAAGTGGCGGCGGTCAAAACAAACCCCGCCACCGCAATGGCGAGCACCACCTCGATCAAACTCATTCCGGCCCGCCGCGATTCTTTTAAGCCTGCCCGCATTTTATTCAAAGCCCCTTCCGTCGTGGAGTGCATCGCGTTTATCCGCGAGGAGGTCGCTGCGTTCCTCGCTTACCGACCAGGTCGGGCGCAGGAGATAGAGTTCCTCGAGGTAAAGCGGATCAACCCCCTCGGGTGGTTCGCTGAAGGTGATCCGGAGCCGCACGTAGAACAGGTCCACCACTTCCATCGGTTCGATCACGGCCTCCCATTCCGCCTCACCGGCGCCAAAGGTTTCGTAAAGCCCGCCGTCCTCCGCGTTCTCGAGATTAGG
>DKOX01000082.1:0-5253 GCA_002470925.1 Opitutia bacterium UBA7350 | reverse complement strand
TTGCGTTTCCCGAAGTCGCGCGCGAGGAGGGCGTTCACAAAAGCCGAACTCAGGACCACCGCGGCACTCGCAAAGAGCGCCACCGCCACCACCACTTCAATCAAACTAAAGCCCTGCCGCTTCATTCCATCGCCTTTCGTAAATTCGAGAAGGGGTCAAAGGCGACGCGTTGTGGCGTTCCATAGCCGGTATTGATCTCCGCCGCAAACGGGGTGCAGCTCCCGTCCGGCGCAAAACGCACCGCCGCGAGCGGTTCCCGCGCCGCCGTGACCAGAGGGGGCGGGCTCAAACCCTCCGCGCTCGGCACCTGTAGGAAAGTGATGAAACCCCTGCCGTTGCCGCGAAATTCCGGCCGCAGGGTTTCGGCATGCAGGGTCACGGTCTCGCGTTCCACCACGAGCCGCCCGCCCTCGGGGTCAAAGCGTAGTCGCGTCTCGCGGCGATCCTGCACTGCGTAAAAACGCGCCTTCCGTACCGCTTGCGTGAGGAGTTCGGCCGCGTCATTTTGTTCACCGCGGTCCGTGTAGGCGGTGAAGTTGAGAATCACGACGGTTCCGCCAATCGCCATGAGGGCGAGCACCAGCAGGATCTCGATGAGGCTAAAGCCACCGCGCCGCATTGGGGCGGGCTTACCAATTGCCGATGTCATCGGCGCTCTCCATGCCGTCTTCACCCAGCGACCAAATATCGTAGCCGCTCGAGCCGTTGATATTCTTGCTGCCGGGGAAACGATATTGATAAGCATTGCCCCAGGGATCCGCCGGGACTTGCTCGATGTAGGGGCCCTTCCAACGGGTCTCCTTGCCGGCGGGTGCTTTCGCAAGCGCGCCGATCCCTTCCTCGCTGCTCGGGTAACTACCCACGTCGATCTTGTAGGCGGTGAAGCCGAGCTTCACGGTCTGGTTCACGAAAATACTCGCGACCTTCGCCTGTTGTCCGCCAAAGATCTTGCCGATGTTTCCAATCGCGAGCGTTGCAATGACTGCGATCAACGCGATCACAATGAGAATTTCAATCAAACTGAAACCGCTTTTGCGGTGCTTGCGACGACTGGAAGGTTGGAGCGAAATACGATTCATAAAAAGCACAATTGAGGTGAAGGTAGAGTCTGTGCGGTTGGGGTAGGGGTGCAAGCGGGAAATCCTGCCCCGCCGTAAAAATGCTTTCGGGGTTGCTGAGAGCTCAGACTCACATAACAATTAAGAGTTTCAATGGAAAACAACTCACAGATATTTGACGCCCTCAGTCGCAGTACTCCCAATGCGATCTGGGGTACCCTTGCGATGGAAGTCCTGGCTCGCCTCGGAGTCGAGACCGTCATTATTTCCCCCGGGTCGCGTTCCACCCCGCTTGTTTACGCCGCCGTCCGCAACCCAAAACTCAAGGTCATCCCCGTCCTCGACGAGCGCAGCGCCGCCTTCTTCGCGCTCGGGATCGCCAAGCGCACCGGTCGCCCGCCCGCCCTCATTTGTACCTCCGGTTCCGCTGTTGCAAACTACGCCCCCGCCGTCGCGGAAGCGGACCAAAGCGGCACCCCTCTCCTAATCCTTACCGCTGACCGCGCTCCGGAAGAACGCCATTGCGGCGCCGGTCAAACCATCGACCAAATCCAATACTTCGGGAAACAGGTCCGCGCCTTTGAGGAACTCCCGCTGCCTGACGCCAGTCCCGCCGCGCACCACCACCTCCGCCAAACTCTCGTCCATGTCCTCGACCGCGCCCTTCAGGGAAACCCCGGCCCCGTGCACCTCAACTTTCCCTTCCGCGAACCCCTCGCGCCCCTCCCCGACGCGGAACCCCTCCTCAGTGCCGAAGCCCTCGAAAACGCCGCCACCGTCCTCACCCGTCCCGCTGAGGCAGTGCCGGTTGTCGGCCGCCCCGACGCGGTCGCCCTCGAACGCCTTGCCAGCCATCAAAACGGTTGCATCATCGTGGGCGACGTCAATCCCGGCGGCCCCGAAAACGCCGCTTCCTTTACCCATGCCATCAAGACCATCGCCCGCGCCCTCGGGTGGCCGGTCCTCGCAGACGTCCTCAACCCCCTTCGCACTTACGCATTCGACGAGTCCGTCCTCATCACCCATTACCACGCCATCCTGCGCGACCCCGAACGCGCTGCGAAACTGGCCCCCACTGCCGTCCTACAAATCGGAACCCTCCCCACCAGCAAGGTCCTCCGCAATTGGCTCGCGGGTCTGGACGCCGCCACCTTCCTCCTGCCGGGGCGCCCGGTCAACACCGACCCCCTTCATCGCATCGCCACCGTCCTGCAGGGCGACGCCTTCAACCTCGCGTTGATCCTTAAAACCCAGTCCTCAAACCCCGATTGGCAAGAACGTTGGACGCGCGCCCAGTCCGATGCCACCTCTGAAATCGATGCAAAACTCCGCGCCACCGCTTCCCTCTTCGGCGGCAAAGTACCCTGGTTGCTCTCGCAATGCCTTCCCTCCGGCACCGCCGTCTTTTTCGCCAACAGCCTCAGCGTTCGCTACGCGGAATGGTTCTGGCGGGCGGGCAAGGGTAGGGGTGCCCTCCTCGGAAACCGAGGCGTCAACGGAATTGACGGCAACCTCGCTACCGCGATGGGCGTGGCACATAGCGGCGCCCCCACCGTGCTTCTTTGCGGGGACCTCGCCTTCCTCCATGACCACGCCGCCCTCCTCCTCACGCGCGAAATGCAGGGCAGCCTCACCATCATCCTTCTCAACAACTCCGGAGGCGGAGTCTTTGAACACCTCCCCATCGCGCAACACGACACGGTCTACGAGCGCTACTTCGCGACCCCGCAAAGCATCGAGCTCCCCAAACTCTGCGAGGCGCACCGGATTGGATACCACAACATCCCCGATTGGCCGACCCTCGAAGACCTCCTTCGCGAGGCCCCCAAGGGAATCCGACTCCTCGAAATCCAGACCGACCGACACGCCGACCGGGATTGCCTTGCCTCAATTTTTAATTAACGTCCTGCAATTATGAACTGGGAAAAAGTCCGCGACTTCGAAGAAATCATCTACGAAAAATCCGGTGGGATCGCCAAGGTCACCATCAACCGGCCGCACCGCCGCAATGCCTTTACCCCCGACACCGTCGCGGAAATGATCGCAGCCTTCACCGACGCCCGCGAAGATCCCGAAGTCGGAGTGGTCCTCCTCACCGGTTTCAACCCCCAAACCGACGGGAAATTCGCCTTCTGCTCGGGGGGTGACCAAAAGATTCGCGGCGAGAAAAAAGGCGGCTACATCGGCAAAGACGGCGTCCCGCGCCTCAACGTCCTCGACCTTCAAAAACTCATCCGTTCGATGCCGAAGGTCGTGATCGCCCTCGTGGCGGGCTACGCCATCGGCGGCGGGCACGTCCTCCATGTAGTCTGCGACCTCACGATCGCCGCCGACAACGCCATCTTCGGACAGACCGGCCCGAAGGTCGGGAGTTTTGACGGCGGCTTTGGCGCGAGCTACCTCGCCCGCATCGTCGGACAAAAGAAAGCCCGCGAAATCTGGTATTTATGCCGTCAATACGACGCCTGCGAAGCGCAGGAAATGGGACTCGTCAACAAAGTCGTGCCCTACGATCAACTCGAAGCAGAAGGGGTGCAATGGGCGCAGGAAATCCTCCAACACAGCCCCCTCGCGATCCGTTGCCTCAAATCCGCCTTCAATGCCGACGTGGACGGACAACAGGGCCTTCAGGAACTCGCGGGCAACGCCACCCTCCTGTATTACCTCACCGGAGAAGGGGAAGAAGGCCGCAAAGCTTGGAACGAAAAACGCGCCCCCGATTTTAAGGACTACCCTTGGTTGCCGTAATTGGGTTGGGCGTTGTTGGTTGTTAGCCGGAACCGCGAATCCAGGAAAGGCACGAAAATTCAATGGTAGTGAAGTCCGGACATTGCACCATCCATGAAATTCTCCACGTACTCGGTTCGGTGTCCCGGCGATGAGTCCGGAGGCCATCAATACGCGTCACCACCCGAAGGTCGATGATGCCCGCGCAATCGGCGGGCCCCCTACTTTATGGCAGTTCAGGGTAATCGGTATAACCTTTTTCACTGCCACCAAACAGAGTTGCGCGATCCAACTCAGCCAGTGGTTCATTATGCTGAAATCGATAGACTAAATCCGGATTAGAAACAAAGGGGCGACCAAAGGCCACGATATCCGCGTAGTTTTTTGTCAGTACCTCCTCTGCTCTTTGCTGGGTGTAACGGCCCGCAACAACGATGCAGTTTTTAAAGCGCTTGCGAAGCTCGATACGAAATGATTCAGGTATCACGGGGGCATCGTCCCAGTCCGCTTCAGACAAATGCAAGTAAGCGATATCACGTCGTTGTAGTTCTGCCGCGGCATCAAGAATGGTCGGTACAATGTCGGGGCAATTCATATCTTTAAAAGTGATAAACGGTGCTAATCGGGTCCCTACTTTGTGAGCACCAATTGCACTCACAACCGCATCCACCACTTCAAGTAAAAAACGAATACGATTTTCCCGCTTACCACCATATTCATCGGTTCGTTTGTTAGAGTTGGTACGAAGGAACTGATCGATCAGGTAGCCATTGCCACCGTGAATTTCTACACCATCAAAGCCCGCTTCTACGGCGCGCTTTGCCGCGCTGGCAAAATCGTTAACGACGCGCCGGATGTCGTCTTTTGTCATTTCACGAGGTTCCTCGCAATCGACCATCTTGCCATTGCCGTTTTCGTCTGCAACCCACACTTGAGTTTCCACGGGGGCTAAAGCTGAGGGTGCAATTGGTTTTTCGCCCTTTTGGAAGGTAGCATGAGACACCCGGCCCACATGCCAAATCTGGCAGAACATTTTTGAGCCTTCATCGTGCACCGATTGCGTCACCTTGCTCCAGCCTGCGACCTGATCATCGGTATAAACACCCGGTGTGAAAGAGTAGCCTTGAGCGTCATCGGAAATCTGTGTTGCTTCGGTAATAATCAATCCAGCGGTGGCTCTTTGCCGGTAGTAGGTGGCCATCATGTCATTGGGAATGTTGCCCGGCTGGCTGGAGCGTGACCGGGTCATTGGTGCCATCGCGATGCGATTTCGAAGTTCTAAACCTTTAATCTCTGTTTGCTCAAATAATTTGCTCATGTTGAATGTCCTGAGTGGTGATGTTCAGCGGGCGCCCCTTGCATACATTTAATAGTGGGGGTATTTTGAATTCAGCTTTTATGGATTACGAAAAAGTAAATTAATAGCTAAATCAAATTAAAAAACCCTAATTGATATGAGTAATTATAT
>DKOX01000109.1 GCA_002470925.1 Opitutia bacterium UBA7350 | reverse complement strand
CGCACGCCTTGGGGAAGCGCGTGCCTCGCAGGCAAGCTCGGTGCAAGCCTACCTTGAAAAGGTCGCCCGCCGGGAAATCCCATCGCAAGCCAATTAGGCATTCGTTTTACTATTTTCGGGGCGATGAGGAATCCCACCGCCTGAGCGCGGTGCGAGAAAGCAGCTTTTTATGCTTACGTTTTTCGCGAGTCCGCTGTCTATCATATTGATACTTGCGCCGCGATTCCCAATCGAAGCGCCTCTCATCCAAATAAAAGTTGCAAAAAATAAGAAACAAAAGCAAAAGAAGCCCGAATAGGAGCATCAAACCAATCGCAATATATATGATCCAGTTATCCATCTAGCTTCATTCTTGTTTACATATAATTTTTATATACCATTTTTTTAGATGTTTCTATCTAATTTATTATTTTTTTATAAAAAGTCCACAAGTAACTGTGATAAGCTCACATCAAAGAAATCAGCCTCCGCGCTTGCCTCGAAGACAGGGTCGAGCATAAGGAAACAACATGGAATACACCCTGGTAGTGTTGGCAGCGGGAATGGGCAGTCGTTACGGCGGCTTGAAGCAATTGGATCCGATGGGGCCGAATGGAGCAACGGTGCTGGATTATTCGGTATACGACGCGCTGCGGGCGGGCTTCAAAAAGGTGGTGTTCGTGATCCGGGAAGATTTTGCGGCGGCCTTTCAGGCCGCGGTGGGATCGAAATTTGAGGATCGAATGGAAGTCGCCTATGCCTATCAGGACTTGGCGGATTTACCGGAGGGTTATGCGGTTCCGGCAGGTCGTGAGAAGCCCTGGGGCACCGCCCATGCGGTGCGGGCCGCGCGCGCACAGGTGGAGGGGCCATTCGCCGTAATCAATGCCGATGATTTTTATGGCGCGGAAGCCTATGCACGCATGATAGCTTATTTTAAATCGAGCGCGGCCCAGCCGGAATTGCGAAGTGCACTGGTAGCCTACCCGCTGGAGCTCACCCTTTCGGAACACGGTTCCGTGAACCGGGGCTTGTGCACGGTCGTGGACGGATGCCTGCAATCGGTGGAAGAACACGAAATGATTGAACGGGGCGCAGACGGATTGTTGCAGGGGCGCAATCTTGTGGGCGAAAGCGTTACCCTACAAGCGGAGGCGCCGGTCTCGATGAATTTCTGGGGTTTCACACCGGCATTTTTTGCCAGCTTGGAGGCGGCCTTCGTATCCTTCCTCGATGCACATGGCGGCGAAGCAAAATCGGAATGTTATTTACCGAGTGTGGTGGATGGCCTCATCCGCGAGGAACAAACCGAATGCATGGTATTGGAGTCGCGGGGGCAATGGTTTGGCGTGACTTACCCCGAGGACAAGCCCCTCGTGCAGGCGCGCATCGCGGATCTCGTATCGAGCGGAGCCTATCCGGAACAAATTTAAGCTCTAACGCCCACAGCCTCCTCGGCAAGCTCGGCGGCCTCGATGATCTTCCGGTAAATTTCCTCGACCGGCATGGTGGCAAGTTTGCGGGCGGGGATGCGGGCGGTGTTGAGCGCCGGCAAGGTTTCGAGGGGTTCGGAGAGGCAGACCGCGCGGTTGGCTTCCGCTTCTTCGACGCGGTCAATGGGAGTGAAATGAGGTGCGGTTAGGAGCGCGCGGGGGTGCTCAATAAGAATGCGGTGGATTGCCTTGACGGCTTCGGCAAAACGGTCGAGCTCCGCGCGGGTGTAGCTCTCGGTGGGTTCAATCATGAGACCGAGGGGCTCGGGCCACGCTACCGTGGGGGCATGGAAACCAAAATCGAGGAAAAGTTTTCCGATACGGGGGGCGCTTTCAGCTCGTCGCAGGCCAACCGATTCGAGTTGGGCGTAGTCCTCCTCGCGGAGGGTCACGATAAATTCGTGCATGCGGGGTTCGGCATCGGCACCCTCGGGCAGGAGGGCAAAATCCTGAGCGAGCTTGTGCTGAAGGTAGCGGGCCGCGAGCACCGAGACCGCGGACATACGGCGCACCCCTTCGCGGCCGAGGCGCAGGAGGTAGGTGTAGCAACGCACCTTGTGGGCAAAGTTACCCCAATGGCGGTGGAAGGATCCGATTGATTTCGGAGCTTTGACGGGACGGTATTGGTCGCCGTCTTTTTCAATCTGATAGCCGGGCAGGTATGGAAGGAGGCGTTCGCTGACCGCCACGATGGCATCACCGGGACCACCGCCGCCGTGGGGAATGGTCCAGGTTTTGTGAAGGTTGTTGTGAACGGCGTCAACGCCCAGCGCACTGAGATCAACCCAACCGGCGATGGCATTCATGTTTGCACCGTCCATGTAGACAAGCCCGCCAACCGCATGGACCTTTTCCGCGATTTCGTGAAAAGAGGTCTCAAAGATGCCGGAGGTGTTGGGATTGGTGATCATGACCCCGGCAACACGGGGGCCGTATTCGGCGAGTTGGCGATCGAGGTCTTCGTTGAGCACGCGGCCTTCACGGTCAGCCTCGAGGTAAACAATCTTACCAAGTTTACCGGCAAAACCCGCCATGGTGGCGGTGGCGAAGTTGGTCCCGTGTGCGGAATGCGGAATAAGGATGACATCCCGTTCCTCGCCCCGGTCGCGATGGTAGGCCTGGAACAATTTGATGCCGACGAGTTCGCCCTGGGCCCCGGCCAGGGGTTGGGTCGTGACGCCGGCGAGTCCGGTAATTTTTTTAAACCATTCCTGAATTTCGTGCAGGAGATACAATGAACCTTGCGCGTCGGCAATCGGGGCCTGGGGGTGCAAATCGGTGAAGCCCGGCAAACCGGCAGCCCAGTCGTTAATGCGCGGGTTGTATTTCATGGTGCAAGATCCAAGAGGATAGCATCCGTCGTCGGGGCTTACATTGAGCTCGCCGAGATCCTGGTAGTATTGAATGACCTCCTCCGCAGGAAAGCCAGGGAGTCCGGGTGCTTCGACGCGGAGCTGAGTTTTAGGAATCGCGGGAGGCACGGCGGCCTGGGTGGGGTTGGGAGCACCAAAGAGGGACTCAAATACTTTTGCGAGGGCTGCGAGGTCTTGTTCGCGGTTGGAAAAGGAAAGCTTGAGGAGTTGACGCTCAGCGGGATGGCGGGCACTGACATCGGCTCCGGCGAGGATTCCGGCAGCATGGGCGGCCTCGAGCACTTCAGTGACGGGGCGATCGAGTTGAAGGGTAAGCTCGTGAAAGGCGGGAGTTTCGGGAAAGGCGAGTTCAACTCCGG
Organism: Opitutia bacterium UBA7350; assembly: GCA_002470925.1. GTDB lineage: Bacteria > Verrucomicrobiota > Verrucomicrobiia > Opitutales > Coraliomargaritaceae > UBA7445. The sequence goes on along the minus strand of DKOX01000109.1, from coordinate 1,057 downwards.
GATATGCGGTGAGGGTTTCGGCTGCGGTTTGGGTGCGTTTGCGAATGTCCGCCAGAAGTGCCCCGAGGCCATCATCTCCGCGTTCGAGGAGCGCGGCTCCGACAAGGGTGGCAATAAAGGCCTGATTCGAGCAAATATTGGACGTCGCTTTGTCTTTGCGGATGTGTTGCTCACGAGTGGATAACACGCCTACGCGGCAATCGCGCCCGGCACAGTCCAGCGCTTTACCGATGAAGCGACCCGGGGCGGCACGCACGCCGGAGCGGTCTTTTTCGGAGAAGCGAACCCCAAATAAACCGAGGCCGGGGCCTCCGTAGTTGGGAGCGAGCGCGAGGTGATGCGCTTCTCCAACGATGATATCGACTCCAGTGGCATCGCCTCCAAAATGAGCGGGCGCCTTCAGACCCCCGGCGCTGAGATGGAGGGGATCAATAACCGCAACGCTTTTAACGCCGAGCTGCGCGGCGAGGTCGGCAAGGGCATCGACCTCTTCGAGAAGTCCGAAGGTGTTTACCTGAGGAAAGACGATGGCAGCAAGATCGGCGGCGCAATCTTCGGCGGCGGCACGCAAGGCGGCGAGGTCAATGGTTCCAGTGTCGGGATCGATGGGAACGGTGCGGAGTTCGGTCTCGGTTTCCTCCGCGAGCGTAAAGAGGACTTCGAGGTCGCCGGGGTAGAGGGATTCGGAAACCAGGGCGGTGGTTTTACCTCGGGACATCCGAATTGAGGCGCAGATGCCCTCGAAAATCGCGGTAGCGCGATCATAGAGGGAAGCGTTGACCGCCTCAAATCCCGTAAGGCGCGCCATGGAGCATTGATAGATCCAGTGAGCAAGGAGGGTTCCCTGGCTGAGCTCCGGTTGATAGGGAGTGTAGGCAGTGGTGAGATTGCGAATGTCACAGACCGGGGCCACGACCGGTGAAGGTTCCAGATCCTGCAAGCCATCGCCGAGAAAACTGGTACCGATGCGGTTGCGCTGCGCAATTGCAGCGAGCTCAGTCTTGAGGGCATCATAGTCAAGCTCGGCGGGTAGCTCGGGCGCTTCAGAGAAACGGAC
>DKOX01000096.1:5112-6425 GCA_002470925.1 Opitutia bacterium UBA7350 | reverse complement strand
AGATTATGATTAAGATTAAGAGTGAGACTTAGGTTTATCCCAACCAACAACCTTCAACGAACAACCCCTTCAACTTCCACAAACAACCGCACAAATAGTTTTCCAGCGGCACTGAGCCCGAGTGTCAATTCCCGGGAAGGATCTCCCACCAAGAGAGTCACAGAATCCGCACCGGCGGAACGCGCGGTCACCACAATGCGCGCCCCGGGATTCAATCCCACTTCGGTCAAATAATTAAGGAAGTCATTATCCTGATCCGAAACCCGCGCTACTTCGTGAGGCACCCCGAAGTCACAATCGGCAAGGGTTTGGAGCGGGGCTGTCGGCAATTCACCTTCGGCGCTGGGGATGGGGTCCCCGTGCGGATCCTGAGTGGGGTAACCGAGTCGTTGATCAATGCGCTCGAGGAGGCGGTCGGAGATAACGTGCTCCAGTAATTCCGCCTCTTCATGAACCTCCGACCAGTCGAAACCCAGCACCTCGACGAGAAATTGTTCGATGAGGCGGTGGCGGCGCAAGACGTGCAGTGCGAGGGCGCGCCCCTGCGGGGTGAGTTGCACGCCGACACGGGGGGAATAACTTGCCAGGCCCGCCTCCGCGAGGGCCTTCACCATGGTGGTGGCGGTTCCGGGGACGACCCCCAGCGCCTCAGCGACGCGACCCATCGAGGCTTCCCCGCTCTCGGAAGCTTCCGCGAGCGCGTAGATGTGTTTGATGTAGTCCTCGACCGTCGAACTGGGCATAACAACAACATTCATCCATCCCGCCGCCGCGCCAAGTCCAATTTTTAAATCCGTATTGTCTCGGGTGGCGCATCTCGCGTAAGCTCTACGCATGGCATCCCAAGTGCAGTTTTTTTTGATGACGACCTGGCAATTGATTGCAGCGATGGCGCCCTATCTTCTCTTTGGCTTCCTCGCGGCGGGACTACTGCATTGGTTGATTCGCCCAAGCTATATTCAGGAACAACTTGGCAAACCCGGATTTGCGGGCGTGGTGAAGGCCGCCCTCCTCGGTGTGCCCCTCCCGCTTTGTTCCTGCTCGGTCATTCCGGTGGCAGGATCGCTGCGCAAAAACGGTGCGAGCCGTGCCGCAACCGCCGCCTTTCTCAGCTCTACGCCCCAGACCGGCATCGACAGTGTGCTCGCGACCTATGCCCTCATGGGTGGCCCCTTTGCCTTCATCCGAGTCGGGGTGGCTTTCATCAGCGGGTTTTTGAACGGCGCTTTGATTGATCGCTTCGCGCGGGAAACGCCGAGCTTCAAGCCGATCCGCGTCCCGATTTTCACCCCACTCAAGGAAGCCCCCACGCC
>DKOX01000096.1:3633-4992 GCA_002470925.1 Opitutia bacterium UBA7350 | reverse complement strand
CCCCCTCCCCGCCGACCTCGCCCCCGCACTGGGGTTGGGTCTGCTCCTCGCTGGTCTCCTGACGGTACTCCTGCCGGAGCAATGGCTGGGGGCGCAAATGAACAGCCCCATTGCCGCCTACACCCTCGCGACGCTTTTGAGCCTGCCGCTCTATGTCTGTGCCACCGCTTCCATTCCGCTGGCCTATGCCCTCGTGATGGCAGGACTCAGCCCCGGGGCGGCATTGGTCTTTCTCATCGTGGGACCGGCGACCAATACCACCACCGTGATTGCCGCCTGGAAAATGCTCGGACGGCGTGCCACCCTGCTCTACCTCGCGGGTCTGCTATTGGTGGCATGGGTCGCGGGTGCGACATTCGACGCGCTCTCCGGCAACTGGGATCTTTCGGAGCATGCACACGCGCACGAGACCTCCTTGCAATTCTGGCAACACTTTGCCGGAGTATTGCTCCTCGTACTCCTGCTGGGCGCCTGGCTCCGGACCCGCCGCCCGAAGCAAGGGAGTTGTTGCGCGAGTTAAAGGGTATCGCGCACCAGTGGAGCTGAGCTCGCGCCCACAAGCCGTTCGCCGACCGCAATAGGGAACCCGCGCAGGAATTCCCCCACCGCCAACATGCGCCCGCCGGGGCGTTGCAATTCATAGAGGCACAGCATTCCCGCACCGGTCGCCACCACCAAACCGTTGGCATCCGCCGCAACAACCGTACCGGGTGCCGCCTCGCTGCTGCGCGGGATCGCTTCCGCTCGCCCGACCTTGATTGTCATTGCTCCAAACTCGAAGGAGCCTCCCGGCCACGGAGTAAAGGCGCGCAGACGGCAATCCAAACGCGCCGCACTCAAATCGAAATCCAGGATTCCGTCACTTTTTTGAATCTTGCGGCAATAGGTCGCGGCGGCGGGATCCTGCGGCGCAAAGCGGAGTCGACCTTCCAATAAATTGGACAAATTCCGCTCGAGCAAGGGCACCACTGCTTCCCCGATGCGGGCCCGCAGGGTAACGGCTGTATCCGTTTCCTCGATACAAACGCGTTCCATATCTGCGACCCCTCCGGCATCCATTTCCTTACCCACCTCCATAAGGCTAACCCCGGTCACGGCCTCACCCTCCGCAAGGGCCGTCTCGACCGGCGAGGCGCCCCGGTATGCGGGAAGCAGGGAGCCGTGAAAATTAACCATCCCGCCAGGGCTCGCCTCGCGCACTAAGCGGGGTAAAAAATGCCCGTACGCCATCACGAGGGAAGCTTGAATCCCCTCCGCCTGAATCCAATCCGCCAAATCGGAATCGGGTTGCGCGGGTTGCAGCAGTTCCACCCCTTTTTCCCGCGCCCAGGCTGCGGCGGGGTTGGCTTGTAATTGCTT
>DKOX01000096.1:0-3567 GCA_002470925.1 Opitutia bacterium UBA7350 | reverse complement strand
GCTTGCCCCGCCCGCGCCGACGATCGGGTTGCGAAACCACTGCACGTAAAATCGCGCCCTCGCCCGCGATCCCGTGCAGGTAGTTCAAGACCGGCAGGCAAATCGCATCCGATCCAAAAAAGATAAGTTTAGCATCCGGCATCGTCAGGGAATTCAGTTTGGCTGAGAGCTTCACGGGCCGCTCCGGAGGGGGCGCTTTGTTGAAGCAACCAGGCTAGGCTTATTTCTTTTAAGGCGGGTTCTTTGAATAAATGCAAGAGCAGGCAAGCCGAGGCAAGGGCATCATACAGGGCGGAGTGATATCGACGGCGATTTTCCGGACAATAAGTCGCCGCCAAGGATTCAAGGCGTTCGCTCAAATCAAAAATCCCGATTAGGTCGCCGAGGTTGTGCCGTTCGAGATTGGGATAGAGCCGACGGTATATTTGAAGGGTATCGAGCCAGGGGCCCCAATCCGCGATACCGGCCTCCGAATCAGGTCGCGCGAAGTTGGGCGAACGACGCGGACACGCCCAGACGTCCGTTAAAAGAGCGGCCTCATAGCCGGCGTTGTGGGCACAGAGCGGCCCGCTGGCACGCAGGCCCGCAAAGTAATCCCAGTCCTCACAGAAAGGTTTGGCTCCCGCCAGCAGTTCCTTCCCGATGCCGTGTTGCCGGATTTCCTGCGCCTGCATCGCGCCAATCGGCGCGCACAAACGAGTCCGCGCCGCGGTGATTCCCGTCCCCTCGAGGGTAACGACGCCATACTCCACGATGCCGCTCCGGCGGCTCCCCTCAAAGTCAATGACGTGAATCGGAATACCCAACATGCCGCCCAGCTTGACAATCCTTTCTCACAGGTCGAACCCCGAGTGCGTTTTTTCATACTTCTGCGGTTGCTTCTGTAAGGGAGAAAGCACAAGTTCCATCAAGAACGAATGAATTGTCATGTCTGAACTCAGCTTTGAACAAAACGAAACCTTTAAAGCCTTTGCGGTGGAGCTCTGCCACGAAGCCGCCAAAGAAATCCTCCCGCACTACGGGCCCGAGGTTGAAATCGAGCGCAAGTCCGATGCCACCCCGGTAACGCTCGCCGACCGCAATGCCGAAAAACGCATCCGCGAAATCATCGAGGCGCGCTATCCCGACCACGGGATCATCGGGGAAGAATATGGCCGCGTGCGCGAGGATGCCGAATTTGTCTGGGTTCTCGATCCGGTGGACGGCACGAAATCCTTTATATCCGGGGTGCCACTTTTTGCGACGCTCATCGCGCTCCTGTACAAGGGTCGACCCGTAATCGGAGCGATCAATCAACCCATCACGGAACAACTCATTCTGGGGGACGGCAAGGTCACCACCCTGAACGGCAAAGCGGTGCAGGGACGGGAAACCGCGAGCCTGGCGGAGGCGACCCTTTGCACCACCGATCCGATTCGCCCGACGCTCTGGCAAAACGAAGCGTGCTGGGATGAACTCCCCCCCAAGGCCGCGCTCTACCGATCCTGGGGCGATGCGGGAGGCTACATCCTCTTGTGCTCGGGCTTCATCGATATCATGTGCGACCCCCTCATGGAGATCTGGGATTGTGCCGCGATTCTGCCCTGTCTCGAAGGCGCGGGCTTTAAGGCAACCGGATGGAAAGGCGGCGATGCCTTTGACGAACGCTGCATCATTGCCGCGAAACCCGCCCTCCACGCGCAGGTCATGGCAACCCTTTATCCAGGCGATTAAACGTTGCCAAACGGCGGGTCTGGATGAACCATAAAAAGGTCCTAACAACAAAGCGTAATTCGCTTTAACTTTGCTTCCGTCATTGCTTCAATTGTGGCCGCGATTATCGAGTTTTTTAAGAGTTCCCTGCAAGCAGCGCGTCGCTACAACGCACTTCAATTCTTCCCGCTGCGCCACACCGTAAGGAGCTATCAAAGCAGCGACTTTTCCGGTGATCTTCGCGCCGGAATCAACGTTGCCCTCCTCGCCTTTCCGCAGGGCATGGCATACGCCCTCATCGCAGGCCTCCCGATCCAATACGGCATCTACGGTTCCGCGGTGGCCTGCCTTATTTCACCGATCTTTTCAAAAAGCCGATTCATTACCCTCGGCCCGACCAATGCCACTGCGGTCATGCTCTTCTCCGCTTTTGCGAGTATGGGCATTACCGGAACTGAAAAAATTACCTACATCCCGCTACTCATTCTCCTGACCGGTTGCTTCATTGCGGTGGGTGCCTACTTTAAGGTCGCCAACCTGGTGCAGTATATTTCCCGTTCCGTTATCACCGGTTATATCACCGCTGCCGCGCTCTTGATTATCACCAATCAAATCCCCAAGGCCCTCGGCCTTAACATCGAGGCAAAGGGCGCGACTTTTTTTGAATCGGTGAGCCTCATGGCCGCTTCGGTCGACTCCGTCCATTGGTTGACCATCGCGGTCAGTTGCATTACCGCCCTCCTTTACCTGCTCCTGAACTGGCGGCTTCGGGTCCTGCCCAATGTCGCGATCTGCCTCGTGGTTATCAGTGCTCTCAATGCCCTCTTGATCGGCCCCGAATCCGCGACCGGCATCCCGCACCTCAATAGCATTGATGCCAACACCTGGCAACTCGGCCTGCCCACCATCAACGGCGAATCCCTCAGTATGTTGGTCAGCCCCGCCCTCGCAATCGCCCTCCTCTGCGTCCTTGAAGGCCTCTCCATCGGGAAATCCCTCGCCGCCAAAACCGGCGCGCGCCTCAACGCCAATCAGGCAATGTTTTCCATCGGGATGTCCAACATCGCCTGTGCCTTCGCCTCCGGGATGCCCGCCTCGGGTTCCCTCACCCGTTCCACTCTGAGCGAAGCCAGCAAGGGCCGCACCCCCATCGCCAGTCTCATCAGCGGCTTCATTGTTCTGGTCGGAGCTTTTCTCATCGGTCCCCTCACCGGTTATATCCCGCAATGCGTGCTCGCGGTCCTCGTTATTACAATCGGCATCGCACTCATCAACACAAAGAGCATCCGCATCGTCACACACGCAACCCGTTCCGATGCGATCGTCTTTGGGGTAACCTTCCTCAGCGGCCTCCTCCTTCCCCTCGACACCGCGATCTATTCCGGCGTCGCGATTTCCATCATGCTCTTCCTCAAAAAAGCCGCCCGCCCTGAAATGGTCGAGTATACCTTCAACGACAGCGGTCAACTCGCCGAAATGGCGAAGCCCGAAGAACGCAATACCCCCGAAGTCTCCATCGTGCATGTCGAGGGTGAACTTTTCTTTGGCGCCGCCGATCTCTTCCGCGACCAAATGCGCCGCATCTGTGAAGACCCCAACCTCAAAATTGTCATCCTCAAAATGCGCAACGCCCATCACATGGACGCCTCCGGCGTGATGGCACTGGAAGAACTGGTCCACTATATGAACGAAATGGGTCGCTACCTTATTCTCAGTGAAGCAAAGGCCGACCTCATTCGCGTCCTCAAAAACGCCCGTCTCTATGATTACATTGAACGCCGCAATATCTTTGAGGACGAGCCGCACAACCCCACCCTTTCAACTGCTAAGGCCCTCAAGCGCGCCAGAGAAAAGCTCGGATACGAAGAGGCCAAC
>DKOX01000129.1 GCA_002470925.1 Opitutia bacterium UBA7350 | reverse complement strand
GTGATGATTTCGCGGACGGAGTTGGGGGTGCCGGTGCCGAGGTTGTAGAAATAGGCGGCACCGGGTTCGTTGAGTTTATCAAAGACCGCAATGTGGGCACGGGAAAGGTCGTCCACGTGCACGTAGTCGCGCAGGCAGGTGCCATCGGGAGTCGGATAATCGGTGCCGAAGATTTGGATGTTCTCACGACGTCCGGTGGCGGCGTCGATTACGAGGGGGATGAGATGGGTCTCGGGGTTATGGTCTTCGCCGATCGAGCCGTCCTCCGCCGCTCCGGCGGCATTGAAATAGCGGAAGGCCGCGAAGCTCAGTCCGTAAGCGTGCGCGAATGCCTTCAGGCAGTTCTCGACGTCGAGCTTGGTTTGCCCGTAGGGATTGATGGGGGCCTGCGGGAGGGTCTCCACCATCGGCAGGGTCTCGGGTTCGCCGTAGGTCGCGCAGGTGGAGGAAAAGACGAATTTGGTCACACCGTTATCGAGCATGGTCTCGAGGAGGCGGAGGGTCGCGACGAAGTTGTTCTCGTAGTATTTGCGGGGCTCGGTGACCGATTCGCCCACGTAGGCGAAGGCGGCGAAATGCATGACCAGCTCGATTTGTTCCTTGCGGAGAATTTCGGCAACCGCTTCGGAATCGCCGAGATCGCAATCATAGAAGGGAATGGAGGGATGCACGGCGGCCCGGTGCCCGAAGACCAGGTTGTCGAGCACCACGGGTTCGTGACCCGCAGCCTGCAATTGACGCACGCAATGGCTACCAATGTAGCCCGCTCCTCCTACGACGAGAACTTTCATATTGATTCGATGCTTTGTGTTTAAGGTGTTACGCAATTAATGCCTGGAAAATAAGTCCGGAAGCGTTTTGTGTCCCGTGTAATGAGCTTCATTTTTTCGCTTACAGCGTGGGCTCCAATAAAGAAATCAGGGAGCGGCGAGGATCTGTCGCCGCCTTGCCGACGGTATTTTAGAAAGGCTTTACCCGCAAGAAAGGCAGCACGGTAGGGCAACTGCAGTCGCATGATTTCCAGAGGTTCGAGAACGGCATCCAGTTTGGCGGCATCTGAAAAAGCAATAGAAATTTCTGCGTAGATGACCGGATTGATGGCAAGCGCATCATACCGAGCGGCTTCCAGTAAGGCGTTTTCTGACCATTCGGCCCAGTTGGGGTCATTGGTAAAAAGATCAATCAGAACATTGGAATCTACCAGAACCATTTAGCCTCGGGTCAATTCCATTACCGCTTCGGTTGTCAATTCGGCATCGGCGCATCCCCGCGCTTTTGCAATGCCCCGACGGAGACGACCCGCTCGCCCCTTATTTTCAGTGCGCAGTAGCAAACCTTCAGGAACCGCCTCAAAAACGATTTCGGTATCACGAGTCATTCCAAAACGCTTGCGCAGGTCTTGCGGTATCGTCACCTGCCCTTTTTGGGTCATTTTCATGGTATTACTTTTTGATAAATGTAATACTCTGTCAAGCGCTACAGCCTAGGCAATCTGCTCCTTGAAATACGCGACGGTCTTTTTAAGGCCCTCCTCAAGGGGAACAGTGGGCTCCCAGCCGAGAATGTCTTTGGCTTGGGTGATATCGGGCTGGCGTTGTTTGGGGTCGTCCTGCGGCATGGGCTCATAGATAATCTTTGAGCTGCTACCGGTTATTTGAAGGACTTTTTCAGCGAGTTCGAGGATGGTGAATTCGCCAGGGTTGCCAATGTTCATGGGGCCCACGACCTGATCCTGATTCATGAGGCGAACAAAACCCTCGATGAGGTCATCGACGTAGCAGAAAGAGCGGGTCTGCTGGCCTTCGCCGTAAACCGTAAGGTCTTTTCCTTGGAGCGCCTGTACAATAAAATTGGAAACCACCCGACCGTCATCCGCGAGCATGCGGGGCCCATAGGTATTGAAGATGCGCACCACCCGGATATCGACGCCGTTCTGGCGATGGTAGTCAAAGAAAAGGGTCTCGGCGCAGCGTTTGCCCTCGTCGTAACAGGAGCGGACCCCGATCGGGTTGACGTTGCCCCAATAGGCTTCGGGCTGAGGGTGGACCGAGGGATCGCCGTAGACCTCGGAGGTCGAGGCCTGGAAGACGCGGGCATTCACCCGCTTGGCAAGACCCAGGCAGTTGATCGCTCCCATAACCGAGGTCTTGGTGGTCTTGATCGGATTGAATTGGTAATGAACCGGAGAGGCGGGGCAGGCGAGATTGTAGATTTGGTCGACTTCCAGCTTAAAGGGATCCACGACATCGTGCCGCATCAGCTCGAAATAGGGATTGTCCAGCAAATGGGCGACGTTGACCTTTCGCCCCGTAAAGAAGTTGTCCATGCAGACAACCTCGTGGCCTTCATGGAGGAGGCGTTCGCATAAATGACTGCCAAGAAATCCGGCACCGCCGGTGATTAGAATACGCATGATTTTAATTTTTGGGATTAGCGAAACGATTTCGACAGTTAAAGCTGTCCGATCTTTTTAATTCAAAGGTCTCGGGTTTTAAGACGCTGCCGCCCTTGGTCCTGAGGACCGGAGCGCGTGTTTTGTTCCTGTGAGAGCAAGTGTCATCTCGATTGAACAGTATTTAGTAAGCGTGTAGCTCCACTTTGTTCAAGAAAAAATGAACAAATTGACCATGCATTAATTCCCGTATTTTCAGCCGCCATCCACAAGCGATTGCTTATACCAGGCATGAAAGGCCGCCACCCCATCTGAAAATTTTGTTTTGGG
>DKOX01000100.1 GCA_002470925.1 Opitutia bacterium UBA7350 | reverse complement strand
CCTGTCGAATATTTACCGACTTTGGGACGGGCAATTCGATTGAGATCCAATACCTCACCCGACAGCATCATCTCTTCAGAAAAAACCGCCATTTCCTGAGCCGACATATTTTGGAAATAGATGGCCATCGCGAGGGCCGCTTGCTGGAAATCCGGTATTTCTTCATCTAAAATAGAATCAACCAAATAGCGAATTTCCTCATCCGTAAATTCGCCTCCATCACGTTTTTTTTCAACCAGATAGCTGAAAGACGGCTTTATGAACTTACGGGCACTGATGATCTTTTTTCTCATTTAACAAAAATTATGGGCATCCAAAGGGAGACGTTGTACTGCATAAACCTTTATGCATTAGGAGATTATCACAAGCATTGTCGAGCCTAAAATGAGGGATTTTGTAAAATCACTTTAATCTGAAACTTGTATGCAACATTTCGTTACTTAACTCAAATGAATGATTACCCCCCCATCTTCTGAACTTTGCAAGCTTGACCCACCTGTCTAAGCCCTATGCTAAGCACCATGCAGCTTAGTTTTAATCCCAGTACGGTTATTGAGACCGCCTTGCGCCAAATCGCCGCGAGTTGCGAAGCCTTTGGCGAGGATTTTGAGCCGGAAGTGCGCGCCGCCGATCCAAAATTCGGCGACTTTCAGGCAAACGGTGTGCTGGGGTTTGCCAAACGGAACGGAAAAAACCCACGCGAACTGGCGCAGCAACTCCTCGATGCCGCAAATAAATCGGGACAATTTGACCCGACACTTGTCGAACTCTCTCTGGCTGGACCGGGTTTCATCAATTTTAAATGCACCCGGGCCTACCTGTGGAACTGGCTCAATCAATATGCCACCCCCGCCGATTACCAGAGCGGTGCCGGCAAACTAAAAGCGGGTCGAAAAGTTGTCATCGACTACCCCAGCGCCAATACCGCCAAGCAAGCGCACATCGGGCACCTCCGCCCGATGGTCATCGGAGAGGCCATTGCGCGTTTGCTGGATTTTTGCGGTGCCGATACCGTCCGCGACAATCATATCGGTGACTGGGGCACCAATTTCGGCACGCTCATTATGCAAATCAAGCGCGAGAGAATCGATTTGGATCAAGTTAAAGAGGATCCCCTCGCTTTGCTGGATCAACTATACAAAGACGGCAGCCGGCTTGAAAAAGAACAACCCAATCTGCGCGATCAATCACGCGCGGAACTCCTCAAACTCCAGGAGGGCGACCCTGAAAACACGAGCTTGTGGGAGAAAATTGTCGATATTTCAAAAGACGCCTTCGAAAAACTGTACCAGCAAATGGGTGTTCAGATAGACATTAGCCTCGGTGAGTCCTTTTATCGCGATAAAGTCGAGCGCGTGTACCGCGAACTAACAGAGACCGGCATAGCAGAGCACAGCGAGGGCGCCCTCGTTGTGTGGCATGATGAGGTCAAAAAATTCGCCCGGGATAATGAGCGGCCCTACCCCTTCAATATTCGAAAAAGCGACGGCGCCTCCAATTACGCCTCCACCGATCTTGCCACTATTCTTTACCGGGTAGAGCACTTTAAAGCCGAAGAAGTCATTTACCTGACGGATGCCCGGCAACAGGATCATTTTCAACAACTCTTCTTAACCACTCAAAAATGGTTCAACCTCTGTAATTACCCCACCCCCATTACCCGTCACGTTTGGTGGGGTACCATCCTGGGGAAGGATAAAAAACCCTTCAAGACCAAGTCCGGAGAATCCATCAAACTCCAGACCTTGCTTGACGAAGCCTGCGAACGCGCCCTCGCGGTTGTCACCGAAAAAAATTCCGATCTCCCGGAAGCCGAACGGCAGGCCATTGCCTCGACGGTTGGAATTGCAGCGCTTAAATATGCCGACCTAGCCTCAAACCGCACCCAGGACTACGTCTTTGACTGGGACCGCATGCTCAGTTTTGAGGGCAACACCGCTCCCTACCTCTTATACGCCGTCGCACGCATCAACAGCATTTTTCGCAAAGCCGAACTCGACCCCGAGTCGCCCATTGAAGGAGCCGGTCCGCTTGAGACCGAGGCCGAACTCACGCTCGCACGCAAACTCATGGGTCTGCCCGGTGCTTTAGATCTTACCCTGAATGATTTGCGACCTCACTTCCTATGCACTTACCTTTACGAACTGGCCGGAGCCTACAGTAGCTTCTACAATGCCGATAAAGTCATGGTAGACGACCCCCCCACCCGGGCGGGCCGCCTGCTCCTTTGCGCCCGCACCCGCAGCACACTCATGACGGGCCTCGAGCTCCTGGGCATTCAAGCACTGGACCGCATGTAAGCACTTCCCTTTTCCTACAGGAACCCTGTTCGGCCTTAAAAAAATTAAGCCTCCCGCGCCTCGTAACGTCCATCCAAGCGCTTAATAACACAGCGCTTCAACTCCAAAGCTACCAATATCGCTGCGACCTCGTGAACCGGAAACCCCACTTGCCCCGCCAATGAATCCGCGCTCCCGAGTTCCCCACCCGACAAACAATCCATAAGCGCCTTTTCTTTGGCCTCGAGAACCACTACCTTGACCGGTTCTTTTCTGCCCGGCTCCTCCCGCTTGTCCTCCCCGCGCTCGTAGCGCAATTCCTCCAGGACATCATCGACCGAGCTCACCAAACTCGCGCCATCCCGAATTAACTGCAAACAACCACGCGCCTGTAGTTGATCTATCCGCCCCGGCACCGCCATCAGTAACCGTCCCTGTTCCCCCGCAAAGCGCGCCGTGATCATACTCCCACCCGCAGGAGCGGACTCTACCACGATGACCGCCTCGCAAATTCCCACCACCACTCGATTTCGCATCGGAAAAGTCTGCCGGTCCACTCTCCGACCAAAAGGAAATTCACTCACCACTGCGCCCTGATTTACAATGCGGTCATAGAGCTCCTTGTTCTCGGGTGGATATATAACATCCAAACCGCAACCCAAAACCGCGAGCGTCGGGCCACCCCTTTCCAAAGCTCCCTCGTGCGCCGCCGTATCAATCCCCCGCGCCATGCCACTTACCACACAAAAGCCCAGACCCGCTAATTCCGCGCCCAATTTCCGCGCGACCTTCAAACCATACATACTGGCCTGACGCGTGCCCACGATCGCCACACAGGGACGATCTACTTTGTGTTCACCCAGCCAATACAAACCAATCGGCGGATCATACATCTCTTTTAAGAGGATCGGGTAGTCCCGATGCGCCCGTTCCAGAAAAACCGCCCCATACTGCAGGATTTTTTCCTTTTCCCGCTCGAGATCAAAATATACCTCCCAATCCATCAACGCCTGCGCGGCATGCGGCCCAATACCCCGCACCTGCGTCAGTGATTCCATTGAACCCGACAGGACCGCCACTGGATCACCCTTAAAGGAATCGAGCAGTCGCTGCAATAAAACCGGCCCAACATGCGGCAAACCGTTTAAGACAAGCAAGGCATCTCTTTTTGATAACATTAGATATTAATAACCAATTTGTTAAATATATTAAACGACCAAATCTAAAAACAACTATTCGCGATTCATTGCCCGGTTTTACTCAGTTACTCCGCAATACTTCCGAGAGATAACCCAACACATCGGTTGTCCGCACTGCGATCTGTCCGCGCTTCCGTGCCAATACCTCAGCAGCCTTACCATGCCAGACTACCGCCCGCATGACCGCGTCAAACTCGCGCCCTTTTGCCTGCGCTAAATTGCCACCGATCAAGCCCGCCAAAAGGTCACCGCTACCGCCCCTTGAAAGCACTGCCCCGCCGAAGGTATTGCAATAGACCGATTCCCCATCACTGCAACGCGTCTGCGGCAATTTCAAAACTAATGCGACACGATTCTTGCGACAGAAATCTATCAGGAATTCACTGTCGAAAGTAGGGTGCTCCAAGGCAGCAATACGCATAAACTCACCCATGTGCGGTGTGAGGACCACCGGTCCCCATTCTGCTTTGCGCTTCTGTACGAACTCAACCACCCGCAAACTCAAGGCATCTGCATCGCAGATTACCGGTAAGGTAACTTGTCCGACAATCTCCTGCGCCAATTGCGCCGTATTTCGATCGCGCCCCATTCCGGGACCTAATAAAACCGCAGTGGCCGCAGGCAAGCGTTGCATCAAAAGCGGCAGCGCCCGTGGACTCAGCGTCCCATTTTCACTTTCAGGCCAAGGAATCCACATTGCCTCCGGCACCTGCGCAGCGAGGGAAGCCGCCATCGACTGCGGCGCAAAAGCCGTGACACGGCCTACTCCCGAACGCACTGCAGCCTGCACACTCATCAGTAGCGCACCCGGCATGTTGGAGGATCCCCCTACAATAAAGAGATGCCCGAAATTGCGTTTGTCTACCATCGAAGGGCGTAACTGCCGCAGGGGATTTAAAATGGCGTCCGTTAAAAAATACTCGTTTGAGGCCTTTGCCGATCCTTGCTCAAAAAAACCCAAGTCCACCCAACGCACCCGACCACAAGCCCGACCGCCTTCCAAATGCATTTTCTTCACCGATCCAGTTGCATAGGTAAAATCGACCGAGAAGCTTATCGAAGAATCCATTTCGCCCAAACCGGTGGGCATATCCACCGCCGCACGCAAACCAATTTGCGGATAATCATTGATCGCCTGCACCAGATTGAAAAGTCTTTCATCCAACGGTGGTTTAAAGGACAAACCCAGTATGCCATCCAGGCAGATATCAAAACCCTTGCCTCCACTGAGGTCATCAAAACGCTTCAGTAATTCAACGCTGCTTTCAGACCCGAGCATTTCCAGTTGCACCCGACCTTCTACCGACTCCCACGCACGTAATGTGAGCGCCTTCATCGCATCAGGTTTTGCGGTCAACAGACACAAAACTTTACTGCGTGGATGCCGTGCCATAATTTCCGCTGCGGCCAGTAGGGCATCGCCTCCATTGTGGCCCTTACCGACCAACACCAGCACCCGCGGCCCATCCGGCAGGGGTTTTAATTCCTGAAAATCGCGCAAAATCCCCGCCGCGATGCCCCGGCCTGCCGTCTCCATCGCAGACCACTCCGCCACCGCATCAACAAGGAGCGATGCTTCAATCCCGCGGGCTTCATCAGTGCTTAGAATAGGGCAGGCATTATTAATTTTTATCATAACTTACTTTATCCAATGGCATTACCCGGCTTTATTCACAATCAAATAAAAGCGCAGAAGCCTTTCCTAAATGCTTGGAGTCCTTTTCTGCGAATAAGTTTCTGAGAAAAAGTTGCATCTTTATCCCAACACTATTTTTATTAACGCATGTCATTTGAAATTTCAGGATCCATTAAAACCATCTTCCCCGAGCAAACCTTCCAAGGCGGCTTTAATAAGCGGGAATTTCTTCTAACCACCAAAGACGGTAAGTTTGAACAAGAGATGAATTTTGAGTGCGTGAAAGAGAAGGTGGAGCTTGTCGCTCACCTCCAGGAGGGCGATGCCGTGACCGTTTCCTTCGACATCCGCTGCCGTGAATGGCAAGGTAAATACTACACCAACCTCGTCGCTTGGAAAATAACCGGTTCCGGAGGGGGCAATACCAAACCCGCCACAGATGAAGCCCCATTCGAACCGGACGATGTTATCCTCGACGAGGAACCGCCCTTCTAGAGGCATACCATTTCGCCACTAACAGCGCAGGCGTCCCTCTGCCATTTCCTCAAGAAAAGCACCGTAGGTCATTGCAATACCTGCCTCGATTGGAATAGCAGGATTCCATCCCGTTGACTGAATCAAGCTGGTGTCGGTTAACTTGCGCGGGGTTCCATCCGGCTTGCTCTTGTCGAAAATCAATTGTCCCTCATAACCCACCACTGCTTTGACCAAGCGCGCGAGATCCCCGATCGAGACATCCGTTCCACAACCAAGATTGACCCAGTTCGGCGGATTATCCAGTTGCAGCAAGTGAACGATTCCCGCAGCGGCGTCATCCGCATGCAAAAATTCCCGCCGCGGGCTTCCCGTGCCCCAAACCACTACTTCGGGGGCACCCCTCTCTTTCGCCTCGTGGAAACGACGAATCAAAGCAGGCAAAACGTGCGAGTTTTCAGGGTGATAATTATCCCCGGGGCCGTACAGATTTGTTGGCATCGCCGAATGGTAACAAACCCCGTATTGTGAGCGATAAAACTGACAGAGCTTTAAACCCGCGATTTTTGCAATGGCGTATGCCTCGTTCGTAGGCTCGAGGGCCGAAGTCAGCAGCACCTCTTCCCGCATGGGTTGCTCCGCCAATTTGGGATAGATACAGGTGCTCCCAAGAAAAAGTAGTCGCTTCACGCCTGCGCGGTATGCCCCGTCAATTGTGTTCTGTGCAATCGCGAGATTTTCAAAGATAAACGCTGCCGGATAGCTTTTATTGGCATGAATGCCACCGACCCGCGCCGCCGCGATAATCGCCACCTCCGGCTTTTCCTCTCGGTAAAAATCACGCACCGCCGACTGATCCGTTAAATCCAACTCCTCCCGCTTACGGGTGACCAGATTCTCATAACCACCCGCGCGCAAGGCGCGCTCCACCGCCGCACCTACCATGCCGCGATGGCCCGCCAAATAGATTTTTGCCTCCTCACGCATTGCTTGCATCCTTACTTTTTAAGCTTCCACCGCCTGTTTATAGGCCAATTCCTGCTTTGCCAAGACAAGGTCGGCATCCACCATAATCTTCACCAAATCCTTGAAGCGCACCTGCGGTTCCCAATTCAACTGCCGCTTCGCTTTGGCCGGATCGCCGATCAACAAATCCACTTCGGTGGGTCGCTCATAGCGCTTGTCATAATCCACGTATTGCTCCCAATCCAGATCCAGCAAGCCAAAGGTTTCCATCACGAAGTCCTTTACCGAGTGTGTCTCGTTGGTCGCCATCACATAGTCGTCGCCCGAATCCTGCTGCAACATCAACCACATTGCCTCGACGTATTCCTTCGCATAACCCCAATCGCGCTTGGCGTCCAGATTCCCGAGGTAGAGTTTATCCTGCAGACCCAACTTGATACGAGTCGCTGCCCGGGTGATCTTGCGCGTCACAAAAGTCTCCCCCCGGCGCGGGGATTCGTGATTAAAAAGAATGCCGTTGGTCGCGTGTATCCCATACGATTCACGATAATTGACCGTTAACCAATACGCATACACCTTCGCGCATCCATAGGGCGAACGCGGGTAAAATGGAGTCCGCTCCGTTTGCGGCACTTCTTGTACCATACCAAACATCTCGGAAGATGAAGCCTGATAAAAACGACTCTTACCTTCCAAACCCACCTCGCGAATGGCCTCCAGTAAACGAAGCGTTCCCAATCCCGTCACGTCTCCGGTGTATTCCGGCACATCAAAAGAGACCCGCACATGGCTTTGTGCCCCCAGGTGGTAAATCTCGTCCGGTTGAAGCTGGTATAATAATTTCATCAACATCACCCCGTCCGCCAGATCACCGTAATGGAGAAACAGTTTTGTGTTTTTCAGATGCGGGTCTTTGTAGAGGTGGTCGATCCGCGAGGTGTTGAAGGTCGAGGAGCGGCGAATGATCCCATGCACCTCGTAGCCCTTCTCGAGCAACAATTCTGCGAGATATGACCCGTCCTGTCCGGTTATTCCTGTTATCAATGCTTTTTTCATGAGTCGTAGCATAACATAATAAAGATTGCCTTGTCTTTTCGTATTTACGTATTAATTTTTATATATTTGCTACATTTATTAAAATGCCCACCAGTATTGCCATTGCCTTTGACTCCAATTTTCGCCACGCCGCCAGTATCTTTCGCGGAGTCGCGGACTATCTGAACGATCATCAGCTCGATTGGCGACTGGTGCCGCTGCAAATTGGCTTTGAGGCAAAACTGTTTCAACTCGCCCAATCGCGCCAACTGGCAGGCGCCATCGGCACCTTCGTGAGCGACAACTGGCTCAACGGCTTACTCGAACACAGGGTGCACGCCGTTAACCTCTTTAATTTCTCCAAAATCACGGCCGTACCCACCGTAACGATTAACGATTTTGCCCTCGGTCAACTCGCCGCAAAACACCTCCTCCGGCAAGGCGCCCGCCAGTTCGCCTTCTGCGGCTCCGACAGTATTCATTATACGCAACTTCGCCGGCAGGGATTTAAAGATACCATCCAAAACCATTCACTGCACCCATGGGATCACACCCTGCCCTTCAGTGAAAACTTGAAACAATTCACCTCGCTCTCCGCCAGACCGCTCGGCATCTTTTGTAATAATGACCGCCTCGCCCGCGAAATTATTCTCGAAGCTCAAAAATCAAAACTCCCTTGCGGGCGCGATCTCCTCATCCTTGGAGTCGACAACGATCCCTCCGAATCCATCTTCGCGGGTCTCGAAATCAGCAGCTTTGAACTCCCGGTTCACGCCTGCGGTTACCGTGCCGCCAAAATCCTACACGCCCAGCTTTCCAAAAAACCCCTTCCCTCTGGCCCTCACCATCCCGGAAAATTACGCCTCCTTCCCCGCCAATCAACCCTCCCTTCCAATCGCGCCCGGCTTACCCAACGCGCCCAGCAAATAGTCAGCGACCACCTGGCCGACCCCAATCTTGACGCCGCTAACCTCGCACAGCGCGCCGGTGCTTCCCGTCGCGCCCTTGAACTCGCCCTCAACGCCGAGCTTCAAACCAGTCCCCTCCGCCTCATAACCCAGGCCCGCCTCCATCAGGCCCGCCAACTTCTTCGCTCAACCCGCATCCCCATCATGGAAGTCGGCCGTCGATCCGGCTATCCCGAAGCCCAACATTTCTCCGCCTGGTTTAAAAAACACAACCAATGCTCCCCAAAAGCATTTCGCACAAAGTCGCCTTCGGTTTGACAGACCGCCAACTCCCCCGCTTCACTTAAGCTATGTCCAAACAAGGTCTTATCTTACTCAACCTCGGATCACCCGACTCCACCGAGGTCAACGACGTACGCAACTACCTCCGCGAATTCCTGATGGACGAGCGGGTCCTTGACGCTCCCAAACTTATCCGCTGGCTCATCGTCCATTGCTTCATCCTACCCAAGCGCCCCCGCCAGTCCGCCGAGGCCTATGCCAGCATTTGGAAACCCGAGGGCTCTCCCCTTGTCCTGACATCGCGCGCACAACAAGCCGCCCTTGCCCAAAGCACCGGACTCCCCACTGAACTCGGCATGCGCTACGGCAACCCCACCACTGAAGACGCCCTTCTCAAACTCCTCGACCAAGGCGTCGATGATTGCTTTATCATTCCCATGTACCCACACTACGCGATGTCCAGCTATGAGACCGCGGTGGTTCACCTCATGGAGGCTGTACGCAAACATGCGCCCGGGCTCAAGACCACCCTCCTTCCTCCCTATTACCAAGAGCCGGGCTACATTGAAGCATTGGTAGAAACCGCACGACCCGCACTCGAAAAAGAAGATTTCGATCAGCTGCTCTTTTCCTTTCACGGCATCCCGCAGCGCCATCTCATCAAAGGTGATCCCTCTCATCAGCACTGCCTCACAACTCCCGACTGTTGCAACACCTGCCACCCCGCGCACGCCACCTGCTATCGCCACCAGTGCGCCATGACCGTTGAAAAATTCGTCAAGGCCGCGGGACTTTCCCCCGATAAATACCGCATCACCTTTCAGTCCCGGCTTGGACGCGAACCCTGGCTCCAACCCTACACCGACCAAACCCTCGAGCAACTCGCCGAGGACGGCCACAAAAACGTCAAGGTCATCTGCCCCGCCTTTACCGCCGACTGCCTGGAAACCCTTGAGGAAATCGCAGTCGAGGGTCGCGAGACCTTCATCGAGGCCGGCGGCGAATCCTACGAACAAATCCCCTGCCTCAACACCCATCCGCGCTTTATCGAATTCCTCGCAGACCGTGTGCGGCTTTGGCAGCGTGGAGCTTACGAGACAAACCACGCCACTCCGCCCGCATACGTTGCACCCATGAAACGCTAAACCTGCGCCATGCTCGAAACCCTCGACCTCAGCGATCGCAGCGTCTACCTTGCCGCTACGATTCTCTACGGACTGAGCGCCTGCCTGGGACTCTACGGCATCCTGCGCTCCAAGCCATACCCCCGCATGGGCTTGTTACCCCTTGTCAGTGTGGCTTTCCTTATCCAAACGCTTGCCCTAAATCTTCGCGGCGCCAGCGTCGGCGGTTGCCCGCTCGGCAATCCCTTTGAAGTCGCTCAGTTCATCTCCTGGTCGGCAGTCCTCCTCTACTTCATTGTTGGTCCGGTTTGCCAACTCCGTCTCCTCGGGTTTTTCACCGCCTCATTCTCCGCTCTCCTCGGACTGACCGCAACCCTCTTCACCGCCTGGGATCAACCCTATCCCGCCGGACGCTTCGGGGGCGAGCCCTGGATTGAACTCCATGCCGCCCTGGCGATTTTCAGTTATGGCGTCCTAACGATCCTCGCGCTCGTTTCTGCCATGTTTCTCCTCCAACAACATGGCCTGAAGCGCAAGCACCACCGCGGGATCTATGCCCTCCTTCCCTCCGTTCAACAACTCGACACGATCGCCTGGCGGCTCCTCATTACCGGAACAATCTGCCTCTCCGCCGCCCTCGTATTCGGCGCGCTGTTTTGGTTCGACAACCCTGACCGGGTCCCCCTCTTCAAACTCAGCATGACCGGCATTGTCTGGTTCGGATACCTGATGGTCGTGCTGCTTCGCCTCCGCAAAAAACTCGTCACCCGTCGCCACGCCTACGCCACGATTACGCTCTTCATTTTAGCCCTGCTCTCCCTCTGGCCCGTCCAAACAGCCCGCCAACCCGGCGCGACCCCAAACCAGCCCGAACAGCAGATTCCATGAGCAAACCGAATTTGCAGTCTCTCTTCGTGCTGGGTTGTTCCCATCACGAAACCCCGCTTGAAGTCCGAGAACGCCTTGCCCTGAGTCCAGATAAAATCCCGGCGCTACTGCAAGAACTTCGCGAGTGTCGTGACTTCTCCGAGAGCCTCGTGCTCTCCACCTGCAACCGCCTTGAAATCTACGTTCACGCCCGCAATGAAAATGCCCAGCATAGCATTCGCGAGATCCTTTGCCGTTCGCTCAATATCAAGAACGAGCTACTCGTCGCCCACGCATACCGTTTGCACAATCTCAGCGCCATTCAACACGCCTTTTCCCTCGCGGCAGGCCTCGACTCCCAAATTCTTGGCGAAACGGAAATTCTCGGCCAAATGAAACAAGCCCTCGCGACCGCGCAGGAATTTGAAAACACCGGATCCATCCTCAACCGCCTCTTCGAAAAAAGCTTCCAAACTGCAAAAATTGTCCGCACCCAAACCGGTATCGACAAAGGGCAAGTTAGTATTGGCAACATCGCCGCAGACCTCGCCAAACGAATCTTCGGCAAACTCCAAAACAGTCGCGTGCTCTTAATCGGAAGCGGCGAAGTCGGGCAACGCACCGCTCAAGCCCTCAGGAACCGCGGCGTCCAGCAGCTTGCGGTCTCCAGCCGCACCACACAAAACGCCGAACACCTCGCCGCTCAACTGGATGCCGACCATCTACCCTTCGAACAAATCCATAAATCCCTGGAACAATTTGATATCGTCATTAGCTCAACCGCTGCCCCCGGCCTCATCCTGAGACACGAGGACTTCCGCGCCGCCCGGCGTGTGCGCCCCGCCCAACCCTTTTTCCTTATCGATCTGGCGATGCCTCGTGACCTTGACCCCAGCCTTAACAAACTCGAAAACTGCTACCTCTATAACCTCGATGACCTCGCCGCAATTGCCAACGAAAACCTGGCGCGCCGCAACGCCGAATGCGAACAGGCGCATGTCCTCTTAAACGCGCAGGCTTGGCAACTCTGGCTACAACTGCGTCGCCGCTCCTTTATGCCAATCGAGAAAAACCAAAACGTTTGAACCCATTCAGCCCTCCCCCAGGCAGAATTCTATCTCCCGTAGAAACGCCTCGGTGCCGGCATAATACGGGCAAAACTCCATCTGAGGGTTAAAACGTTTTAAAGGAAAAGGGCTTGCTCCGATAAATTGGACCTGCACCCCACTCGCTCCGCAGAGCGCGTAAGCCGCCCCTAAATCCCAGACTTTCACGCGAAAATCGACCGCCCCGCTCAAATACCCGGTCGCAACCTGCGACAAAGCGAGTGCCCCGCTCCCCAGACAACGCACCCGATAACGCGATAGCAAAGGCTCCAGCGCCCGTAGTTGTTCAGTCGGCATTGGAAAATGCAAGCCCAGCATCGTTTGAGCTTCTGCTGCCAAGGCATCCCGGTCGAGCCGTTTGCGATCTCGAAAGAGACCATACCCCGCCCCGCCCTCTAAAATACTTCCCGTCACATGCTCATATAAAAACCCATAAACCGGCTCGCCTTCATATAAAAGCGCCAGCGAAACCGCGCAAACCGGGAAACCCAGCGCGTAATTATTTGTCCCGTCAATCGGATCCAACACCCAGGCAAACGGTGCCTCCAAAGCCTGATCCTCATTCATTGGAGCTGACTCCTCACTACAGAAATCATCCTGCGGGAAATCGCGCCGCAGACGCATCGCGACTTGCTCTGAAATTGCAAAATCCGCAAAGGTCACACGGGTATCATCCGCTTTCCATTCGCTGGGCACCTCCCCAAACTGGCGAGTGAAAAACCCGATCTGGCTTTTGACTGCCTCACGACCCGCGTTGATGCGCTGCCGGAGTTCCGTAGCGTGACGTGCCTGCGCCTGGCGATTTCCATTCATCCCTCTTTATTGCCCTGAATACCCGATCGCACGCAACGATTAATCTGCACCTGAGTGGAAAACCGCTTCCCCCGCCAAGCCCAGCCGTTCCTCCAATTCACGAATCCGCTCCAAAACAATATCCCCCTGCGCCATGGGATCCTCCGGCAAATTCAAATATAGTTCCTTCAAAAAGGCATAGGCTTCCCTCTCCCGATGCAAACGGACCAACAAATCCGCATAGACGCGCCCCGCGAAATACGGCGCATCTTTTTCTTTTGTGGCCTTGAGAAACCAATCCGCCGCCAATTCATAATTCTGGAGACGATTCAAATAGATCTGGCCGATTTCCAGCTTCAAGCGCGCACTGCCAGAATGATAGCTCAAGGCCTGGTCCAGAAGTGCCAGCGCCTGCATCGCCTGCTCCATATTGATGGTGGCTTGCTCCGTTTCAGACACCAAACCATAGCCACCCGCTTCCGCAATCCGCCAGTGGGGGACATCATAGCCGATCATGCGCGCACTGTTGATCCAAAAAAACTCCGGTCGTGGATCAATACTCGTGACCAATTGGATCATTGCGCCCAGTCCCGCTCGGTCACGCGCCTCCCACTTGCGGTTCAACTCTAACCAGGCAAAATCAGCCACCAGGGAGCGCAAGCCGCCCAAAACCCCCAGCACGACGCCCTGCCCTACCGACTCATTCAGGGAATCGACACGCAATTCTGCCTGCCCCGCCTGAACCGCCTCCCAGCAAACGTCTTTGACCGGTTTTAGAACCAGCGCAGCTCCCACCAGAACCAGCAATGCCACCGCCCAACTTTGCAAGCGTTCCAAAAGGGGATATTCAACTGCGCTCTTTGCCTTCATTAAAGCTCCCGCCGTTTAAAATTCCACCACGCCAACCATAAATACACCAAAATATAAGCCGCCGCATACCACAAAAGCTGGAGCACTACCAAGAAGGGAAGCCCCTCTGCCTGCATATGACCCAATTGATCGCCCACGTTAAAAACCTGCAGGTTCGGAAAGACCCAAGCCAAGGCCTGCACCAGCCATCGCAAGGGCAAAAACGCAATCTCACGGTAACTTTCCTGTGCAATATATTGCAACTGACCCACCAGCATAAAAAAGAACGAAACCATCATCGCATAAAGGTACGAGCGCGCGAAACTACCCACTAATAAACAAACCGCGCCCAAAACCCCAAACCGGGCCCATTGCAAAAATCCATAAAGCCATAATTCCCCATAACGCACGAGCACATCCCCCTCCATAAACGGAAGCGCCTGCACCCGCAAATACAACAAGCCCGTCAATAACCCACACAGTATCATCACGAACAAGAGCATCAATAATTGCACCCCGCACAGCTTCCCCAGCAAAAAATCAAAATGCCGAATCGGTTTCGCCAAGAGGGTATGCGCAGTGCGATTTTCAATCTCGCTGTAAAAGAGCTGGGTGCCCGCCGTGATTACCAAAATCGACCCCAGGAAAAATAAAGTCCCAAAGCTGAAATCGATCACAAATTTTAATTCGTCTATCCCAAAATCGAATTGTTGAAAATATCCAGAACCCAGCAACATTCCACAGCCAATCAAAACAACAATATAAAAGAACTTCTGCCGCACCGCCTCCGTAAAGGTCAGCCCACACACCGCCAAAATCTGATCGATGCGCCCGCTCATCTCGCTTCCTCCCCTTCATTGTTGATGGCCCGCGAAAACAACTCCTCCAGGCCGCGCCGCGCCGGCCCCACTCCCCGTAAACGCCCGCCGGAAGCACGAATCGCCGCTTCCACTGCCGCCCGCCCCGAGGCATCCAAACCCTCCGTCACATAAGTATCCGCTCCCTCCTCAATCAATAATGCTTCGACTGATCCTTCGCATAGAAGTCGCCCCTTGTTCAAAATTGCGACCCGGTCACAGAGCCCCTCCATTTGCGCCAAAAGATGCGAACTCAAGAGAATCGTTTTACCCTGCGCCTTTAAATCGCAAAGAATTGATCCAATCGCCGCGGTTCCCTCCGGATCTACCCCCGCAGTCGGTTCGTCCAAGACCAGTAATTGCGGATCATGCACCAAAGCCTGCGCCAAACCCACCCGTTGCAGCATTCCTTTTGAATAAGTCCCGAGTCGCCGACCCGCCGCCGACTCCATTCCGACCTGCTCCAAGACCTCGGATATTCGCCCTTCCCGTGCCCTGCGGGGCAACCCCGAAACCCGCGCATAATACCGCAACAATTCCCGAGCCGTCAAAAAACGATAAAAATGCGGGACCTCCGGCAGGTAACCCAAAACGCGCCGCGCCCCCAAACTGCCCACCGGTATCCCAAAAATAGCACCCGCCCCACTTGAAGGTCGCAGCAATCCAAGCAAAACCTTGATCGTGGTGCTCTTCCCGCTGCCGTTCGGACCCAGCAAGCCAAAGATTTGATTGGCGCCCACTTCAAGATTCAAACCATCCAGAGCCCGCACTTGCTTGCCCCTCAATCCAACCGGAAAATCCTTTACCAGATTCTCGATGCTTATTGCGACCTCAGTCATTCGTCGACGCAATGGAGAAACCCCTGCATTCGCGGGGCCCCGCTCCCGATTTAAGTTCCACCTGCTTAATGTAGCTCGATAAATCTTCCTCTACTGCCGCGACAAAGGCCCGCACTTCCGCTTCCGCACCCTCCGCCAGCAAGTGTACCCGACCATCCATCAAATTTCGCACGCAACCGCTTAGCTCATAAGCCTTCGCGATCTGCACGGTCTGATAACGGAAGCCCACGCCCTGCACGTGTCCCTCAAACCAAGCATTTAAACGGAATACAATTTCATCCATACAACCACTATTAGAAGGCCTTTTTCGCGACTGCCAGTTTATTTACAAATCAATGCGAAGCGGTAAATTAAGGCACTCCCCCTCTATGGTACCATAGCCTTTGTGCGAATCGCTAAAAATCCAAGCCGCAATCTAACAGAATTTCAAAAAGGTGATTGATTTTAAACACCCCACTGACAATGTTTTTGTCAGAACATAACTCTAGTTACATGAGCGAACCAAATTTTGAAAATTCCGAAGGCAACTGGGATGAATTCGCCAACGGGCCCTATTGGGGCGAATCTCAGTGGCGCGGATATCTCAATGCTGCGGATCGAGAAGTTGCCCGATTTTTGTCCTATTACAATTCCTTAAAAGACAAACCGAATCATTTGGACGAAATCGCATCCCTTATGGGCTGGGATGCCAATGATATTTCAATGACCAATGACTTCAGCAACCCTGAACTGGATGATGAAGACCATGTCGGTGATGAGAACGATTCGAGCCCATACACCCTCCATAAACATCCGGTCATCATCGTCAGCAAAGCCCTTTACCGTTACCTCCACCAAAGCTGGGACCACTTCCTCAACCACCAGCAGAGTGAAGTCCCCGCTCTCTTGGCATGGAACTATGCAAATAGCCTCCACCAAGCCGAAACAAATGTTCTGCTTTCGATACAGGCCCTCGATCTGGGCGACTTCGGGCTCACCATTTGCCACCTGAAAAACAGCCTCCATGCGCTGAACCGGAGCTTGTCCCTCCTCGATCAACTACAACACCCCAACCGTGAATTCTTGGAAGCCTTCCGTCGCGAAATACACATCCGCATATTTGACCTGCGCGAACTTTGGATCCGCGTCATGAGCGATTGTCGCACCGAATGCCAGCGCAAACCGGGCAACGATTCCGACTAACCCCAACATTTGCATCGCGCTGCCACGCGTTTACTTACCATGAATTCATTTATTAAAGCTTTCGCTCTCTTGCTGCTGGTTGCGGGTATAGAATCTCTAGGGGCCGACATTGTCGCCGGTCCAATGCTGGCAAATCTGGAAATGCGCGAGGCTACGGTCTGGGTTCAAACAGATCAACCCGCCTTGGTTCGCGTGCAATACCGCGATGCAAACAATCGCGAGCAGTGGAGCCTTCCCGTTGAAACGAACCCTGAGCTTGCCAATACCGCCGCCATCAAACTGCAAAAGATTGAACCCGGCCAGCAATACCGCTATGCCGTCGAAATCGATGGGAAACTCACCCAGCTCGGCGGCAGTTTCGAATCCCCACAATTCTATCATGAACGTACCCCGCCACCCGACTTTCGTATCGCGGTTGGCGGCGCGCACTACGCGGTCCAGGAAAACTACGAACCGCCCTACCAAATCCTTGGCGGGGGCTACTCGATCTTTAAAACCATTCTGGAGAGTGAACCGGATTATATGATTTGGACGGGCAACACCGCGCACCTCCGGGAGAGTGATTGGACCACCCAAAGCGGCTACCTCAAGCGCTTCTCCACCGCCCGTGCGGTGCCTGAGCTGCAAGCCCTCCTTGCAAACGTCCCCAACATTGCGACTTGGGCAGAACACGACTACGCCACCAAAAACGTTGGGAAACACTATGCAAATCGGGGATTTGCCGAGCAGGCCTTTAAGGCCTTCTGGCCCCTCCCCACCCAGATCCCCGGCCTTCCCGGCGTAATGACCCGCTTTCGTCACTCGGACGTTGACTTCATCCTCCTCGACGTCCGAAGCCATCGGATCAATTCCGTTAAATCCGATAGCTTCCCGAAAATCCTCGGCGACGAACAAATTGAATGGCTGCGGCAGGAACTCATCGCCAGCACCGCCACCTTTAAAGTCGTCGTTGCCGGCGCACCCATCCTGAACCCCGCCGAAAACCCCGCCAACCTGAGCGCCGCCAACTACGAACAAAACAAACTTCTGGAAATGCTCCGCTCCGAACGCATTCAGGGTCTCTTCTTTATCAGTGGCGGCAAGACCAATGGTGAATTGACCCGCCTCGTTCACGCAAACAGCTACAATATTTACGACCTTACCGTCGGGCCGATCACCGCAATCCCTGCCGAAAGCGACGAGCTCAATTTCTTCCGTATGCCCGGCACCAATACCCTCGAGCGTCAGTATGCCCTCCTTGACTTCGAAGGTCCCGAAAATGACCGCCAGATTCACATCCGCGTCATGAGTATTGAAGGTAAGGAAATCTGGAGCCGCGTCATCAAAGCCAGCCAACTGACCCGCAAATAAATCCGGGTCTAGTACACAAAACTCGCACTGGAAGCCGAACCAAAGCTCGGGCGGTGTAAGGGTGTCATTTTTCCGCTTTCGCTATCCAGCAAGACCAGTCGGGTGCTGCCGCCCTCTCGCTGCGTGAAGACCAGATGGCGTCCATCATTCAACCATGCCGGCTCAACCGCCGAACCGCGCACCGAAGTCAAGACCCGGGCACGCCCGTCGCTCGCATCGTAGAGCGCAATCTGGAAACCTCCACCCGTTGCCGCGGTAAAGGCAATCTTGCCTGAATCTACCGGATTCCATGTCGGCTCGGTGCAAAAACTGCTCACCTGCGTCCGCAAACGGCGCGCCTTGCCGCCACCCGATGGAATTGTAAACAACTGTGGCTTGCCATGCATATCCGAGGTAAAGACCAATTGGCTCCCGTCCGGCGACCAACTTGGCCCCGACTCCAGGCTCTTGTTGCGCGTGAGTCGCCTCAGGTTTTTGCCACTGGCATCACTCACGCAAAGCTCCGTGTCCGCCGACCCCGATATGACCATCGCGATTCTGGAACCGTCCGGACTGAAGCGTCCCCCCGAGTTCGTTCCTTTGTAAGTGGCGATCGGATAGCGTTGCCTCGCCCCCAAATCCAATGCGTATAAATCCGGAAAACCCGATTTAAAATAGGTCGTGTAGAGGAGCTGCTTGCCATCCGGTGACCAACTGGGACCGGTCACCAAGGCACGATCTGCGGTCAGCGTGACAACCGAGCGGAAGAAAAGATCACTCTTATACAACTCGCTGACTCCGCCACGCTTGCCAACAAAGGCCAGTTTTCCAGCAAAAAAACCGGGCTTCCCAGTCATGTATTCAACGGCGCGATCGCAGGCTCGCAGTAATGCCTGACCCAACTCGAGATCCTTAATCTGCCGTTCCCATAAAACCCCGGACCTTGCCCCGGAGCGCACCGAGACCCGCACCTCCGATGGAATTGCCTGCAATTGAACAATAAAAGCTGCCTGCGCGTTTTCTGTCACACGGAAGCCGCCATGCATACCGAAGGCCCGTTTTCCAAGCGCGAGCAAAGCCTTGTCATTGCACTCAAGTGCAACCGTGGTCACCCCTTCTGTATTGCGCGTTATGCCGGGCAGTATAATAACGGACTCTGCCGCAACAGCAGACAACCAAAGACTGCTCCAACCAACGAGAACAAAGCAGAATATATAAACCTGACGCATGATATTATTTCTGTGAGCCAAACACGCTTCCCGCAATTTCAAAGCGTCTAAAAACCAAAAAATATCTTCCTTTCAGATTGAGACCCTCTCCACTCTCACTACATTCCTTTCTCTTTATGAATCCTGAAACAATCCAAGCGCAGCTCAAAACCGTAAAATATCCCGGCTTCAGTCGCGATATTGTCTCCTTTGGTTTAGTGCGGGACATTCAAATCAAGGACGCAAACGTCCACGTTACTGTTGAGCTCACCACTGCCGACCCCTCAATTCCGGAAAAAATTGCCGCCGATATTAAGGCCACGCTTGGGGAGATTGAGGGATGCGATGCGGTTGAGGTGCAAATGGAAGTCAACGCCCCAAAACAAACCGCACCCTCCAAAGGCCAGGGCAATGTGCCTACCCCCAACCCGCTTGCAGGGGTTAAAACCTGCATTGCGATCGCTAGCGGCAAAGGCGGGGTTGGCAAATCATCCGTAACCGTCAACCTCGCATGCGCTCTGCAAAAGCACATTGATCAAAATGGCGGCGGTCGGGTTGGAATTCTCGATTGTGATATCTACGGTCCCTCTGTTCCCCTCATGCTGGGTGCCAACGGGCGACCCGAACTGCGCAACAACAAGATCATTCCCGTTGAAAACTTCGGTGTGTCAACCATGTCGATGGGCTTTCTGGTTGATGACGAAACCCCCGTTGTCTGGCGGGGCCCCATGATCATGAAAACCATCCAACAATTCGCACAGGATGTCGACTGGGGCGAACTGGATATTCTTCTCATCGATCTGCCTCCCGGCACCGGCGATGCCCAGCTTTCCCTCACCCAAACCATCCCCCTCAATGGTGCCCTCATTGTTACCACCCCGCAGGCCGCGGCGCATAATGTCGCGCGTCGCGGGGCGCGTATGTTTGAAAAGGTCAAGGTACCTCTGCTCGGGGTCGTTGAAAACATGAGCTACCTCGAAGCTGCCGATGGTTCACGTCAGGAATTATTTGGATCGGG
The DNA here is from genome assembly GCA_002470925.1 of Opitutia bacterium UBA7350. GTDB lineage: Bacteria > Verrucomicrobiota > Verrucomicrobiia > Opitutales > Coraliomargaritaceae > UBA7445. Next base: position 1,595 of record DKOX01000100.1, on the reverse strand, counting down.
CGGCGGCGAAGCAACCGCCCGACAATTGGGAATCCCGCTCCTCGCCCAAATCCCGCTTGATCCCGAACTGCGCATCGGCGGGGACCGCGGCATTCCCATTACCGTTGGCAGCCCGGATTCCAACGCCGCAAAAGCCTTTGAAGCTTTGGCCGGGCAAGTTATTGACATGAATTTTAATCATGACTAGGGTTTAAAATAAGTTTGGGAATATTTTAAATTATACATTTCATGAGCACCCACGAAAAGACCGCTGCTACGCGCTCAAGTGATTTCGCGAAAAACTCGAATATCTATCAGGAGTTCCTCGCAGAGCGGAATGAGATCCTCCGCCATAAATGGCTGGAGTCCGAAAAAGCAGGCCGCGATATCGGCTTCGAGCGCGCCCTCCTGGACTGGATTCGCAAACACCGCAGCGCTTGGCGTGAAGCCCGCAGGGCTTAGCATCCAAACAAGAAAAAACCCGCACGAAGCGGGTTGTTTTTAAGGTCACTCGGAATGAAACCGCTAGCTTTTGATCTCGCGATGCAAGGTGTGACGACGAAGAAATTTGTTGTATTTCTTTTTCTCAACCCGGTCCGGTTGCTTGCGCTTGTCGCGCGTGCTCATGTAACGGGATACCGGTTTGCCCTCTTCGCGGGCTTCCGTGCATTCAAGGATGATGTGCTCTCGTGGCATGGTCTTAAAATTTTTGTAGTTTCAGGAAAACCGCGAAAAACACAGCTTATCAGGCTCAAGCGCAAGCTTTTTTTAAATTCTCCCGCTTACGGGTTGCGCTAAGCCATGCCCGCTATTTCATTATAACCCTATGAATCACTCTTCCCTGACTGTCGCCATTGGTACTGACCATGCAGGCTTCCCTCTCAAACAACCCATCATCGATCTGTTGGAATCGATGGGGCATTCCGTGCTCGATTTCGGATGCAATAGCTCTGAGGCCTGTGATTACCCCGATTTTATCCGCCCTGCCGCAGAATCGGTCCCTCAGGGAAAAGCGGATTGCGCGATTGTTCTGGGCGGAAGCGGCAACGGCGAGGCGATCGTCGCCAACAAGGTGCCCGGGGTGCGCTGCGGCCTGTGTTGGGATGAATGGTCGGCTGAAATGACGAAGGTTCACAACCACGCCAACTGTATTTCGATTGGTGCGCGACCCGTTCCCGAGGCGTTGGCCCTTAAAATTGTCCGTATCTGGCTAGAGGCAACCGCCGAAATGGGCGGACGCCACCAACGCCGCGTCGAAAAAATTGAAGCCTAATCTATTTTTCCAACAGCCATTTTTAATCTCAACTTCAACACGTACACTTCATGAGCAAGAACGACCAAGAAAAAGAAAAATCCAGCAGTGCCCGCATCCAGGACCAATTCCTCAAAGAGCGAAAAATTTTCCTCTGGGGAGAAGTCTCGGACAAATCCGCCAAAGACATCACCGAGAAACTGCTCTATTTGGAATCCGATGCTCCGGGTAAGCCGATCACCTTCTACATCAACACCCCGGGCGGTTCCATCACGGCCGGGATGGCGGTCTATGATACCATGCAACTCATCAGCTCCCCGATCACGGTTGTGGTAACCGGAATGGCTGCCAGCATGGGCTCTAT
>DKOX01000141.1 GCA_002470925.1 Opitutia bacterium UBA7350 | reverse complement strand
GGCTGGAGCACGAAGCGCAGAGAGGCGGCAAAGAAAAAACCGCTCCCTGGAGAGAAGCGGTTAAAAGTGGCACACCTGCAGGGACTTGAACCCCGAACCTCCTGATTCGTAGTCAGGCGCTCTATCCAATTGAGCTACAGGTGCATATAATGGAAGCGATTAATGTGCGTGCTTCGCTTGTTTTAATCAAGGCTAAGTTTTGGAAAATAATTATGCCCTAGAGAAAACGGAACCAGTAGACCGCCGCAATGGCGATAGTGCCGAGGGCGAGGAGGATCCACCAGATCTTTGATGCGCAGCAGGGTTTGCGGTTGATCGCGGCGATCATACCGCCGAGCGCGACCCAAACCGCCAGCTTGATCCAGATCCAGGTTTCACCGTAGCTGTAGCCTAGCTTGGCAATCAAACCGAAGCCCGCGACGAGGATGAGGAGCAAGCCGATGCCGCTCGTGATGGAACCCATCTTTTTGAGGCGGGGGCAGTCGCTTCCCGCGAGGGCGCGACCGAGGAGGGCGCCGTAACCGAGGAATACCATAAGGATGCCGAGGATGTGTAGGATTTGGTAGATTTGGTGTGACATAGGTCGTGTAAGAATTGAATTTTACGGGAAAAATGCAAGCCCGGGTGTAGTTGCCCGGGCCTGCGGTTGATCGGTTGTCTTGAGTGTGCAGGAATTCAGATGGCCTTGGGAATGGCGGCGGGAATATCCACTTCGTGGGTATGCTTGCGTTTGACGCGTGCGAGGCGGGAACGGCGGCGCAGCATGCGGTCGAGTTTTTGCACCATCAGGTCGATGGACTTATAGGTGTCGTCGCTGGCACACCGTACAATGTGGTCATTTCCCCGAACTTCAAGGTGACCCTTGGCGAGGTATTCTCCTTCGTGAGTCTTGTTGTGTGGCGCGTATTCCAATTCCACGCGCATGCGCACGATGTGGTCTTCGTGCTCAAAGAGTTTTGTCGCTTTCTCATGAACCATGGTTTTCATCGCATCCGTTAGGGTGATGTTGATACCGGAGATGATGATGTCTTGATCTTTCATATTTCGCGTCCTTGGTTGTGTGGTTGTGGTTGAATGGGTACTGTGATACCCCTTGTTGAATTTATGAAAGTCGCGAAATCGAAAAGTTCCTTGCCCCGCTCGCCGGCACAGTCGCCGCGGGAATGTTTAAACCGTTTTTCACTCGTAGTAGTGACAGGGGGTTCTTCGGGAATTGGAAGCGCTCTAATCAAGGCAATCTTAAATTTAAAGCCGGGTTTGGAATTTTGCAATCTTTCTCGGACAAAACCGGCATTTTTTTCGGCGGATTCGTGCGCGCACTACGGGGTGGATTTAAGCGATACAGCGGCTCTGGCAGATGCGGCGGAATGGGCGGAGGGACGCATCGCGGCGGCAGCGCCGGGTGGGGTACTTTTGATCAATAATAGCGGGTTCGGTGATTATGGGGCATTTGCGGAGGTGGATGCTGAGAAACAGCTCCGCATGATTGATCTGAACGTGCGTGCGGTGGTCGATTTAACGGCGCGATTGTTGCCGCAGATCTTGGAACGTGGTGGTGCAGTGGTGAACATCGCATCGACCGCTGCTTTTCAGGCGACTCCGCTAATGGCGACGTATGGGGCGAGCAAAGCCTTTGTCTTGAACTGGTCACTGGCGTTCAATGAGGAATTGCGGGAAACGGGGGTGCATGCATTGGCGGTTTGTCCCGGGCCGACCCGGTCGAATTTTTTCAAAGCAGCGGGGTTTGAGAGCCCGCCGGGCGAGGGGGGCTTGAATCAATGGCTGGATATGACGGCGGAGGAGGTGGCGCTGGAGACACTGCGTGCCCTGGCGCGCCGCAAGGCGGTCGTGGTGACGGGTTGGAAAAATTGCATCATCGCATCGTTGCATCGTTTTGTGAGCAAGGCAGGCAGCGCGCGCATTGCGGGCTGGGCGATGAAAAAGCTGCGCCTGGAGCAATTTCGTGCGGGTAATGAATCTTCAGGAAGTTAAGGTAATGCCTGATTCGGAAATCAACAATCCCGACGCGCCTCTCGTCGATCCGTACGAATTACCGAATTGGATCCTTCAGGAGGACGATGATCTCTTGATCATCAACAAACCCGGTTGGTTGGTCTGTCATCCTTCCAAGAATGGACCGTGGTCGAGTCTGGTGGGCGCGGTACGTGAATACCTGCAGGCAGACAAATTGCATTTGGTGGCACGATTGGATCGTGAAACGAGCGGCTTGGTAATTTTCGCGCGCCGTCCGGCGGTGGCGCGGAAGTATCAAATGGCGATTCAGGAGCGCCGGGTTCAAAAATCGTATTTGGCGATTCTGGAAGGGGAATTCATGGATTCCATTACCGCGGATCAGCCCATTGGGCGGCGTGCATGCGGGGGACCGGTGCATGTGAAAAACGAAGTGCGCCTCCATGGGGGTGGTCAGGATGCGTTGACGGAATTTGAACCGATAGCGAGGGGTGGCGGCTATTCCTTGGTGCGGGTGCGACCCCACACGGGCCGCAAGCATCAGATTCGGGTCCATGCGGATCACATTGGACATCGAGTGGTGGGCGATAAACTGTACGGCCCCGACGAGCGGCTTTATCTGGAATTTATTGAGCACGGATTCACCGAGCGGCTGGCGGCGGAGCTACCCTTGTCGCGGCAGGCGCTGCATTGCCATGAATACGTCTTTGATTTTCCAGACGGGGAAGTGCGTTTTATTGCGCCGCTGACCGGGGATTTGCGGTCCTTTATTCGCGACCGCATGCATCTGGAGCCAAACTTGGACTAGAGGTCAACCGCGCCGTTGAAATAAAGGATGGCGACCTGCACAAGCCCGATCATGAAACCGAGGAGGGCGCCGAGGCGTTCGATGGTACGGAATTCGCGTTGTGCGACTTGATTGACGATTGTTTCAAGGCGTTGGAGGTCAAAGGCGGCGATATTGGCTTCAATGAGTTGCTTGAGGTCGACGGAGCCTTCGAAACGCGTGGCGACTTTTTCCATGAGGGGAGCTGCTTCGTTTTTAATTTCAGCGGCGGCGATGACTTCAAATTGCGCGAGGAGGCCGTCGTTGATAAAGCCGCCGAGGAGGGGGATTGCTTGAAGTTTAGGGCCGATGCGCTCCCAGACGAGGCTTTTGGCGGCCGCTTCGAGGTCGGGACCGAGATCGATTTTACGGATCTCTTCTTGAATGGTGTGTTGTTGGAGAATTTCCCGCTCGATGATTTCGGCGGCTTCGGCGGCAAGTTGTTGTTGTCGGCGTGGAATCAATCCCTGCCAGGTAAGACCGGCAAAGCGCAGGGGCTGGCGCGGATGAAAGAGCATCTTGATCGCGACCCAGTTGGTGAACCAACCGATTGCAGCGGTGATGATGGGGGTAAGGCAAAGGAGTAGGGTCGTGTTCATCTGGATGGTTTTGGATACAAAAAAGTCCCCGCATGCAGGGGACTCGCTTGGTCTTTATCGGGGCTTTACTCCGTGGGGAGGATAATCTCTTTGGCGGAGAGCCCCTGCTTGATCATGGGCAAAACGTGCTCGGTGTAGGGAACTACGATTTCGAGCACGTAGGGTCCGTCATGTGCGATCATTTCTTCGAGGGCTTCACGCAGTTCTTCGCGTTTGATGACACGGCGTCCGGCAACCCCGAAGCCTTCCGCGATTTTCACGAAGTCGGGATAGAGGGCGTCGACATTGTCGGGGCCTCCGATGTCATCCTTGTCACAGAGGATGGTTTGGCCGCGGACGCTGTCATACATGAGGTCTTCCCATTGAACCACCATGCCGAGGTGTTGGTTGTTGAGGATGATGGACTTCGCGTTGATTTGTTCGATCTTGGCAGTGCCGAGTTCCTGCACGTTCATAAGGAAGCAGCCGTCGCCGTCGATGTTGATGACAAGGCGGTCCGGGCAGGCGACTTTTACGCCGAGGGCGGCGGGAAGGCCAAAGCCCATGGTGCCGAGACCTAGGGAACTGATATAGGTGCGGGGTTCGCGGAATTTAAAGAATTGCGCGGCCCACATTTGATGCTGTCCCACGCCGGTGGTGATGATGGCGTCGCCTTTGGTGATGTCATAGAGCGTTTCGATGGCCTCCTGTTGCGTGATGTGCTCGCCCTTCTCGTAGCAGAAGGGGTGCTCCGCTTTCCACTGATCGCAGGTGGCGAGCCATTTGCTTAGGTCGGGTTTCTTAAACTTCGTTTGTTTGGCGATGGCACTGAGACGCGCAAGGGCGTGTTTGACGTCCGAGTGAATCGGGAGGGCGACGCGCTTGTTTTTGTTGTGCTCGGAAACATCAATGTCGATGTGGACGATTTTGGCGTCGGGTGCAAATTTATCGACCTTACCGGTGATGCGGTCATCAAAGCGGGCGCCGGCGCAAATGAGGAGGTCGCTATCGCAAACCGCCCAGTTGCCGGCGACGGTGCCGTGCATCCCAAACCAATAGAGGGAGAGCGGGTGTTCTGCGTCAAAGGCGCCCAGCCCCATGAGGGTGGAGGCTACGGGAATACCGGTGAGCTCGGCAAATTCACGGAGTTCTTTGTGGGCTTCGCCGGAGATAATACCGCCGCCCACATAGAGAACGGGGCGTTCGGCTTGTGTGATGAGATCCAAAACCGGAGCGAGTACCTCGTCGCTTGCTTGTGGCGCGGTGACGTCCTCGTTGTACCCGGGCAAATCGACCTGCGCCGGGAAGGTGGGTTTAAAGACAGCCTGTTGAATGTCCTTGGGGATGTCGATCACGACTGGCCCGGGGCGACCGGTGCTGGCGATGTGAAAGGCTTCTTTGATGATGCGGGGAAGGTCTTCTTTATCGAGTACGAGGTAAGAGTGCTTCACGATCGGGAGCGTCATGCCGTAAAAGTCGGTCTCCTGGAAGGCGGCCTTTCCGATAAATTGCTGGTATACCTGCCCGGTGATCGCAATGAGGGGAATGCTGTCCATGAAGGCGTCGGCGATACAGGTAACGAGATTGGTGGCTCCGGGGCCGCTGGTAGCCATACAGACCGCCGGTTTTCCGGTGACGCGGGCATGTCCGTGCGCCATGAAACCACCGCCTTGTTCGAAGCGGGGCAGGATCGTGCGGATTTGTTTACTCTTGGTGAGCGCTTGGTGCAGTTCCAGCGAGGCCCCTCCGGGATATGCATACACCACCTCCACGCCCTCGCGTTCAAGCGCGGCGACCATGACATCGGCGCCCTTCATTTCCGGACCTATTTCGTCCTGCTTTGGGAATGCGATGGTTTTTTCTGTATTTTTCATTTGAATGTGGGTGTATCGGGAAACGGCTGACTTGCCGTGAAAATTAAAGAATGTAGGATAAGATAGGATTCAACGGGAAAATCAAGCATGGAAGGGGCTTGCCCGCATCCTTAAAATGGGCAGTTTAAACCATCATGCCAAAAGTATTATTCCTCGGTGACATCGTTGGCCGTCCCGGCCGCAACTTTGTGCAGGTACGTTTGCCCGACTTGCGTGAAGCATGGGGAGTGGATTGTGTGATTGCCAATGCTGAAAACGCTGCTGGTGGCGCGGGTCTCACAACCAAGATCGCGGAGGAGCTCCTGTCTGCGGGGGTGGACGCCATCACGCTCGGCGATCACGTATGGGACCAGAAGAATTTTGAAAATGAAATCGAGTCACTGGAACAAGTTTGCCGCCCCGCGAATTTACCGGAGGCGAACCCCGGGCGCCGCTTTCTTTTGATTGAAAAGGATGGTTTTCGCTTGGGAGTGGCAACGGTGCTTGGGCGAAACTTCATGGGGCTCAAGGCGGACGCCTGCCCCTTTAAGACCGCGGATTGCCTCCTGCGTGAACTAAAGGAGGAGCAGTCCTGTGATGCAGTCTTTATCGAGGCGCACATGGAGGCCACCTCCGAGAAAATGGCCCTCGGTTGGTATTTGGACGGGCGCGCCGCAGCGGTGATAGGGACGCACACCCACGTGCCGACCGCCGACGGGCGGGTGCTGCCTGGTGGTACCGCTTACCTGACCGATGCCGGGATGTGTGGACCGTATGCCTCGGTGCTCGGTCGCGAAGTCGAGAGCGTCAACGCGAGTTTCCTCGATGGGATGAAACGCCGTTTCCCGGTGGCGGAAGGGGATGTGCGCCTTGCGGGAGCGCTTATAGTAATCGATGCGAACCGCGGCTTGGCGACTTCCTTTGAACGAATCGAAGTGGTGGCGACCGACTGAAGTCGATTCTACGCCTCGATCACGACGTCACCCTCGCCGGCGGGTTGACAGCAGCAGAGGAGGGCATGACCGTCATCCGGTTCGCCGGTGTGGCCGTTCTCGTACTCGATTTCACCGGAGAGAATCTTGTGCTGACAGGAGGTGCAGTTGCCCATCCGGCAACCGAAGGGGAGGTTGAGTCCATTGGCTTCAGCGAGTTCCAGGATGTTATCCTCGGTGGGGGTCCACTCCAATTCCAGATTGGAGAGTTTGAAAATGATTTTTGCCATTGCTTGAAAGAAGTGACAAGTTGAAGTTTTGCAACATGAGAAATGAAAGGATCTTCAAAAATTCGCCAGATTGATTATCGGACGCCACGGATGCTGGTCGCGTATTCGGGTAAACGGGTCGTGCGCCTGACGGGTAACGAGACCCGCTACAAATTTTCGGGCGTCCTGGTCGAGGGCCTGGAGGATGATTTTGCGAAAATCGGAGAGGAGCGTGATGATTGGCAAAAGAGTGCTTTTCCGCTACCATGGACCGATTCTCCGGATCGGGTAGAGGCCAGCTCTTAGGGTATTGCGGTTGAGGGGGGTAGCATCATTCAACCCTTGTTCCTGTGTTCTTAACCTGAATGAGGTTCTCTGGCTTCCAGTAGACAGCAGGCCAACAAATGAAGTCATTGAGTCCTGTGCATACACGCTTGACAGTCCGGCGTGGAGTCCTTTTTTTCTCACCTTTTCTCTGAATGCGACAGTTGTCGTCCATCCAATAACTTTATGGCACTTAAAATTCGTCTCCAACGACATGGCGCAAGCCATCGTCCTTTTTATCGCATGGTTGTAACCGAAGCGGCGGCTCGTCGCGATGGTCGTTTCGTCGAGGTGCTGGGCACTTACGAACCGCAGGCCAGCAAACCGGAAAATGAACTCTTGCTCAAGCTCGAGCGTATTGATTACTGGAAATCGGTAGGAGCGAAACCAACCGACACCGCCGCGAGTTTGATTCGACAAGCACGCCGGGGGTCGGTAGCATCTGCTTCCGAAAAATCAAAGGCAGAGGAAAATGCTGCCGTTGAAGCAGCGGCCACACCTGCTCCGGAAGTTGCTGAGACTGCAGAAGAGATCGTAGTTGAAGCACCGGCTGAAGCCGAAGTTGAAACATTTGCCGCAGCGGAAGGAACCGAGGAAGCAGTCACTGCGGAGACTGAGGCCGCGCCTGCTACTGTGGAGGAAGCGTCGGCAGAAGTAGCGGAGGCACCTGCTGGACCTGATTGTGGTTGCGGCAAGACTGAGGACCTGAACGGTAAATGTGATGGTTCACATGCCAAAAAAGATGAACCGGCTGCGGAGGTCACCGAGGACCAGGCTGATGCCGAGGAAGAGAAGTCTTAAGGATCTCACGACCTTCTAAGGGTACTCGGCCCGAAAATCATGAAAATCGAGTTTGATATACTGACCCTCTTCCCGGAAATGGTGGAGGGTTTTTTATCGTCCAGTATGATGGGGCGGGCGCAGTCGGCTGGTTTAATACGTGCCGAGGCGCATCAATTGCGCGATTGGGCAAGCGGTAAACATCGAAAGACCGATGAGATTCCCTATGGTGGCGGCGCGGGTATGGTCATGAAGCCGGAACCGATCTTTGAAGGAGTGGAGGCTTTGCGTCGCGAGGATTCAAAGGTGATTTACCTCGCGCCGGACGGCGAACCACTCACGAGTCAAATCGCCAGGGGGTTGGCTACGGAAAAACATTTGATCTTATTGAGCGGTCACTATGAGGGGGTTGACCAGCGGGTACGGGATACTCTGGTCGATCGTGAGGTGAGCGTGGGTGATTACGTTTTGACAAATGGAACACTGGCGGCCGCAATTCTTATTGATTGTGTGAGTCGTTTTGTGCCGGGATTTTTGGGAGACGAAAAATCCTTGACGGAAGAATCCTTCATGGACACTTTTCTCGGCTTTCCTCAGTATACGCGTCCTCCGGAGTTTCGGGGGATGGGTGTACCGGAAGTGCTCCTCTCGGGAGATCATGCTGCGATTGCAAAATGGCGGCGCGAACAACAGATTTCAAAAACCCGGTCGCTCCGGCCGGATCTATTAGAAAAGGACGAAACATCATGAGCCAAGCAATTCTCGAAGATATTACGAATGAACAGTTGAAGGACGACCGTGCTAATTTCAAAGTGGGCGACGGTGTGCGGGTGCACTTAAAAGTGCAGGAGGGTAACAAGACACGTATTCAGATTTTTGCGGGGATCATCATATGCCGCAAGGGTGCAGGTATCGCTGAAACATTTACGGTGCGTCGTATCGCATCCGGTGTGGGCGTGGAAAAGGTTTTCCCGGTACACAGTCCAACCATCGAGAAGGTCGAGATTGACCGCGAGTCCGTGACGATGCGTGCTCGGATGTATTACCTGCGTGACCGCATTGGTAAGGCTGCCAATCAGGTGAAGGAAAAACGCCTGGTTGATGCCAAGTAGTTATTCCAAGCTACAATACTTTTGTAAGCTGTAAGAGACCTTTGAGTGGCAACGAATGCGGTACGCTTAGCATTCGCTTGAACACGTAGTCTCTGGTATGCCTAAAGCTCGCGCGGGGTGTAATATACGCGGGTAACACGTTTTGAAATGGAGCAAAGGGCATCCCATGGAATGGTTTGAGCCGCAATGCTGAAGGCATTTGCCGATATTTCCTCGGTGCCGTCTTTTCCAATAAATACGGCGACATCGCCTACTTCGAGGTCGGGGATCGCGCTGACGTCGACAATAGTTTGATCCATCGTGACTCGACCGAGGACGGGGCAACGGTGTTCGCGGATGAGCACTTCACCGGTGTTGCCAAGGGAATAAGGCAGGCCATCGGCATAGCCGGCGGTTAGGATTGCAACGGTGGTTTGTTCTTGGAGCAGGTGCGATTGACCGTAACTGATTCCGGTGCCGGCGGGGAGCGTTTTAATGAGCCCGACGCGGGCTTTGAAATGGAGGACTGGTTCGACGCTCGCGCCTGCGAGGGCGGACTTGGGGTAGGGCGGAATTCCAAATTGCAGGAGCCCCACTCGAACTGCGTTAAACTTGCGGTTGGCGGAGAAGCTATCGAGCCCGGCAGAGTTATCGGCGTGAATGACGCAGTCATTTGACAGCTCGACATTATTAAGAATGGCAAGGAAGCGCTGACGCTGAATTTCGGTAAATGCTGGATCTGAATCGGCGCAGGAGAAATGGGTGTAGATGCCATCCAGTTTTAGGGCGGGCATGGCTCGTATGGCATCGTAAAGATCGATTGCCTGCTCGTGCCAAACACCGAGCCGCCCCATGCCGGTGTCGATTTTCAGGTGAACTTTGAGGGTGGTGTTATTTGATTGTGCCAATTGGTTCAGGCGCAGGGCTTCCAGCAGGTCGCACACCGTTGCGGTGAGGTCGTCACGAATTAAATCGGGCGCTTCCTCGGGCAGGACCGGGCCCAGAATAAGGATAGGCCAACCCGCCCCCATTTCGCGAATGATTGCGGCTTCGCGGGTGTTGGCGACCGCAAAGGAATCGACCCCGCTCTGCATGAGGCGGCGGACGATTTGCGGCATGCCGTGCCCATAGGCATCGGCCTTAACAACAGCGATGTAGCGGACTCCGGTAGGAAGGGCGGCCTGTATGTGCTTAAGGTTGCGCTCAAAGGCGTCGAGGTGGATTTCGACCCAACAGCGATGTTTGGAATTTTCAGGCATCAGTGGAGGGTACGCGATGGCGACCGGGGATCCATTTTTGAAAATTAGGAGGCGTACTGGCAAATGGCTTTGGTTTATCAACCATTTGAAGCAAGCCCGGTGTATCAATCATTTCATTTAAACGCTCGGGGGTATAGCGGAGGGTGGTGGCATGAGGTGGCGGGGACTGCCAGCCTTTGCGTTGCGGGAGGTGATAACTTGGGCCTTTCCATGCTTCGAGG
>DKOX01000020.1 GCA_002470925.1 Opitutia bacterium UBA7350 | reverse complement strand
CGCCCGGGGAGGAGTCCGAGGAGTTTGTTATCCTGGTCGACGACCGGGAAGGTGCTGAAGCCGAATCCGCGGGCTTCGATGTATTCGAGGATTTCGCCAATGAGTTGCTCGGGTGCGGCTTTGATGGGTTCCTGAATGTACCCGTGAATATGATTTTTGACGCGGGCGACTTCGTGAATCTGCTTCTCGTCGCTCATATTGTAATGAATGAGCCCGAGTCCGCCATTCAGCGCCATCTGGATTGCCATCTTTGACTCCGTAACAGTATCCATGTCGGAGGAAATGATGGGGATTTGCAGTTCCAAGCTGGGCGCGATGCGGGTGCACAGGCTGGTTTGCTTGGGCAGAATCTCGGAATAGAGGGTCGCGAGGGAGAGGTCGTCGTAGGTTAATCCTACGGGAAGGTTGGCGTTAAAGAACTCTTCGGCATTGAGGTAGAAGCCGTGGTCACTGTTTTTCGCAGATGCTTTCATGCGCTGAGTGCATCAAATAGTTGTCTTTTCTCAAGCCGAAAACACATTGGAATGAAATGAGAGAATTCAGGTATGAGAGCTATTCGCGACGATTCGATCGTCCTTTGCGCACGGCACGGGGTGAATGGGCAGTTCGCGAGGGGTATTTGTTGCGGATTCGGGAAGGGGATCGGGTTGGTTATGGTGAAGTTGCACCGCTGCCGGAATTCGGGACGGAAACGCTGGCGGAAGCGGAGGCCTACCTGGCGGCTTTACCGGCGGGCGGGGAGTGGGAGTTGCCGGAGCACTTGCGGTGTTGCGCTTTTGGAATGAGTGCGGCCTTGGCTGGACTGAAGGGGGCAATGGCATTGCCGGATCGCAATTTCGAAGTCGCGGGGCTATTGCCGGCGGGGGAGGGAGCGGAATCGGTGTTGGAAGAAAAACGGAGCGGGGGTTATGATGTTTTTAAATGGAAGGTGGGGGTTGAGGCGGCTGCGAGGGAAATGGCGGTTTTTGAACGACTGACGGATCGGTTGCCGAAGGGGGGTCGGTTGCGCTTGGACGCGAACGGGGCGTGGTCGCTTGAGCTGTTGGGTGAATGGCTGGAATTTTTGAAGGGCAGGGTGGATGTCGTGGAATTTGTGGAGCAACCTTTGGCTCCTGGTTTGGAGGCGGAGATGATGGCGGCGCGGGCAGAATCGGGAATTGAGATTGCGTTGGATGAAAGTTTGAACGGCGCGGGGGCGGCGCGCTGGTTGGGAGAATGGCCGGGAGTGCTGGTGGTCAAAGCGCCCCTGATGGGGGACATGGCGCGTTTGCAGGCGCAACTCGAACCGGTGGCGGAACGGGTGGTGCTGTCCTCGGTTTTTGAAACGGGTATCGGGTTTTTGAATACGCTGGTATTGGCGGGGGCCTTACCGAAGCTCAACTTTGCTTTGGGATTTGATACTTTGCAATTTTCGGATGCATTAGGAGGTCGCAAAGAGGGTGCCGTGATTGCGGCATCGGATTTGGTAGCATTGAATCCAGAAGAAATATGGAACGCGAACCGCCATTTGAGTTAGCATCCCTGAAGCGGGATTGGATCGAGGGGGTTCCGGGTGGGCTCTTTTCGGATCGGGTGGCGGCATGGCTGGAAGATTTGAAAGCGACGCGCCCCGGGCCGGTTTTGCTGGCCGAAGAGGATGGGCTTGAATTTACGGCGGTTTTTATGGCAGCGGTTTACCTCCGGCGTCCGGTGGTGCTGGGCAATCCGGGGTGGGGCTCGGTTGAATGGAGCGCGGTCGCGGAGCAGTTAAAGCCGGCACGGGTGGTCGGTATTGCACCGCTGGAGGTTGGGGGGGCGGTGAGTGATTTGTCAGCCGGGGCGATTTTGATACCAACCGGTGGGACGAGTGGAGGGGTCCGTTTTGCGCATCACGACTGGGCAACGCTCCGTGTCGCGGCGGAGGGTTGGCTGACTTTTGCGGGTGCGGGGGTAGAGCGCGTTTTTTGTGTGCTGCCGCTTTACCATGTGAGTGGACTGATGCAATGGGTGCGCAGTTTTATTGGGTCGATACAGTTTGCGATGGGGACTTGGGCGGATATCCCGCATTTCGGGGGAGGCGTGAAGCAAGGGGTGGTGGTATCGTTGGTGGCAACGCAACTGGAGCGTTTGTTGAAGGATGCAGCCGCGGTGGAGGCCTTGCGTGGGATGGAGGCGATTTATATGGGTGGTGGCCCGATGCGGGAGGAGACCGCGGAACGGGCGCGAGCCGAGAAGTTGCCGCTGGTTTTAAGTTATGGAATGACGGAGACGGGGGCAATGGTCGCCGCCTTGGGTGTGGAGGCATTTATGGCCGGGGCTTTTCATGCGGGTCGGGCACTGTGTCATGCGAGCCTCAGTATAATTGATGGGGCGGGCAAAATCTGCGCACCGGGGGTAGTGGGTCGCATTCGGGTGGCTTCAAAGGCGTTGTTTTATGGTTATCATGCGGTGCGGGCCGAGGGTCTGCGGGATGGGGGATTTTTGACAGACGATGCCGGTTTTTTAGATAAAGAAGGGCAGTTGCACGTGGTGGGTCGAATCGATCGTTTGATTCAAAGCGGGGGTGAAAAAGTCGATCCGCTTGAAGTCGAGGCCGCGATGCTGCAGGTGGCGGGAGTCGAGGCGGCGCTCGTTCTCGGGCAAGCGGATGCGGAATGGGTTGAACGGGTGGTGGCGTTTTATGTGGCGGAGTCGGATTTGGATCTCAGCCTGCCGCTTGCGGGCTTGTTGGCAGCGCATAAGCGTCCTAAGTTAATCCTGCGGGTGGCGGCGTTACCGCTGAATGCATCCGGGAAAGTGGACAGCGTAAAAGTGGCGGCCCTGTTGAGGGCGGTTCAGTAAAGCCAGTAACGGCGAAATTTTTGCTGAAAATCCAGCGCTTGGCGGGACCATTGGTTCAGGAAGGAGGTCACGCGCGCGCGGTGGTCACGCGTGCTGATTTCGTTCCACCAGGCGGAACTGCCAAGGTGTTTATTGAAGAGCTCGATGCGCTTGATGGCGGCGAAGTTGTTGCCGGGTTCCCATGCCGCGGTGAGTTGCATCATATGAAAACTGACTTCAGTCGGGCGCAGGCGATTCCAGTCGGTGACGTGAACGTAAACGCCCTCAATTTCGGTACCGGATTTTGTTTGGGTGCGCTTGATTTGGAATTGGAGGCCGGGAATGCGGAGGCGGGTGAGAGCAGCTTGCACTTCAGAGGCGGATTTTCCCTTATAACGAAGGAAACGGAAGGGGTAAGGGGTGCCGATGCCGTGACTGAAGCCGCCTTCCTGTGCCCCAAGCCCAAGCATGGCATAACCCAAAACCGCGGCGAGATTCGGGATATAGGGGGAGGTGGGGATCCAGCGAAGTCCGGTCTCGGGCCATAGCATGTCGCGTTTCCAGCCGCGCATTGGAATGATCGTCAGCTTGGCGAGGCGAAGCTGCTTGGGATTGACCTTCTCCGAGCGAAGCCAACCAGGGGTATTGCGTGCAATGTAGGCAATTTCTCCGATGGTGAGTCCGTGTACGTAGGGGGTAAAAATATCGCCGACGTAGGAACGCCATTCGGGATCCAGCGGCGGACCATCCGCCTTCAGTCCACCGAGGGGGTTGGGGCGGTCAAGGACGATGACTTCAACCCCATTGGCGAAGCAGGCCTCCATCGTTCGAATCATGCAACTGACATAGGTGTAGGAGCGGACGCCGATGTCCTGAAGGTCGATGACTATGGCATCGAGTCCCTCCAGCATTTCGCGGCTCGGCCAACGGTATTGTCCATAGAGCGAGTAGACCGGAAGGCCGGTGCGGGAGTCGGTGCGGTTTGGGATGGGTTTATTGGCTTTTTCGTCACCGTAGATGCCGTGTTCTGGGCCAAAGAGGGCAACGAGGCGGGTATTGTTTGCGCGGCGCAGGACATCGATAGTGCTTTGTCCGTGGCGGTTGACTCCGGCGGGGTGGGTCAGGAGTCCGATGCGCTTTCCGGCGACCTGTCGAAATCCGTTTTCCTGAAGGACGTCGATACCGAGTTGAATGGATTGGGCTTGAAGGAAGCCGGAGAGGAAGATGCCGGGGAGGAGGAGTGTCAGGGCGCGTAATTTAAGCATCGTCTTTAGGCGTAGTAGATGAGGGTTTGGAATTACGGAGCTGTTCGATCTTATGATGGAGTCGTTGATAGCTGACGGTAGTACGTTTGGCAATGAAACGGTAAAGGCTCCCTGCGACGGCGCCAAGAAAAGTTCCGATAATCACACCGCCCAGGGTTGTGACTGAAAAAACAGAAAGGAGGGTGTCGAGATTGTTGCCCCAGTTGCCGGTGAAGAAGTTTTGTATGAGCGCATCGATTTCATTTTTACCAAAGGGACTGGTCTCAATGGCGAGCAAGCCGAGCGTCATGCGTCCGATTTGATAGAGGGCAAACCAAATGGGGAGGACCGTGAAGGGGTTGGTGATAAGTTGAAGTCCGGCGAGGATGGGGAGGTTTGCCCGCATTAAAAATGCGAGCAAAAGTGCGAGTGGTATTTGGAGGCCGTAGATGGGCAAGAGGGTGAGAATGCAGCCGACGCGCAGTGCCGGAACCGCCTGCTCCGGACGAAAGCTCCACAGGTAAATGCGTTTGCGTGCCGCTTTCGCAAACCAATTGAGCACGGGGTATCGGTGGACGGTGGCGCGCCGCGGAAGAGGGCGCAGCCAACGCTTGAGGCGACGGATCCGCCGCCGCTTCTCTTCAAACAAGCGATGGGATTCGTTTGTCATTGAGAAGCGGTCACAATGCTGGGCGGTGGTAGGGGAAGGTGTTAGCGTTGCTCTTGACCGGTTTTTGCTTCGATGATCTTGAAGTTTTCGACGTGGTAGACCGGGTCGGCACGGAAGGCAAGTTTGACGCCGTAGGATTGCTCAATCTCCAGAAGCAAGTGCTCGTCCTCATTACGCAGGCGCTCAAGGTTTGAGGGATGCAGGAGGATGCGAAGGCTGATTTCTTCGTCGACTCCATCCCGGGCCCGTAAGTGGCGAATGACGCTGATGAGACGGCGCTGGATTTCGACGCTCATGGTGCGGGAGGATTTGACGGAACCGCGGCCATTGCAATAGGGGCAATCAACGTTGGTGCCACTGGAATGGCTCTCGCTGTGGCGTTGGCGGGTCATCTGCATGATCCCAAGGGTTGAGATGGGCAGGATTTGACTCTTGGCTTTATCGCCAGCCATTTCCCGGCGCATACGCTGTAGGACGGAGTTGCGGTCTTTTTTTGATTTCATGTCGATGAAATCCATAATGACGAGTCCCCCGATATTGCGCAGACGGATTTGGCGGGCGATTTCAGTGGCGGCCTCCAGATTGACCTGAAGGATAAAGTTTTTGCCGTCTTTGTTCTTGTTTTTGTGGGCGCCGGTATTGACGTCGATCGAGATGAGGGCCTCAGTCTCTTCAATGACAATTTCCCCGCCGGAGGGAAGGGGAACGCAACGCATGTAGGTTTGCTGTATCTGGCGTTCGATATTGAACCGCTCAAAGACCGGAATGTCATCTTTGAAGAGTTGAATTTTTGATTTCGAGCGGGGTGAGATTTTCATCACCTCCTCCATGACGCGATCGTAGTCCTCTTTTTTGTCAACCAGGACGCGGTCGACTTCCTCCGTGAGGAAATCGCGGACGGTCCGTCCTACGAGATCGGGCTCAACATAGAGACAGGTGGGTTTGCGGGCGGCGTCCATTCGCTCGGTGATCCCTTCCCAGCGCTTCAGGAGGATATGGATATCGCGAATAAAATAGCGGGCTTTTTTTCCTTCACCGGCGGTGCGGATGATAACACCCATCCCTTCGGGCAGGGTGAGTTCGCGGAGAATACTCTTGAGGCGTGAGCGTTCTTTTTTGTCTTCGATTTTACGGGAGATACCCATTGTACCGGCGTAGGGCATCAGGACGAGGAAACGCCCCGGCAATGCAATATTGGTAGTAGTGCGCGGGCCTTTGGTGCCGATTTGCCC
>DKOX01000069.1 GCA_002470925.1 Opitutia bacterium UBA7350 | reverse complement strand
GCGCTTGACAGGCCGCCTTCCAAACGGCTTTTTCTTCCGTTCAACTTTAAAACTTATGGCTAATTCCAAATCAGCTCAAAAATACATTCGTAAGACCGAGACCCGCACGCTTCAGAACCGTCAGGTCAAGAGTCGCCTCAAGACCCTTTCCAAGAAAGTGTCCACTGCCGCCGAATCCGGTGACAAGGACGCCCTTGTCGAAGCGACCCAAGGCTACATCTCCGCCTTGGACAAGGCTGGCAAGACCGGTCTGGTGCACGCAAATAAGATTGCCCGCCACAAGGCACGTTGCGCCCAGCTCACTTCCGCCTAGTTGCAGCCATTGTTGGTCGCGTCGGGAATATCACTGCCCTCGGATTCGCTTGCCGAACCGGGGCTTTTTTGTAGCCCTAGATAAACCTTGAGTGCGACGCCTGACAATTCCCCCGCCCCCACGGCCCTCGGTTTTCCGCCCCCCTTCCTTGGTCCGGAGCCCTTCCGCCTGCCCATTCTAGCTTGCGCCAATGACTGGGTTGCTCTTGGCAAACCTGCCGGGGTCGCGATGCGCGAACACCCGTGGAGCCTCGACTTTCCCAACCTTGATCACGCCCTCAATGAACAACTCAAAAACGGGAAACCCGAACTCTTGCGGCTCGAGGCGACCTGCTTCGGTTCGATCCACGCCCTCGATCCTGAATGCAGCGGGGTGGCACTCTTCGGGCTAAACCGTCCTGCGATCGCAAGCCTGCGCGAGCAATACGGCGACGGGCGGCTCGAAACCCGCATCCATTTCCTCGCCCGCGAGGATGGGGGTGCGAAGACCCGACTCATGGACGCACCTCTTTTGCCGCACAACACCAAGCCCAAGATGATTCCCTCCACCGCCAAGGGCAAAAAATGCAGCACTTATTTCACCCGACTCGCCACTGCGGGAGCATGGAGTTTTTGGGAGGCCCGCGCTGGATTTTCCCGCCCGCATCAGGTGCGCGCCCACGCCGCCCTCGCAGGCCTCCCCATCATGGGCGACAGCCTCTACGCAGGTCCTCCCAGTCCCAGTCCGAATGAGCTTGGCCTCGAGCGCCGCCGCAATACCGCCGCGACCAAGCCCCTCTTTCACGGGCTTGCCGCCCACCTCCATACCCTGCAGGTAGCCCAGGATCAACCTCCCATCACCGCTCCCCGCCCGCGACGACTCGATACCTGCCTTCGCCGCCTTGGCCTTCTATCCGACTGAAGTTAAGCCTCAAAAAAGCTTTACAAACCCCTCACATTATGAGTTGCTTGAGGTTTTCTGCTAAATCACTGCAATTTTAAACATGGGTAACCTTAAAAAGAAACGCCGCCTCAAGATGAACAATCACAAGCGCCGCAAGCGCTTGAAATCCAACCGCCACAAAAAGCGTACTTGGTAATGTCCTGAGTCCCGGCACCCGCTCGGCGGGACGTCGATGCACTTGCCAAGACCCGACCTTTGAGGCCGGGTCTTTTTTTGTGCCTGGTCTTTATGCATAAAATGCCGTCCAATTTTTATCCACGCGATGCGTGAAATCCTTAGTTTACCACTTTTGTGGTTTCAGAATGGCGCTTCGGGATAGGGCAAAAACTCCGTTACGGCGTGGAGTTGCGCTTTCATTTGGTCGGCGCGACGCAGTTGCAAATCATCGGGATGAATGGAGATGCGGAGCGGCTTCCCGGAGCCTTGGGCGGCGTTTGCTTGCATCGCATTCCAGTGCTTGAGAAAGATCGCGCGAAAGGCGGTATCGGCTTCGTAGCCGGTAAGGGGCAAGCTTTGAAAAATGGGATCGTTCTGCGGAAAAATGAGCCCCCGGGTGGTTTCCATGCAGGTATAAGGCGATTCTTTTAAAAGCGCAGCGGGGATCGTGCCGAGCGCCCAGGCGGGTGGCACGTAGAGATGGGGTGCGGGCAGATCGTTCTGGGGGAACCAATCATAGGCGCGGCGGAGGAGTGCTTGGATTCCGATGGTATCGAGTGCGAGGTGTTCGGCGACGTTGCGGGACAGGAGGGCGGCATGGAGGCGGTGGTAAAGGCGGCGGGGGCGGGTGTGGTGATGCCAGCCGTGCGCTGCGAGGGGATGCCCCGATTTCGAGAGTTCGCGGAGTCGTTCCAGTTCTGGGGGCTGCCAGTCTTTGCCGGGAACCACGAGAAGGGTGACAGGTGGCACGCCGAGATCGGCAAGCCAGGCGAGGAGGGCCTCGACTCGCTCGAGGGTTTCCGGCATGCAGTCGTGAATCGAGACGAGTGCCTTCATGGGCGGGGCGGTTTCGCGTATTTGGCGAGGACCCCGGCCCATTGCGCGAGGGTCGCTTGGTTGAGTTGCTCGGCGGCTCGGCGGGCTGCCTCCGCGGTGCGTTGCCAATATTCAGGGGCTTGTTGCAGGCAGCTCTGGATTGCTTCGCTGAGGCTTTGGCCGGGTGGGAGGGCGATGAGCCCGTCTTTAAGCTCGGGCCAGTCGTGAATTCCGGCGTTGGCAGAGACCAGCGCAGGTCGCCCGCGTGCCATCGCCTCAAGCGCGACCGAGCCAAAGGTTTCCAGTTTGGAGGGAAGTAAGAGGCAACTGGCGCCGTCGATCAGTTCAATGAGTTGCTCGCGGGTCAGCCAGCCCTTGAAGTGGACGTTTTGAAGTGCGGCGGCGGCTTTTTCAAGTTTGGCGCGTTCGGGACCGTCGCCCCCGATGTCAAATTGGATGTTGGGAAAATCGGCGGCCGCTTCGATGATGCGATCGACGTTTTTTTCAGCGGCAAGCCGGCCGGCAAAGCAGATGCGTTGGACCTGTTGGGATGGGGGGACGGGGGCTTGCTCAAGAAAACGGCGTTGGAGGGGGGTACCCATTACCTCGGTGTCACGGGCTCCAAGCGCTTCGACATCGGAACGGAGTTTGGAATTGTTAACCAGGACGGTGGCGCTTGATCTGCAAAGGATGCGGTTTACGTTGCGAAGGTAACCGTTGACGAGTATGCGGGTGAGGGGTCTCCAGTAGATCCGGGCGAGTTGTTCAAAGTCGGTATGGAAAGCGGTGACGAAGGCGGCGCGGTGGCGCTTGGCGTGGTAAAGACCGAGGAGTCCAAAGGGCCCGGGGGTCACGGCGACCACGAGGTCGGGGCGCAGGGCCTTGCAGCCCTTTGCAATCCGGAAGAGGTCCGGGGTAATGAGGCGCTGGGAGGGATCTCCCGGCATCGGTACAGAGCAGCGGAGGTGACGCGCCTTTTCGAGTGGTTGGAACATTTCAAGCGCCGCCACGTAGGGCTCAAGTTGCCCGAGGAGGTCGTGGTAATAGGCTCCGGTGCCGTTGCGTTCGGGGAAGGAATCGGAGAAAAAGGCAACGCGCAGGTGGCGGGCAGGACTGGCTGAATCATGTGTCATCGTTTGAGTGTGCCGCTTGAACGCGAAAAGGACTGTTTAAAAGTGTGTGATAGCAGGGCTTCAGGTAAACCCCAACTTCAGAAATTTTTTCGCTGCGGGCACTGGCTTGATACCGGTGTTGGGTTTGGTGGTGGGCTTTCAAATGTTCCAGCTGGGTGCGCAAGGGATCGTTGGGCTGGATCCCGAGTTCTTGGAGTGCGGCGCAGAGGAGTGGCTTGGGTGCGTTGCGTAGGTCGGCTTGGTCGATGAGGGCGACTTCCCCGGGCTGGGTGTTTTTGATGAATCGGAGGAGCGCTTTGTAATTATGCTTAAAGATGGCCTCGAAAAGACGAGCGGTGACTTGTCCGGAGGGGTCGGTCCCAAAAAGGCGGCGGGCCGGCGCAAGGGAGCTGAGTTGGGAACGAAGGGCCTCGGACGGTTCACGCATGCAGAGGAGGAATTTGGCATCGGGAAAGCGCTGTTGCAGGGCCGGACACCAGGAGGCGAAGGCGGCGTTTTTGGAGAGGAAGCGTCGTCCCTTGCCGCTGGCGTAGAGATGGCGGCGGATGCAGGCCTCGTAAAAATCGAGGAGGCGTGCACGTTGGCGGAAGGGAAGGGTATCGAGGGCAGCAGTTTGTGCGAGGTAGCGGGAATCGGGGAATGCGAGGAGCAGGATGAGGGAACTGGCGGCGGGCAGGAGCCAGAGGTAGTCTTCCTCTGGAGCGTCGGGGGCGACGACGTGGATTTGGTTGAAATCACCGGCGGCGCGCGCGGTGAGGGCATGAATTATTTTTGCAAAAGGGGATCCGAGTTTCGCGTCGAAAGCCTGCGCAAGCTGAATGATTTTGCGGGCAGTAATGGAGGGTGCGAGGACGGCTTCCCAAGTGCTTACGGTGGTGAATTGTATGGCATCATGTGCGAGGGTGCGGTGTACAAAGGTGGTTCCGCTGCGGGGGATGCCGGTTATAAAGACGGGCGCCTCAACTTTGATCTTACGGTAATTCGGAAAAAGCAGTTCATCGAGAAAGAGTCCCAGCCAGTGGAGCAATTGCACTGCCAGAAGAAAGGGGCTGAGGAGGAGAAAGAAGATGCGCCTCCAGTTGAGGGGTGCCGATGGATTTGGCTCTGGCTTCAGCGCGCGAAGCCACCATTTAAGATAACGCGCCAAGCTCTGGAGGCAAAGCAGAAGCATTTAATCATCGAAGACCAGCTTCTTGGAGAGGATGTAGTTCAAGCCAAGCCCCGCCATACCGCCAATCCAAACCCCGAGGAGGGGCAGGGTTGCGGAGGCGGCGATTTCCCGGCCCATTTCAAACCCGACTTGCAACACGAGTGAATAGACCGCGATGTTGATGCCTGCGCCCACCGCATGGACGCTGTAATGCCGAAGGAGAGAGTGCCACAGGGCGCGTCCGGTTTCAAGGTGATGAAAGGTGAAATACCGGTTCAGGGCATAGCCCGCTGCCATGGCGGCGGCCAGAGAAACCGCGCGCCCCAGATAGGGGTTTACCCCAAGCCCCAGGAGGGCATACAAAACAAGTACGTCGATTAACGAGATGCTGACCCCCACGGTGGCGAATCGCGCGAAGGTGGCGCGATGGCTTTCGGAGCGATGAATTTTCCCGAGTAACTTGCGCATGACCTTTATAATTCGAAGTTAAAAAAATAGATTTAAACCACCGCGTCAAACGTGAATCGGTAGACTTGAAAACCGATTCTGGATTCAGACCTTTAGATCCCGCAATAATTTGAGATCCGCAACAAAAGGACCGGCAGGGAGGAGGCTGGCGAGCAGGAGCAGAGCGGAGGTGCGGTAGTTCCAGTAGCCCTTCGATTGGAGCAAGACCGCCAAACCGACATAGACCATCCACAGCACCCCATGCACCATCCCGATTAGTTGCACCGCCGCTGGGTCGCCCCAGATGTATTTCAAAGGCATAGCGTAGCCCAGCAAAAGCAGGAAGGAGAGCCCTTCCAAAAAACCGGTTATACGCAATATGTTAAGAGTAGCCCTCATCAGCTGCCCGGTTTAATGGCGGGAGTCCCTTCCAATTGCGGAGGAAGCGCATCGGCGGGGTAGGTGGGGAAGCTGAGCTGCGCGAGGCTGTGGTGCGGGACGTCAAAGGTGCTTGCGCCTGCACTGCGATCCACGATCACGCCGACCGCAACGGGATCCGCGCCGTGTGCCCGGCATTGCGCCAGCGCTTCAACGACCCGACCACCGCGTGTGATGACGTCCTCCACGATTAAAACCTTTTCGCCCGGTTCAAATTTGAAATTGCGCCTGAGTTCGAGTTTATCATCCACCTTCTCGAGGAATAGAAAACGGGTGCCCAATAAGCGTGCCACTTCTTGCCCGATGACGAGGCCCCCCATGGCCGGACCAACCACCGTGGTCGCGCCGTAGCCCTTGAGGTCCTCCACCAGCATTGCGGCGAGGCGGGTGACTTTGTCGATGTATTGGCAGACTTGTGCACATTGAAAGAAATGGGCGCTATGGAAGCCTGAGCGCAGGACAAAATGCCCTTCAAGGAGGGCACCGCTTTCGCGGAAAATGTTGAGTACTTCCTCTTCTCGTTCGTTCATGCGCTCACACTGGCGAAGATGGGAGCAGCTGTGAAGCGGTAAATATAAAATTTACAGAGGCATCCTTCCGGAATGCCTCTGTTGCAGACGGTTCGATGAGCGAACCCCTTTATTTGTGATCGTCCGGATTAATGACACCGCTGTCGTTGCTATCCAGCGGCTTCATTTCTATCCAGCCCTTATCTTTTTTTGCGGAGCTATTAGATGCGGTGACGCAACCGGAAACCAACAATAGCACGCCAGTAAAAATGATTACAATTCGGTAATTTAAACTATTCATAGATGAACTATATACTTAATTATTTAATGAAGTAAACTAAAATTAGTGCAGTATTAGCTTTTAATACAATCGTGCTTGTGGCTTGTGCTGGGCCTTCTCTTGGCCCTATCTTAAGCAGAGTTCCATGCTTTCGCTGCTATATCGTCATCTTCTTCGGGAAATCTTTACTGCCACTGCCTTGGCAATGGGGTTATTTGTCTTTGTTCTCCTGCTTGGTAACGCCATGGGGGACATTTTTGGGCTGATGTTTGCGGGGAAGTTGGATGCAGTCTTATTTTTCAAATTGTTGGCATTGTTAATTCCCTATGTGACCGCTTATGCTCTGCCCCTGGGAATGCTGACAGGAACCTTGATGGCCTTGGGGCGATTATCGGCACAGCATGAGATCACCGCCATGAAGTCGGCGGGGCTTGGGATGGCACAACTTGCAAGTCCGGTCTTTTTTCTTGCTTCGATGGGGGTCGTGGTGGGCTTAATCGTCAATTTGCAATACGCGCCCCAGTCGCGTGCCGCCTACAAAAACCTGATTGCCTCGGCGGTTACGGAAAACCCGCTCGGTTTTATTGAAGCGCGCCGCTTCATTAACGAATTTCCCGGCGCGGTAATTTATGCCGGCGAGCGGGACGGTTCCCGCTTGGGTGATGTATGGTTTTGGAAACTGGATGCCTCCAAGCAGGTAGAGCTTTTTATTCGGGGTCGTGAAGGGCAGGTCGAATATCGCGAGGCGGAAAATGCGCTCGTTCTTACTTTGCTGGACGGTACAACCGAGCAGCGAAAAAATGCGGGCGATGCGGGTTCCGGAGGGGCGGAATTCAACATGTTGGATTTTGGAGAGCTTTCTTTTGAATGGTCCCTCGACTCGGTCTTTGAGGCCCGCGCGGCGCGTCCCACCAAACTCAAGAATATGACCTTTGCGCAACAAATGGCGCACCGGGACAGGTTGAAAGCGGAGGAAGTTACGGCGGGCAAGGGGCTTTCCAAGGAACGCTTAGAGGTGCAATTCTACATTCAACAAAATTGCGCTTATGCATTTTCGATCTTTTCGCTCGCGATTTTTGGGGTGCCACTCGCGATTCGCGTTGGGCGGCATGAAAGCTATTCGAACCTCGCGCTCGCGCTGGTGGTGGCGCTGGTCTTTTACGCCCTCATGATTGCGGTTAGTTGGATGGAGGGGCAGGTCTGGTTGCGCCCGGATCTCCTGATCTGGTTGCCCAATCTCATTTTTCAGTCTCTGGGCCTCTATCTTCTGGCACGCGTCAACCGACATTAGTCATGCAAGTACGGTTATTGGAAGGACGGTGGACCGCGGAAGATCTGTTGCTACGGCTCGAAGGGGAGGAGCGCCCCTTTGCCTTGGACAGTGCGCAAACGAATGACGGCCTGGGGAAATGGAGTTTTTTTGGTGCAAATCCCTTTGAATTGGTAATGGGGGATGCGGATTTGGCAGCGTTGCGGGCGGCAATGCAGCCCTACGCGCGCCAAGCAAGTGGCGAGATCCCCTTTACGGGAGGTGCGGTGGGTTATTTGGCGTATGACTATGGGCGCCGGCTGGAACGTATTCCGGAGCAGGCGGTGGATGACCGTGCGATTCCGGATCTTTGTTTCGGGCTCTATGACGGGATTGCAGCTCTAGAGCATCAAACCGGCAAGCTGTATTTAATCGCGCTCGGGATTCGCGCTCCGGAGGAGTCGGTCTTGTGCGAACTGGAAGCGA
>DKOX01000146.1 GCA_002470925.1 Opitutia bacterium UBA7350 | reverse complement strand
ATCAAAACGGGCATTGCCCTTGTTGATCCCCGGGAAGTCGAACAACCCAATGATGGTATCGATCTCGAGTTTCTCGCGATCGTCCTTCGGATTCCATCCAAGCAGGGCGATGTAATTCCGCACCGCGGCAGGCAAAAACCCGCGCTCTTCGTAGCTATCAATCAAGGCACCGACGTCACGCTTGCTCATTTTACCCGGCCCGGATTCCTTCAGGATGAGGGGGATATGCGCAAAGACGGGCGCCTCGACCCCGAAGGCCTTGAAGAGCTCGACGTGCTTACTCGTATTGGAGAGGTGGTCCTCGCCCCGGATGACGTGTGTGATCCCCATCGCGATATCGTCCACCACATTGACAAAATGAAAGACGGGACTGCCATCGGCACGCACCAGCACAAAATCCCGTTCCTCGGCACGCTCCACCCGGCCCCGTACCGCGTCCTCGATCAGGACCGGAGCAGCACGCACTTTCTCGATCTCCGCTTTCTTATAATCGTCATATTCGGTGTAGCGCTCGCCCTCGAGCTTGAACCAGACTGCCCCATCCTTTTCGTAGGTGCGCCCCGCATCCACCAGACGTTGTAAATACTGGTCGTAGATCGCCTGCCGCTCGCTCTGGAAATACGGCCCGTAATCACCGCCCACTTCCGGCCCCTCATCCCAGTCAAGGCCCAGCCAGCGCATTCCATCGATCAAGACCCGCAAGGCCTCCTCCGTATTGCGCTCCTTGTCGGTGTCCTCAATCCGCAAAATGAAGCGCCCTCCGGTGTGTCGGGCATAGAGCCAGTTAAACAACGCCGTGCGGGCGCTGCCTATGTGAAAAAACCCAGTCGGACTGGGGGCAAATCGAACACGTACCTCACTCATGGCAAAACAACAAAGACAAGCAGCCCGGGAAGGCGAGTCAATGTTCATCAACACCAACTCCAACCAGACTCGCTAAACCAACCCAAAAACGTAAAGGCTTTTTCGCTCGCGAGAGGTTCTCGCGCTCTCAGAGGAAGCGGCACCCTGCTCGGTCCCCCTGCGCTGAGCTGAATCTCGCTGGAAGTCCGAGGCTTTATCCGGACATAAAAAAGGGAGCCCCCGCTCAGGGACTCCCAGTTCTAAACTTCAAGTAGCGAACTCGAGGTTTATTTTCTGGAGAGCACGCCCATGATCAGGACGAGTGTCACCAGACTGGCAAGGCTTGCGCCGCTGCCGATAAAGCTGTCAACCAGAGCAGTAAGGTTGCTGATGACATCGAGATTGCCGGCGGTGCCGAATACCACCTGCACCACAACGAGCAGGCCGATCGCAGCAATGAGGATATCGGACAGATTACCGATTAGGGATTTCAGTTTGTTGGATATATCTTCCATAGTAGTAGTTGGTTTACGTTAGTTTTGCTTTTGTTTTCTGAGTTCCACTACGCGCGTTTGCGCAGCAGAGCGAAGATAAGGATGATGGCAACGAGGCCAATAAAACCGTTTTCACCGCCGATGGCGGCCACGATTGAGGATAAGTTCCCGACCACGCTGGCACCAAATATAGCGCCTTGGCCGAAAACAATTTCAGCAATGATTCCAAGTGCAATCAGGCCTATTCCGAGTTCGGATATGCCCTTGATCACATCGGTCAGCTGTGAGGTTATTTTTTCCATTTATCTCCTTTGTTGGGGTTAACCGGCAGCATCAAGCCACAATCCGAATGGGGATGCGGCACTGCCGGGAAAACAAAGCGGCCCCAGACGGAACCTAAAGTGGCGAAGCCGATGGATTCCAGAGCAACCCTGCTCTGCCATTCTCCAGTTTGCATATTAATACGCTTCACTGGAAAGCAAAGTGTATGCGTTTATATACTATTTGGAAGGAAAAATTACGTTTTTTTCACAAAATCGGCACTTTGGCACACAAAATGTAACTTTAACCTAGAAGGAACAGTCTTCTTAATGCAGTTAAATAGTGAGTTACAGGGCAATAAGCCCTCGGCGAGCGCCAGAAATTGGCATTCGCAGCCAAAAGGCGGTTTAAGTTAAATAAAACCGATTTTATACCGCTAAAAGGTGATTTTCGTATACTTTTGACGAAAAAGCGGGTTCCCGGATCGGGCAGCGAACGCAGCGCTTCGGTGAAAAAGATGGAGGCGCGGGTCGGGCTACGAAGGCAGTGAGTGTGCGAGCGGCGTGCCCGCGAGCTACCTGTGATTTCGACCGAAGGCGGCGCATCCGCCTTCCTTTGACCCTGTCAAACTGCGCCGAACACCCTTTTGTATGCCAAAGCAATGCTAAGGGGAAAAGATGGAGGCGCGGGTCGGAATCGAACCGACGATAAAGGATTTGCAGTCCTCGGCCTTACCACTTGGCTACCGCGCCCAATCCTTACTTATAAAGAAAAAGCTTTGCCTGAAAGACAAGTTTTAAATTAATGTGACAATTCCAAGTGGTAAGTATTCTTATACTTGGATTTTTTATCTTAGACTCAAAAATTATGGCTGAATCTGATAAAACAAATTCGAATAAGTTCATACCGAACGTGCATCAACTAAAGCAGGCAATAGAGCAATTGCCGGATCCGGAGGAATGGCCGGAGTCCACCTATACCAGCGCTGTTTCGGCGAACGGACATGATAGGCCGGTACAGTTTATAAAACGCCGGGTCAATCGTGGCGGCAAGCAACCTTACCGTTGGATTTACGAGAGCAAGGTGCTCATTCGCAAGCGGGACACATTTGAGGATTACTGACCGGGCCGTTGCTATACTCTGGGTTTAAACCGCAACGGGCTTGAGTTTCCAAATTTGCTTGGCGTATTCGCTGATAGTGCGGTCGGAGGAGAATTTTCCGACGCGGGCGGTGTTGAGAATTGCCATGCGTGCCCATTTGGTGGGATCGCGGTAGGCACGGTCGACGGATTCCTGAGCCTTGATATAGCTGTCATAGTCGGCGAGGCAGAGGTAGGGATCGCCCTCCTCGAGAAGGCTCCGGCACAAGGGCGCAAAGGCATCCTGTTCGCCGGGAGTGAAGTAATCGGAGTGGAGCCAATCGATAAC
>DKOX01000060.1 GCA_002470925.1 Opitutia bacterium UBA7350 | reverse complement strand
CGCTTCCACGTCGGGTAGTTAGTTGCGGGTTGAGAGAAGGAATCGTGAAAACAACGAATATCGAAGGTTCAACTAACAACCAGCAACGTTCAACGCCACTGCGCGGCGTTTCAAATAAATACCGATTGCCTAGGCAAGTTTGGCCTTGAGGTCGTCTTTCGAAACGAGGCCGACGATGTTCTCAGCGACTTGACCCTCTTTAAATACCAGGATGGTGGGGATAGCGCGGATTTCGTATTTACCGGCAATCTCGCTGTTGTTGTCGACGTTGACCTTGCAGATTTTGACGCTGTCACCGAGCTCGGTGGCAAGTTCTTCGAGGATGGGTGCAATGGCTTTGCAGGGACCACACCAGGGCGCCCAGAAATCAACGACCACGGGAACCGCGGTGTTGCTAACGGTAGAGTCAAAGTTGGAGCTATCGAGTTCGGTGATATTTTCGGACATATATTTTCTTGGTGATGGTTATAAGTAAAGGAGGGCATCCTTAAGGAGTAGGATGGTAAAGGTGATGGCAACGGCGGCACAGAAGGTATCCAGCGTGAAGCTGAGCGTGACGGTCTCGGGTTGGTCTTTTGTGTCGTTCATGTATCAAAGGTAAATGTGGGTTGGTGCCTGTCAAGTGGCTCAATTGTCGTTTTTTGTTTCCGGGTCACAATTTTTCAAGGTGTCGATGAGTTCTTCTTTTTCGATGGTATCGAGGGTCTTGCCTTTGCGGTCGAGGGTCTCGAAGGTTTTGATGACAGTTTCAGTCATGCGGTGGTGGGTTTCCTCGGAGCCACCCACGATGGAAAAACGCTCCGCGCGGGTAATGCGTTTATGGCCATCGGTATTGTCGAGGCCGAGTCCCATTAAATGTGCGGGGAGATTGAGTGCTGGAACCTTTTTTCTCATTTAAATTACAGGATATAGATCGAAGGAAAAATTTCAAGCATGCTCACGTATGCAGCGGATATCGGCGAAGGCTTGGTCCTGTACGATGTGCATTTGCCCAAGGCGGGTGAGTTCGAGCACTGCCAGGAAGGTAGCGACGATCGTGTTCAGGCTCGTACTGGTTTCGAAAAGTTCGGAAAAGAGGAACTGTTTTTGATCCCTGAGGCGGAGGAGAATAAACTCCATGCGGTCGGCAACCGTGACTTGCTCAGCGTGGATTTCGCCTTCCGTGATGCGCTCGGCAAGGCGGCGCAAAACGAGATTAAAGGTATTCCAGAGTTCAATCCGGTCGACCGGTTGGAGGGGTCGCTCAATGGCTTCCAGGGCATCGCGGGGTCCAAGGCGGGGGAGCTTTTCGTTACTGTTGAGAATGAGAGCTTCAATTTCAGTGGCGGCCTCTTTGAATTTTTTGTACTCGAGGAGTTGTTGAACCAGTTCCCAGCGCGGATCAATCGACTCATCCTCTACATCTTCATTGGCGCCCTGATCTTTTTTGGGCAAGAGGAGCCGACTCTTGATATACATGAGGGTCGCCGCCATGACAAAAAATTCGCCGGCGATTTCGAGGTCGAGTTCCTCCATCGACCCGAGGATTTCAATATATTGCCGGGTGACGGTCTCAATCGGGATGTCGTAGATGTCGACCTCATTGCGGCGAATCAGGTAGAGCAATAAATCGAGCGGGCCCTCAAAGGCGGGCAGACTGACTGCAAATTCGTTGTTTGGGATGAGCGCTTCTTCCATGGAGCTGGATACTAGGGTTCAACCAGGCGAAGCCCGATTGAGAATTCAAAATCACTTTCGCGGACGGGATCCTTGCGCAGTGTAATTCCGTAGAGGAGTTCCCAGGCGGAACCCAGATGTGCGAGCAAACCAATGCTGGTATAGTCGAAGGTGCCGGTATCGGCATTAAAGCGGGTGTTGGCGATGAAGCTTTGGTTCTCGCTGAGCCGATGCATGTAGAAGAGGCGATATTGATCTATTTGATCGAGGAGTAAATCAGTGGAAAGGCTCAGGCTCCAGGCGTCTCCGCTTAAAAGGGTGGTGCGGCTGCGCAGTTCCTCCAGCGACATTTGCCCGGTGGCAATGCGTGCCGCGAGGTCAAATTTAAGCCACGGGGCCGGTTGGACAATCAGTTCGACCCAGGAGGCGTGCAGGGTATCGGGTTGGGTGTTGTCGTATTTGAGTTGTTCGCGTTCGAGAAGAATATCCTGGTAGAAATTCAGGGCGGCGAGGGTGCGTGAGCCGTAGCCTTCCGCGCGGGTTTGGAAGCGGTTTTCCAGCCCCAGTCGGACGAGGTGGGTTTCAGCGAGATCATCCAAATCCCGGAGCTCGGTCAGGTCGAGGGTGGGTCGTTTGAGGTCGTTCGCCCGGCGTTCAATTTGCACCGCATCGCTTTGGTCATCGGGTTTGGTGAAATAGCGATACTTGAGGGTGGGGCGCAGGGTATGGCGCAGGCCTTGAATCCCCCAAATGCTGTTGCGGGTGGCGTAGGTGGCCTGCGCCTGCGCGGCGAGGTCGAAGCCGATGGCAAAACGTGCAAGGCTGGCGCTGTTTTCGGGGTTGGTAGCGGGGTTGGATTCAACTTCCTGATTCATGTAGTGGCTGAAGCGGGCCGCGGCGAGGGGGGTAAGGGTCAGCCAATCATTGAGCCGCACCGGGCGCAGTAATTGGTAGCTGAGGTCAAAGCGGTCGTAACTGCGGTAAGTGGTGGTGGCGTTGCTTGGAATGGGGACGGCGTTGTAATCATCCCGGATACGGGCGTAGCTTACGGCGCCTTGTTGATAAGCGCCCAGTTGGCCCAGCGGGGTGGGCAGGTAATCGAAACGAAACTCCGGCAGCCGTTCCTGAACGCGTTGGTAATCGGCGGGATTGAAGCGCGTGAAGGTGGAGAGCAGGAAGTTGTCACCGACGTAAACCGCCTCCGCAAAGCTGTCGGGCCGTTGGTCGTCGTTAAAAATATCCTCGCGGAAATCGCGCATGACTTCGGAATCGGAGCGATAACTGAGGTTGGTTTGAATGGTAGTGCGCTCACCAATGTGGTGATGGTGCCGCCATTCGATGAAGCTGCGCGAGGAGTCAATGGGGTTGTGGTTGACATCCCGGCCGGTCCTGCCCTGATCCTCGATAAATCCCGAACTGAAAACCCCGACCATGCGCTGGTTCCCGTCATCATAAACATACTGGGCCGCAGGGCCGATGAGAGCGCCCCGTTTGGTATAGTAATCCAGATTTGCGCCGAGGCGGAGGGAGGG
>DKOX01000050.1 GCA_002470925.1 Opitutia bacterium UBA7350 | reverse complement strand
TGCACCATAGGATCAAGAATTTCTAGAAGTGGTATAAGCGGGCTTCTCGGGGCCGCGGATACCCTCCCCCCTACGACTGGGTTCACGCAGGACAGAAGAAGCGCCTCTATTTGAGAGGAGCTGAGGGTCATCCGGGTGCGGATTCGAATAGCGCGAGGTCCTTGGCTAGGCTTCGGATTTTTTCTCTTCGCTCTCTGAAGCAGCAGGCTCGTCGGCGGCTTCGCTTGGGAGGTTTTGCTCGACCTCGGGAGTGGCCGCGGTGACTTGCCCGGCAGCGGGTTTCGCTTGGACGGTGGGCTCTTCATCCATCGCAGTGCGGATATCGTCCTCGATTTCAGAGGTGGCTTTTTTGAACTCGCGGATGGATTTCCCGAAGGAGCGGAAGAGCTCGGGGAGTCGCTTCGCTCCAAAAAGGAGGAGGACGACGAGAAAGATGAGAATGATCTCAGGCGCGCGAAGATTCTGCAAAAAGGCAAGAGTAGTGAGATACATGATGGGAAGGATTGGAGATTAGTTTTCTTCGGGGGCTTCGGGATAAATCTTTTGATAGGCCTCGTTTTGCTCGGCGCTGGCGGGCTCAATACGCTCGTTGATCCTGGGGGTGCCTTCGAGGATGTCGGCGGTGCGTAAACTACCGGGGCGCAGGGGGAGGCTTTTGAGGAGGGCGGTTTGCGTGCCATCGGCATCGGTCACGATCAAGAAACCGTCGCCCAGTTCGTGGCCGTAGCGGATCGTTGCAATGCGTTCATTCATGTCGGCATGCACGATGGTGGGGCCTTTGTAGACTGGTCCGGTGGGTTGAGCGAGTTCAACTTCCGCGCCTTCGGGAATCTTATTATACTGGCTACAGGCGGAGAGCGCCAGAACGCAAAGGCCGCAGATTATAATATTTAATTTTTGATACATATGCTTGTTGATTGGAATTAGTCCTTTGCGATATCTCTTTTTATGCTATCCATCCCGGGTTTGTCGAGGTTGATGTCGCCCTCGAAGAATCCATGGAGCTGGCGAATCCGGGTGGGGTGGCGCATTTTGCGGAGGGCTTTGGCCTCGATTTGGCGGATGCGCTCGCGGGTGACCTTGAATTGTTTGCCGACTTCCTCCAGGGTGCGGGAGTAACCATCCACCAAGCCGAAGCGCAGGGAAAGGACGCGGCGTTCACGGGGGGTGAGGCTGTCGAGCACATCGGTGATCTTCTCGCGCAGGAGGCTGTAGGCGGTCATGTCGTAGGGATTTTCCGCGCCCTTGTCTTCGATGAAGTCGCCGAAGTTGGTGTCATCGGAATCGCCAACGGGGCTTTGGAGCGAGATGGGTTGTTGCGCCATCTTCATGATGGATTGAACGCGCTCGAGGGGGAGGTTCATTTCCTCCGCGACTTCCTCCGCGGTAGGTTCGTGACCGAGTTCCTGCAGGAGTTGTTTTTGTACCTGCATGACCTTGTTGAGGGTTTCAATCATGTGGACCGGGATGCGAATGGTGCGTGCCTGGTCGGCGATGGAACGGGTGATCGCCTGCCGGATCCACCAAGTGGCGTAGGTCGAGAATTTGTAACCGCGGCGGTATTCAAATTTTTCAACGGCTTTCATGAGTCCCATGTTGCCTTCCTGAATGAGGTCGAGGAAGGAGAGGCCGCGATTGGTGTATTTTTTGGCGATTGAGATGACGAGGCGTAGGTTCGCTTCCACCATCTCGGTCTTGGCTTTGTGGGCTTCCCGCATTCCGGTGCGCACCTCGCGGATCAGCTCCATGAGTTCGCCGGGTTCAATTTTGAATTCGGTCTTGATCGCCCCGAGTCGTTTCTCAATGGCGGGAACATTGACCTTTTTGCGCCGGCGGGTGGTGACTTTACCGACCGCCTCGAGGTCTTCGTGGAGATCTTTAAGTTCGCGGTAGATGGGATTCAGATCCTTGAGGAAATCCTCAAAAATTTTCAGTTTGAGGCAGTATTTGCGGAGGGTGAGGCGCAATTCCTTTTCGTATTTTTTCATACGGGTGACTGCCCGTTTGCGGTTGCTCTCTTTCTTGGCTTGTTCCGCTTCGAGTTGGCTGTCCCACGCGGCGTAAATGCGCTCGCCGAGTTTGTGGGCCTGCTCCAGGAGTTTGGGCAGGCTGTTGAAGTAGGCCTCGCGGCTTTCGATTTTTTTATCGAGCACGACGCGGTCGAAACGCTCCTCGCGGTTGAGGAGTTTGCGGACGATGTCGTTTTGATACTCGAGGGTGAGGGCGGTGGAAAATAGAGCGTCCTGAGCGCGTTGTTCGGCGTTTTCGATGCGCTTGGAAATCGCGACTTCTTCTTCGCGGGTTAGCAGGGGTACTTGACCCATTTGCTTGAGATACATGCGAACCGGGTCGTCCAGAATGTCATTCTGGGAACTGCGGACTTCCTTCTCCTCGCTTTCCTCTTTGCGTGCCTTGAAGTTTTCAACCTCGCTGTCGTCGAGGATCTCGACCTCCAGGTTTTGAAGGATGGTAATAACGTTTTCAATTTCGTCGGGATTATTGACGCCTTCGGGGAGGGATTTGTTGATATCCTTGTAGGTAAGGAAGCCCTGTTCTTTGGAGAGGCGAATGAGGATGCGGATGCGCTCGTTGAGTTTTTCCTGCGCTTTGGGAGTGAGGCGGCGTTTGGTTGTGACGCTGGCGATGGCTTCATCGCTGATGTCCTCAACTTCCTTTTTGGCGGCTTTTTTGGCGGTCTTCTTGGCGGCGGCCTTTTTGGTGACCTGCTTGGCGGGGGCTTTCTTGAGGGTCTTTTTAGCTGCCGGCTTGCTGGGTTTTTTTACCGCCTTTTTCACAACTTTTTTGGCGGGTGTTTTTTTGACGGCTTTCTTCGCGGGTGTTTTTTTTACGGGGGCCTTTTTGACAGCTTTCTTCGCGGGTGCCTTTTTTGTGGCTTTTTTGACGGCCTTTTTAGCAGGCGCTTTTTTGGCGGGTGTTTTCTTTTTCGCGGCAGGCATAGCGTGAATTAAATAAGGTGATGGATTATTGAATTTTAAAGTCGAATGGTTTGCTGAGGGTGTCGCGGAGAGTGCGAACTTCACGCATGAGTTGGAGACGGGTTTCTTCTGAAAGGTCAGTGTTGGCTACTTTTTGTTCCAAATCCTGCTTTAACTTCTGCAAGTGATTACGGCAAAGTGTCTTAAGGCAATCGTTAATTTGTCGTGCGGGGTGCTCGACTTCGAGTTCGCGCAGGCTGATTTCGGCAAGGATTTGGCGGTCTTCGTCTGTTTCGAGGAGGCTTTCTATGGCTTGGTTGTTTTCTAAGAGGCCTTCTTGGATTTCGGCCAGGATGCGAGCTAGAATGCGGCCGTGAGGTGAATGGGTGTCAAGCCAATCAAAATCGGTGACGTTTGCAGTGGCGGTCGCATATTCGGGATGATGGTAAACGAGCCAAAGTAATTCCCAGGTCGCTTGTGTCAATAGTCCGTCAGTTGAATTTGAGGGAACGGACGGGGCGGTTTTTTGGGATCTGGAGTCGTGGCGTGGGGCGAATTGCCTGAAGTCGCGGAGGGCGAGCTCCGGATCGACGCGAAGGAGGCGGGCGGCTTGCGCGAGGTAATCCTCGCGGGCGACGAGGGAGGGGATGTGTTGCAGGAGCTCGAAGACTTGACGCAGGGCGGCGGTCTTTTCGTGGGGGTTGGGCGCCCGATCGGGAGGGAGGGATTCGCTCACGCTGAGTTGGATACCGTTGAGGGCGTTTTTGCGCAGGGGTTCAAGGGCTCCGGCACCCTCTTCGCGGAGGAGGTCGTCGGGGTCGGTTTTTTCCGGGAGGAGGAGGAAGCGGAAGTCGAGCTCGGCTTTGAGGGCGAGTGGGACATAGCGGAGGGCGGCTTTGCGGCCGGCGCGGTCACCGTCGAGGAGGCATTCAACGGATTTGGGATCGTAGCGGCGGAGGAGGTGCAGTTGCTCCTCGGTAAGGGCGGTGCCTTGGGGGGCGATGGCGGTGTGAAGCCCCACGGACCAGCAGCGAATGGCGTCGAGTTGACCCTCGACGAGGAGGAAACTGTCGCCGTCCTTGAGGTGGGTGCGGGCATGATCCATGCCGAAGAGAATGCGTCCTTTGTGGAAGATGGGGGTTTCGGGGGAGTTGACGTATTTTGCCTCGCGGGCGGGGTCGTCCTCGGGGGTCTGGGGGAGTTGACGGGCGGTGAAGGCGACGACGCGGCCCTGGACGTCGCGGATCGGGATCATGAGGCGGCCCCGGAAGCGTGATTTGAAACGGGTGGGGTCGCTTTCGTTATCGTAGGCGTAGAAGAGGCCGGACTGGTGCATGGCCTGGGTGCTGATCTCGCGTTTTTGGCAGAGCAGGGCGAGGGCATTGAGGGCGGCGGGGGCGTAGCCGATTTTGTGCGCCTCGGCGGTGGCGGTATCAAAACCGCGTGTCTCGTTCCAGTATTGGCGCACGGGGGCGGCTTCTTCGCTGTTCATGAACTGGTGGTGAAACCAGTTGGCGGCAAGTTCGTTGACGGCGAAGATTTGTTTGCGCAGGGAGAGGTCGCTCTTGGAGGGGCCACCGGCTTCGTATTCGAGGTTGATGTTGAATTTACGGGCGAGGAATTCGACTGCCTCGATAAATTCAAGGTTTTCCATCTTCATGACAAAACTGAAGAGGTCGCCGCCTTCGCCGGTACTGAAGCATTTAAAAAAACCGCGGTCCGGATGGACGTAGAAGGAGGGCGTTTTTTCCTGAGTGAAGGGGCTGAGTCCTTTCCAGGAGCGCCCGGCGCGTTTGAGTTGCACGTACGGGGAGACCACGTCCACCAAATTGACTTGGTGTTTCATGGCGTCGATGGAGCGTTGGGCGACTCGCGGCACGTGGGTGATGAAGCGGTTTTTTGGGGCTAGGGCGCGGGTTGGGCGAGGGTCGCGAGGGCGGCTTCGGCCTCAGGGCGAAGGGGGTGCCGGGGAAATTGTTGGATAAATTGCTGGTAGAGCGCGGTGGCGGCGGGGCGGTCCTCGCTGATGCGTTGGAGGGCGCGGGCCAGCGAGAGGGTAATCTCGGGGTTATTGGGGAAACGATCGAAGGCGATTTTTAGTTCGGCGAGAAATGCCTTGGGGGATTTGCTGCGCTGGGCTATGCGAAGGTAGTCGAGGGTGTAAACAACTTCGGTGGGTGCGAGCCGCACCGCCTCGAGGGCGGTGGTCTCGGCGTTGCGGGTTTCGCCGCTGAGGGTGTAGGTTTGTGAGAGTTGGCTCCAGGTTTCAGGAGTGGTGTTATCGAGACCAAGGGCTTGCCAGTAAAGCCGGATAGCGCCTTTGAAATCGCGTTGAAGTTTGGCCCCTTCGGCCTCGGTCAGGAGTTGTTCGCGGCTGGGGGGGAGCTGCTCCGGGGTCGCGACGGGTTCGGGGCTATCGGTTACGGGTGCGGGGTCGATTGCGGGGGTCTCGGCGGCGGGAGTGCGGTTGTCGAGGCTGGGGTCTGCGGGCTGGATTGCAATGCTGGGGTCGAACTGGATATCGTTGATGCTCGTTTCAGTGGTCTCGATCGCGGGTTTGTTGGCGAGCGCTTCCATGGCATCGAATTCTTCAGCAGCGATGCTTTTGGCGGATGCGGGTGCGTCGGCCTTGGCCTTAGCCTCGGCCTCGGGATCGGGATCGGGGACGGGTTCGGCGGGCGGGTTTTCGGAGCTTGCGGCGGTTTCAGTTTGAGTGGTTTTGAGGGTCTCGGATAATTCCTGTTGCGCGGTGCGCCATGTTTGGAGCTCGGTGCGGGCGGTGGTCGCCCAGTCGCTGGCATCGACTGCTCCGGGGAAGCGTTGGTCGAGTTGCGCGATGAGGGTTTCGGCGGCGGGCCAATCGGCGGCGGCGAGTTTGATTTCCAGGAGTCCGAGGAGGGCGGTGAGGGCTTCGGGGCCGCGATCCTGGGCGGCGATTTTAAACCACCGCTCCGCGAGGGCTTTGTTGTCGAGCTGGAGGAAAAGGGTGGCAATGGCGTTGGCGGTTTCGGGCGCGAGGAGGGCGGCGTCTTTGGGGATGCCCTTGAGGTAGGCATCGAGCGCGGCCTGGGTTTCGTTGGCAGTTGCGAGGCTGGACCCGAGCCTGAACCAAAGTTCGGGTTTCATCGCTTCGGGTGCACGGGTCGCGAGTTGACGGAGGATGGGGAGGCTGTCTTCGCCGGCGGCCTCGAGCGCGAGGTAAGCCTCATATAAAAGCTCGATGTTTTCCGGGGTGCTCAGCGCGGCTTGCTCGAGGTAGAAGGCGGCAAGGTTGAGGTCCTGGGTCTTTTGGTAAATTTCACCGATGAGCTGAAGGAGCTCAGGATCCTGTGGGTTTGTTTCGAGGAGGGATTGCAGGATGCTGAGGGCTTCCTCGCTTTGACCATTCGCCTGAAGATTGAGGGCTTTGTCGAGTTGATTGCGGCGGGCGGTTTCCGGATCGGTGCAAGCCGTCACGGCGAGCAAGGCGGCCAAAATGAGGATGAGACGATGGAAATGGATGCGGTGATTTTTTTTATTTTTCATAGTCGGCATCTCAAATATATATTATACGGTTGGAATGTGGAGAAAACTTTACAAAGAACACTTGTGCGGCGCTTGTAAGAGTCAAGGTGATAGGTGGATGTGCGGGTCTTTAAGGATACTGCAAATTTGTTTGGCGGGTTTGCTTTTTGGTTCCGGGGGCTTGTCGGGGTCGGGTCTGGTATGGGAGGCCGCGACGCCCGAGGGGTCGGATTACGTCGCGGCGGTGGAATTGTTGTTGTCGGAATACGAATCGGAGACGGGACGGGAACTAAAGCCGGGCGCGCTGGGGAAGGCGGGTTTGAAGGTGAATACGCGGAGTGGTCTGGGTTTATCGACGCCGCGTCCTTTACTGCGGGCCTTGATTGCTTCGCTGGAAAGCCGCGGTTTCGCGCGGGCGGATATTTTGATTGTGGATGCGGATGCGTACAATTTGCGGCAGGCGGGGATTTTGCCGTCGCTGGCGGAACCGGAGCTGAAGTTTGAGGGTTGTCCGGTGTTGGCGTTGAATGAGGGGGATTTCTATGACGAGGCGTGGTATTACGA
>DKOX01000048.1:21705-21965 GCA_002470925.1 Opitutia bacterium UBA7350 | reverse complement strand
GATTATTTTACCACAAAGACACCAAGCGCACAGAGCTTGTTGCCTGAGGGTGAGAAGGTGGGATTTAGTGGTGGGAAAGTGCAAAAGAGGGAAGGTGGGAAAGTTAGGGGCGGGAAAGTATGAAAGTTGAAGTTCGGCGTTCGAAGTTCAGCGTTCGAGGTTCGATGTTGGACGTTTTCCGGTGCTCTGCTCTGAGGCCAGCTTAGCTGGCGACCGCTAATGGGCGCTCATTTTCGCTCATCCTTAAAACAAAAATATTA
>DKOX01000048.1:0-21662 GCA_002470925.1 Opitutia bacterium UBA7350 | reverse complement strand
ATATTAGTGTTTATAAGCGAGAATGAGTGGTTCCGGCTCTGCCGGGTTCGTGGTTTTCGTGCCGTTCGTGGTTATTCCTACTCTTACTCCTACTCTTAATCTTACTCTTAATCCGACTCCCCCCTCAACGTTCCAACGAACCACCTTCAACTTACAACCCCCGCAACTAACACCCCCCCCAACGTTCTAAAGACGATGAGTCGCTTTCTGCACAAGAGCGTTGAACTCATGCTGTAAATCCTCTTTCTTGCCATCATGGAAATCAGCGCAAACAACCCCCTCGTCGGAATTATCATGGGCAGCCAATCGGATTGGCCGACCATGGGTGAAGCCGCCGCCCTCCTCCAACAACTGCAAATCCCCTTTGAATCGAAAATCGTCAGTGCCCATCGCACCCCCAAGCGTCTCTACGAATACGCCGAGACCGCGGAGTCCCGGGGCCTGCAGGTCATAATCGCGGGCGCGGGTGGCGCCGCCCACCTCCCGGGGATGACCGCTTCCCTCACTGCCCTCCCGGTCCTCGGGGTTCCGGTGCAATCCAAAGCCCTCAGCGGACAGGATTCCCTCCTTTCCATCGTGCAAATGCCGGCGGGGATTCCGGTCATGACTCTCGCGATTGGGGTAGCGGGTGCGAAAAACGCCGCCCTCTCGGCAGCCGCTATTCTCGCCCTCAATGATGCCGCGCTCAGTCAACGCCTCAAGGATTTCCGCGAAACCCAAACCCAGACCGTCCTCGAAAACGACACCCCTCAGGCATGATCGCTCCCGGCGCCACGATTGGTATTCTCGGCGGCGGCCAACTCGGCCGTATGCTCATTCTCGCAGGCCGCCCCCTCGGCTACCGCTTCCATGTCTATGAACCCGGTGGCCCTTCCCCCGCCGGTCAAATCGCCGACCGCGAATTCAATGAGCCCTACGACGACACCGCCGCCCTGCAAACCTTCGCGGAAGGGGTCGATTGCATCACCCTGGAATTTGAAAATATCCCGGCGCAGGTCATTGAGACCCTCCGTGCGATCAAGCCCGTTCTTCCCGGATGGACTGCCCTCCACACCTGTCAACACCGCCAGCGCGAAAAAGATTTTCTCAAAGAAGCGGGTTTCCCCTGCGCGCCCTTCGAATACGCCGACTCTGCGCCAAGCCTTCAAGCCGCGGTAGCCGCCATCGGTTTCCCCTGCGTCATCAAGACCGCCGCTTTTGGCTACGACGGTAAAGGGCAGGTGAAACTCGAGTCCCCCGCCGAGGATTACGCGGCGCTCTGGGAACAACTCGGCAGCCCGCCCCGCGTGGTGGTGGAAAAATGGATCCAGCATCAGGGGGAGTTTTCGGTGATCTGCGCCCGTCGCGGGGACGGCGCCACCCAGACCTTTCCCATGGCGGAAAACATACACGTGCATCACATCCTGCACGCCTCGATCCTCCCCGCCCGCGCCGCGGAGGAAGTCCACCTTGAAGCCGCTCAACTCGCCACCGCCCTCACCGAAGCCCTCGACGTCGTGGGCCTCCTCGCAGTGGAGTTCTTTCTCGACGCGGATGGCAGCCTCATCATCAACGAGATGGC
The DNA here is from genome assembly GCA_002470925.1 of Opitutia bacterium UBA7350. Classification (GTDB taxonomy): domain Bacteria; phylum Verrucomicrobiota; class Verrucomicrobiia; order Opitutales; family Coraliomargaritaceae; genus UBA7445. Next base: position 20,101 of record DKOX01000048.1, on the reverse strand, counting down.
GCCCCGTCCCCACAATTCCGGTCACTACAGTATTGAGGGTTGCCCCAGTTCCCAGTTTGAGCAACACCTGCGCGCGGTTTGCGGACTCCCCTTTGGCGACACCCACCTCTTCCGCCCGATTGTCATGATCAATTTGCTCGGGGATGTCTGGAAAAACGGTGCGCCGGACTGGTCACCCCTCCTCGCGGACCCCGCCGCAAAACTCCACCTCTACGACAAGGGCGAGGCGCGACCGGGGCGCAAGATGGGGCACTTCACCGTGACCGGCGAAAGCCCCGAAGCCGCCCTCGAAGCCGCCGAAGCGCATTTCAAGCAGCTCACTAGCTGAGAGGATCGCGGCGCCCGATTAGCTCACAAAAAAGAAGCGGGGGCGTTGACTGAGGTCTTCGAGCGTTTCGCCTTGGAGTCCGTTTTCGGAGGCGAGTGCCTCCAGCGCCGCTCCCTGCGCGATGCCGGTCTCGAGGGCGAGCAAGCCGCCCTTCGCGAGAAAGGGTGGCGCTCCGGCGAGGATGACCCGCAGGTCATCCAAACCATCGCTGCCTGCCACGAGGGCGCGGCGCGGTTCATGGTCCGCAACTTCCGGCGCGGCGGTCTGGAGCTCCGCCTCGGTCAGATAAGGGGGGTTGGAAACAATCAGATCATAGGACGCCTCTGCCGGAAGGGCGTCCCACCAGGAACCTTCGAGCAAGGTGAGGCGTTTGGATAAATTATTGCGGGCGGCGTTTTCGCGGGCGAGGTCGAGGGCCTCGGCACTGGCATCGGTGGCGGTCACGGCGGCATTCGGGAAGGTGTGCGCGAGGGCGAGCGCGAGGGCGCCGCTTCCGGTACCGAGGTCGAGGATGCGGGCGGGCGGCGCCTCCCGCAGGCGTTGCACAAGAAGGTCAAGCAGTTCTTCGGTTTCGGGGCGGGGAATGAGGGCACGCGCATCGACCGCGAGCGAAAGGCCCGCGAAGTCATGGGAACCGAGAATGTATTGGAGGGGTTCGCGGGCGGCGCGGCGTTTAACAAGGGGGCGCAGGGTTTCGAGCTGCGCCTCGGTGAGGGGACGGTCGAGGTCGAGGTAAAGGTCAAGGCGCTTGAGACCCAGGGCGTGGGCGAGGATTAAATCGGCCTCCAAGCCGGGGTTCGCAATGCCCTTCTCCGCGAAGAAGGGTTCGGTGCGGGCTTTAATTTCACGGAGGGTACGCATGGGCGGGTCAGCTCGCCTGTTGCTTGAGGAGGTTCGCAATGCGCGCCTCGTAATCGACATTATAAAGCCCCTCAATGAGTTCATCGAGGCCGCCGTCGATCGCGGGCGGGAGCGAAAGGTTCATCCCGATGCGATGATCGGTGAGCCGCCCCTGGGGATAGTTGTAGGTGCGGATGCGTTCGGAGCGGTCACCGGTCCCGATCTGGCCCTTGCGCTCGGCGGCATACTTGGCGTTTTCCTCCTCTTCCTTGGCTTTGAGGAGGCGGGCGCGCATAACCCCGAGCGCTTTGGCACGGTTCTTAATTTGGGAGCGTTCGTCGGCACAATAAACGGAGGTCCCGGTGGGCTTGTGCACCATCATGACCGCAGAATCGGTGGTGTTGACGTGCTGGCCCCCTGCGCCGGAGGCACGCATCGTGGAGATCTCGAGGTCACTGGGGTTGATTTCAATATCGACCTCCTCCGCCTCGGGGAGCACCGCCACGGTTGCGGTGGAGGTGTGGATGCGGCCCTGGGTCTCGGTGACGGGCACGCGCTGCACACGATGCACCCCGCTCTCGAATTTGAGATGTTTGTAGGCGTCTTCTCCGGTAATATTAAAAATGATTTCGCGGTAGCCGCCGGTTTCGGCAGGGCTGGTGCTGATGACTTCCACCCGCCATCCCTTCGATTCAGCGTAGCGGGAATACATCCGGAAGAGGTCGCCGGCAAAGATGTTGGCCTCGTCGCCACCCGCTCCACCGCGGATTTCCATGACGGAGTTGCGGCTGTCGGTGGCATCGGGCGGAATCATGGCGCGCAGCACATCCTTAACGAGGGCTTCCCGCTCCTGCGTGAGGGATTCGATTTCCTCGGCCGCCATTTCACGAAGCTCCGCTTCAATCGATGCATCTGCGAGCATCGCTTCATTTTCCGCGATTTCGCGCTCCGCCTTGTTATGAGCCTCAAATTTCTCCACGAGGTTGCTGAGCCGTTGCTGCTCCCGCGAGATATCGGCAGCGCGGCGCTGGTCGGAATAGAAATTGGGCTCCGCCATCTGGGCATCCAACTCGCTGAGCTTCTCGCGAAAGGGCGCAATATCTGGAATCTTGTGCATATTCATGAAAATGCGTTGCAGTTAATGGAGGGAAAGACAACTATGTAGTGCTTTGCCGTCAAAATGAAGAAAACGCTCCACCGTCAGAATATCGTAGCTTGTATTTGGGATTTCGACAAGACCCTGATTCCGGGCTACATGCAGGCTCCGATTTTCAAAGCCTACGGCATGGACGAGGAGGCCTTCTGGAAGGAGGTCAATGGATTGCCGGAAATCTACGCCCAACGGGGCAACCGGGTTTCCGGGGACACGGTCTATTTGAATCACCTGCTCAGTTTCGTAAAAAACGGGGAATTAAAGGGGCTGACGAATGCACGCCTACGGGAACTCGGCGGCGAACTGGAATTTTACCCGGGGGTGCTTGAACTTTTTGAGAGCCTTAAAACGGTCGCCTCCGAGAAAGCGGAATACCGCAAGCACAACATTCAGCTTGAGCATTACATCATCAGCACCGGACTGGCGGAGATGATTCGTGGGAGCGCCATCGCGCCCCTCGTGCAGGGAATTTTCGGCAGCGAATTTATTGAGGCACCCCTGCCCCCGCACTATTCGCGGCAGGATGAATTGCCCCTCCATCTGGAGTTTGAGCTGAGTCAGATCGGAACGATTGTCGATAATACCGCCAAGACGCGTTACATCTTCGAGATCAATAAAGGGACGAACAAGCACCCGGGGATCGATGTCAATGCCGCCATCGCACCCGCGGCCCGGCGCGTCCCGATTGAGCGCATGATTTATATCGCGGACGGCCCGAGCGACGTACCGGTCTTCTCGGTGGTCAAAGGAAAGGGCGGCAAAACCTATGCCGTCTTTAACCCGGAAAGTGAAGCGGAGTTTGCCCAGAATGATGCCCTCCTTCACGCGGGGCGCATCCACGCCTACGGCCCCGCCGATTACCGCCACGGATCCACCACCGCTAAATGGCTGCGCATGCATGTGCGCGGGATCTGCGACACCATCGTCGCGGACGGCGAGCAGGCGCTCTCAGAAAACGTGCGCAACGCCCCGCGCCATTTGCACGAAGAAGATGAACCTGCGCCGCAAACCCAGCCCGCAGACGTGCCACAAAACGGAGATCTTTTTGGAGGCAATTGAACTTTTCCCTTCCCTCCACGCCCTGTGCTTTACAAGCCTCAGTCCCAAGTTAGAAATCAATATTATGAAACGAACCGAACTCCTTTTTGTATCCAGCCTGCTTGGCGCCATCCTTATTTTCTGCGGTTGCCAAACCACCAGCCTCCCCGCCGGAACCATAACCGCGCCGACTCAAAGCGTGCCTGTCCCGGTCCCGGAAGACTTCAGCTTCCTCCCCCCCGCGCCGGAGGCAGCCCCCGACCCCGACCTTGCGGATGCCCTTGACCCTGCCCCCGGGGCAGGCGAAGTACTTTTTAGGTCCAGCCAGGTCGAGGTTCGCAAACGCCTCGTTCAGGAGGGGCAAGTCAACGACGCCCTGCGCTACGTTCTCAAAACCCAAGTCAACGAGGCAATTACAGGGCTTCGCATCACCGAAACCCTCCCCGCCAACATTCGCCTTGTCTCCGCCGACCCCGCCCCCACCGTCCGCAACAACGAATACCTGTGGAGCTTTGGCCCGCTTGAAAGTGGCGCGGTGCGCGAAATTGCAGTCACGGTTCAAGCCCTCCGCGAGGGAGATCATACAATTTGCTCGACGGTCTCGGTGGATAATCGCCTCTGCCTGCCCTTCTTTACGGGGCAACCCCGTCTCGCGGTCACCAAGCAAGGCCCCGCCACGGTTGAACTGAACGAAACCGGCGCATGGACGGTGACCGTTGCCAATGAGGGCAGCGCGGTCGCCCGCAATGTGACGGTAAAGGATGCCTTCCCCGCGGGCCTGCAGGCGCTTGGCGCCGATGAGCAAAGCCTCGGCGACCTCGCGCCGGATAGCAGCCGCACCGTTGAATTCAGCGCGCGAGCAGTCCAACAAGGCAGCTTTACCAATACCGCCAGTGCAAGCTACCAAGGCAGCCCCGCCCCCGCAAGCGGCAGTGTTCCCGTCACGGTGGTTCAATCTGCGATCCGGATTTCCAAAAGCGGCCCCGGCCAGGCATACGTCTTTAAACCTGAAACCTTCCAAATCGCGATTCAAAACAGCGGCGATACCGACTTGAGCGATGTCCGTATCACCGACCTCCTGCCCCCCGGAACCACCGTTGCCGATAACGGCGGCGGACGCGTTAAGGACAACGCCATCGGATGGGTCATCCCCTCCCTTCCCGCGGGGGCGAGCCAGTTGATTACGACCCGCGTGGCGGCAAGCCGTACCGGCGTTGCCACCAACACCGTGAAACTCTTTACCGCCCAAGGCCTCGAAGCCTCTGACAGCCATCAAACTGAATGGCTTGCCGTTCCCGGGGTGACCATCTCTATCACCGACAGCAAGGATCCCATCCGGGTCGGTGAAGCGACCACCTACACCATCCGCGTTCGCAATCAAGGCGACTTTGAACCCGTCAGCGGAGCGGTGACCCTTCAATTCCAAGACACGCTCCGACCCAAGTCGGTCGAGGGCGACGCCCGCGGGTTGATCGATGGGCAAACCGTGACCTTCCCACGCACTACGCTGGAACCGGGCAAGGATATTAATTTACAGGTGACCACCGAGGGGGCACAGATCGGACCCGGTCGCGCCGTCCTGAGCTTTACCGCGGATTTCCTCAACGAACCCGTCATTAGCCAGGAAGCCACCAACGTATACTAATCCTAATCCAATAAAGAATTTTTATCCATAACGCACCCACTCAAAAAAATCATGCCTGAAGCAAACTCCGAAATCGGCCTCATTGGTCTCGCTGTCATGGGCCAAAACCTCGCCCTCAACATTGCCGACCACGGCTTTAAGATTTCGGTTTATAACCGAACGACCGCCAAGATGGAGGACTTTGTGGCGGCAAATCCCGATACCCCCGGCGGCTTGGTCGGTTGTGCTACGCTCGAGGATTTTGTAGCTTCCTTAAAGCGTCCCCGCAAAATTATCATACTTGTGCAGGCAGGCTGGGCGACTGACAAAGTGATCGAGGGGCTCCTGCCCTTGCTGGAAACGGGCGACATCATCATTGACGGCGGCAATGCCAAATGGGACGACACCATCCGCCGCGAGCAGGAACTCACCGCCCGCGGTCTCCGCTTTATCGGCTCAGGGGTTTCCGGAGGCGAGGAAGGGGCGCGTTTTGGTCCCTCTCTGATGCCCGGCGGCAGTCCTGAAGCCTGGGAATATTTGGAACCCATCTGGAAAGCGATTGCCGCGAAGGTTGACCCCGATACCGGCAAACCGCTGGAAGGCGCCGCCCCCGGCAAACCGGTGGAAGGCGGATTCAGCTGTACCGCCTACATCGGCCCGGATGGCGCGGGTCATTACGTTAAGATGGTACACAACGGCATCGAATACGGCGATATGCAAATGATCTGCGAGGCCTATGACCTCATGCAACAGGTTCTCGGACTCAGCCCCGCCGAAATGGGCGATATCTTTGCGGAATGGAATAAAGGTGAACTCGATTCCTTCCTCATTGAGATAACCGCTGATATTTTAAAACAAAATGACCCCGTCACCGGGCAGGCCTTCGTGGATGTCGTCCTCGACACCGCCGGACAAAAGGGAACCGGCAAATGGACGTCGGTCAACGCCCTCGACATGGGCACCCCCGCACCCACCGTAGCAGAGGCGGTCTTCGCGCGCTGCCTCTCCGCGGTAAAAGAAGAGCGGGTCGCCGCTTCCAAAATTCTGAGCGGTCCCAAACCAACGCCCTATTACTGCGACAAGGCCGAGTTGGTGGAAGCGATCCGTCAAGCGCTCTACGCGTCCAAAATTTGCTCCTACGCCCAAGGCTTTCAACTCATGCGCGAAGCCCAGAAGGAATACAATTGGAGTCTCAACTTCGGCGAAATCGCTCAAATCTTCCGTGGCGGGTGCATCATTCGCGCCGCCTTCCTCCAAAAGATCACCGAGGCCTTTGCCCGCGAACCCGAACTCGCCAACCTCCTCCTCGACCCCTACTTCAAGGGAGCGATTGACGCCGCCCAAAAGAATTGGCGCCGCGTGATCGCGCTTGCTGCCGAGCATGGGGTTTCTGTCCCGACCTTTAGTTCCGCCCTCGCTTATTATGACGGTTACCGCAGCGCCCGACTCCCGCAAAACCTCCTGCAAGCGCAGCGCGATTACTTCGGAGCCCATACCTACGAGCGCGTCGATCAACCCCGGGGACAGTTCTACCACATCGACTGGCCACAGGCGGATCGCCCCCAAATCGAGGCTTAAACATTGATCAATGCGTCGATTCGACCGCCTTCCTCACAATGGCAGGCGTCAAATTTTGCGGCAAAATCTCAGTCTTCCCGTCAGGGGTATGAAGCAAATAAAGCGGCACCCCGGAGCGGCCATAGGATTCAAGGGCATCGGTGATCGCGGCATCGTAGCGAGTCCAGTCAGCCTCCAGGGGCACAATGCCATGCGCTTCAAATAGCTCGCGGGTGCCCGCGGTTCGCAAAGCGGTGCGTTTATTGACCTGACAGATGAGGCACCAACTCGCCGTAAAATCGACAAAGACCGAACGCCCTGCAGCCAGCTCGCTAGCGACCCGTTCCTTCGACCAGGATTGCCAGAAGGCTTCGGCGGACCGCTCGCTTACCCCGCCCACTGCTGCGGCATAGCTCTGTCCCACGAAGCGCGCGCCGCCCCAGAGGGATAAGCCCAACAAAAGGAGCGCCAACACCGAGGCCCTGCGACGCGTTTGCGACGGACAGGAAACCGCGGCCCAGCGACCGTAAATCCACGCCGCCAAGGCCGCCAGCAAGAGCGCGAGCAATAAAGCCACCATGCCCTCCACTCCACCGGATTGACCAACCACCCAAAGTAAAAATACCACCACCGCAAAAAGCACGAAGCCCATCGCTTGCTTGAAGGCCTCCATCCAAGCACCGGGCTTTGGCAAATAAGCCGCTAGTTTTGGAAAGACCGAAAGCAGGAGGAAGGGAAAGGCCATCCCGAAACCCAGCATCGCAAAAACCGAAATCCCGGTCAGGGGATCCGCTTGCAAGGCCACCCCGCTTGCTCCGCCTACCAAGGGCCCCACGCAGGGTGCCCCCACCACTGCCGCCAGAATGCCGGTGCCGAAGGAACCCAGCAAATCCTTGCGGCGCGCTACTTTGGAATCCGCACCCACCAAGCCTACCCCCATTTCAAAGACGCCAATCAAGTTCAAGGCGAAGACAAAAAGCAGCAGGGTAAGCGTCACCACAAAGGCAGGATTCTGCAATTGAAAGCCCCAGCCGATCCGTTCACCCAAGCCGCGCAGGGCAAAGAGCGCCGCCGCCAAAACAACGAAACTGAGCACTACCCCCAGCGTATAAGCCAGACCATAGGCAAAGGCCTGTCCGCGGGTTTGCCCCGCGTGCTTGAGCAAAGAGAACACCTTGAGCGAAAGCACCGGCAAAACACAGGGCATGATATTCAGGATCACACCCCCAAGAAAGGCGAGCAGCAACCAACCACCGAAACCCCACTGCAACAACTTGCCTTCCCAGCCGCTTCCATAAACTTGCATCTCCGAAGCGGCTCCGGCGGGCGCTAGCCCCACTTCCCATGCCTCCCCATCCAGTGCAAGTACCCCGGTCAGTTGTGGCGGCAACTCCCCTTCCAAAACGGGAACCGTCAGCACACTCATCCCTTTTTCCTGCGTCAGCACCTGCGTCGCGTCCGTATCCACCCAGCCGAATGCCTCCGCGTAAAAATATGCCTCCTCAATTTCTCTATCGGGAATCTGGAGACGAATCCCGCCCTCGCCTCCTTCATAAATCAAAGGACCGCCGCTCCATCCTTCCGGTAGCGCCGCCCGGGCATCCTCAAAAAATGCTTTTTGCGCAGGGTCAGGCTCACTCACCTTGGACCGGGGCAAACGGAGTTGAAGCTCCGCGCTGCCGGGAACACAGGCCGTTTCGCAGGCCAACCAGGAAACCGTCGCTTTTAGATCCACTTCGCCGGAAAGCGAAGTATCGACTTCAATCGGCACCAACAGGGTAACCCTATCGCTGTAACCATAGTTGATGAACCCATCGAACTCAAAGCGTTCCGGAGTCGGCCATTCCAAAGGTCCCGCCTTCACGCCCGCAGGCAAATCCCAATCCACCGCAATTCCATAGCCACTGCTGCCGGGATTCTTCCAGTAAAGGTGCCAATGTGGGTCGATTTCAAAGCGGACCCCCACGTAAAAGCGATCCCCCTCCGCGACGGCCGACGCCTCCGAAATCAAGTCCGCCGCAACCGGCGAGTCCGCCGCGGTACTCCTTAGACCAATGGCACTTAAGGACAGCAGGAGCAGAAATAGAGTTGCAGGAATACGCGAAAACATGAGTGATTGAATACAGTAGATACCCTACTACCCTGAATTGTTCCAGAATGAAAGCCGCCTCGCGCTGTAATGATTCTAATTGCCGTCACGTTTTATTCCTATGCGCTATTTCACCGTTCTACTCTTAATTTTACTGATGAGCCCACTTGCCGCATACGAAAGCGCCTTTCCCAAGACCGAAGTGGATGTCCTGGAAATCAAGGAGCTTCCGCCCTGCCGTGTTATTGTAACTCGTTCCGCCAAACCCTACTACGAGCGCGTCGACAACCTCTTCCGTCCACTTTTCAATTACATCAAGGACAACAAGATTGCGATGACCGTCCCGGTCGAAGCGGAAATCGACCCGGGTGCGATGTATTTTTATTTGGGAGCCGAAGCGGGAAAACGCGAGCTGCCGCAAACCGAGGAGGTCAAAATCGAGGATTTTCCGAACCGCACCGTCGCCAGTATCGGTATTCGCGGTAAATACTCCGAGGAAAATTTTCACAAGGCACGCCTCAAACTTGAAACCTGGTTGGCCGAACAAACAAAATACAAAGCGACCGGACCCGCGCGCGCCATTTATTGGAATGGCCCATTCACGCTGCCCGCCTTCAAGCGCGGTGAAATTCATATCCCCGTCCGTGAGGTACGCTAAGCCCGGGCTTTACAGCGTGCCGTTCCTCCAACAGTATTCGGTATGTCCTTGCGAGTCACCCATTACGGCGAACCCATCCTGCGCAAAATCGGTACGCCGGTGGAAATTTTTGATGCACAGCTTAAAGAACTCGCCGACGCCATGCTCGAAACAATGTACCATGCCGACGGCATCGGTCTGGCGGCACAGCAAATTGGGCAAGCCCTTCAAATCTGTGTCCTCGATGTGCGACCGCCCGAGGGCGCGAATCTCCATTTTGATTGCCGCTTTGACGGGAAGGCCCTCCCGCTTGATGTCATTATGCCGCTCGCCCTCATAAATCCGCAGGTCGAAATCACTGACCCCAGCCCTGAGGTCTATGAAGAGGGTTGCCTTTCTTTTCCCGCAGTCAATGGACGCGTCACCCGTCCGGCAGGAGTGCGCTGCCGCTTTCAAGATTTGGCAGGCGAGCCACATGTCATCGAGGCGAACGGCTTGCTCGGGCGCTGTATTCTGCACGAAGTCGATCATCTGAACGGCGTCCTCTTTATCGACCAGATGGATAAAGGGGATCTGAACAAAAACGCGTCGCGCATCAAGCAACTGAAGCGGGCTTCCCGGGATTTCCTAAAGGGGAAATAGGTTCTTTCTACTGCGGGTTTGGGACTCGCGCGCGCGGCACATCCCGCGCATCAAAATGCAAAATATATTTATCGGCGAAATAGGGATCCTTCAGCTCTGCCTGCAAATCAATGCGGCGACGCGGCTCAATCCCGATTGCGGCATATTCCGCCGCGAGGTCACCGCCCTTCCAATAGAGCACCCCATTCGGTAGGGAATTGCGTTGCCCCCGCCGCAAGTTGCCTTTGATCCAGCTGAAATACTCCGGCAAATTCTTTACAGCACGACCGGTGATAAAGTCGAATTCCCGCTGGATGGACTCGGCCCGCGCTTGCCGCGCCACCACATTCCGCAAACCCAGTCGCTCCGCAATGTCCTGTACCACCGCGACCTTCTTGCCGATGGAATCAACCAGCGTGAACTGAGCCTGCGGATAACAAATCGCCATGATCAAACCCGGGAAGCCACCACCCGTTCCCACATCCATGACCCGCGCACCCTGCATCAGTTGCAGGTGGTTGGTGATCGCGAGGCAGGGGGCGAGGTGCCGTGACTCCAGATGCTCGATGTCCTTGCGCGAAATCAGATTGATCTTCTCGTTCCATTCCCGCAGCAGCACCGCCCATTCAGTGAGCCGTTGCATCTCATTTTTTGACAATGCCGGAAATAACTGCATTAGATGATCCATAAAATAGTTTACAAAAGTGGGGCACTATGCCTTATGTTGATTATATGAAAACCCGTTATATATTAATACTTGTCTTTTTTCTGCTTAACCTGAGCGCGGAGGCAACGAATAAGTACATAATTCAATTCGATAATGATTTGTTTTACGACATTGATGAGGACTATACCAATGGCACTCGGATAGCCTTTATGAGAGAGCATAAGGATCAAGCCATAAAAGAAAACGTGCTTCAAAGAGGACTACACAAGCTGAGTGGGGCTGACTCTGAGACGGAACTGGGGCGATTTCGTACTCGGGGCGATGGTATAACACGTTATGCTTGGGGTACGGGTCTGACCCAGTTAATGTTTACGCCCAAGGACAAATCAGCCAAAGTACCCCCTTACGGAGAACGCCCCTTTGCGGGCTGGCTGGGTCTGGAATTTTCGCTGCATACAAAAAATAATGAATCCGTGAGTAGCGTGACCTTTTCGGTTGGCACAACCGGCAAATCCAGCTTTGCGCAACAAACTCAGGATTGGGTTCATAAAAATATTTCGAACAGCCATCTCTTCAGTGGCTGGGATAGTCAGGTGCCCCAAGAGGTAACCCTCAATCTTCACTTTGACCATAAGTATAAGCTACCGATTGATCAGTTAAGTGAAAACATTCCACTGAAAATTGACGGCTACTACGAATGGGGCGCTGCGGTGGGGAATTTCCAGACCAATGGATATTTGGGTCTGCTCCTGCGCACGGGTTACAACTTGAGTGCCTCATACAGCACCCCACGGGTGCAAATTGGCAGCTACGCCCATGACCTTTTCCGCGTGGAAGATCCCCGCAAGAACCGTTTTTCCTTTTACACTTATGCTGGATTTCGCGGAACCGGAGTTCTTCATGACATCACCCTCAATGGCCCCTTATTCCGCGATTTTAAATATGCGGTCGAAACGAAAGCCTTCGTTGGCGAAGCCCTCTTGGGATACGGTTTGAGTTGGCGGCATTTTGAACTTTCCCATTCGTTCACACACCGAACCCGCGAGTTCAAAAGCCAAAAGAGAAAACATCCCTTCGGTTCTGTGCTCATCCGCTTCGACATGCCATTTTGATCCTAGGGATTTATGATGTGTTGGCTTGAAACATCTCAAGCTAGCCATAGGCGATTTTAGGCAAACGCGTCATAGTATCATTCCTTCGACCATTAAGCATGCTTCGTTTAACTGATGCATCGTTATGATGCGCTGGAAAAACCTCAGCTGAGTAGTTAAAGCGCAAGCGGCGAGCTTGGATGATGCATGATGGTCTGTCGGAGGCCGCAAAGCTCAAAAAGTGCTCACACAAGATGATTAACCGGCCTCAGCCAATAACGTTTTCGGAGTTGACATATCAAGATATCATGATGCGTTGATATCTCATCATGCCCTCCACCAATAAACCACTCACCGCGAAAGGACAGCAGCTCGCTGGATTACTGGAGGAACGCATTGTTTTCCTAGACGGGGCGATGGGCACCATGATCCAGCAACATTCGCTGGAGGAGGCGGACTTTCGGGACGAGAGCCTCGCGGATGCGCCCGGTAATTTAAAAGGTAACAACGATCTCCTCAGCATCACCCGCCCGGAAATTATCGAGGAAATCCATCGCGACTTCCTTCTCGCCGGTTCAGACATTATCGAAACCAATACCTTCTCGGGCACCACGATCGCTCAGGCGGACTACGGGCTGGAAAGCCGCGTGCGCGATATCAATCTGCACGCTGCCCAGCTTGCCCGCAAAGTCGCGGACGAAATAGAGGCGCAAGAGGGTCGGCCCATCTTTGTCGCGGGCGCGATTGGTCCAACGAACCGCACCGCCTCGATGTCTCCGGATGTGAACCGTCCGGAATACCGCGCCACCAGTTACGAGGAATTACACCAAGCCTACTATGAACAAGTTGAGGCGCTTGTGGAGGGCGGGGTCGATCTCCTCCTGCCGGAAACGGTCTTTGACACTCTCAATTTAAAGGCCTGCCTCCATGCGATTGAAGATTTCTTCGACACCCGTGAGGAGCGCCTGCCGGTCATTATCTCGGTCACGATTACCGACCAATCGGGTCGCACCCTCTCCGGGCAAACTGTGGAGGCCTGCTGGAATTCCATCCGCTATGCCAAGCCGCTTTGCGTGGGCCTGAACTGTGCGCTTGGCGCGGACCTCATGCGGCCCTTTTTACAAGATCTTTCGCGGGTTGCGGATTGCCATGTACACGTTTACCCCAACGCGGGGTTACCGAATCCCCTCGCTCCCACCGGCTATGACGAGACCCCCGATCATACCGGCAGCGCGGTGGGCGGGTTTGCGAAGGATGGCCTCGTCAATCTCGTTGGTGGTTGCTGCGGCACGACCCCCGACCACATCCGTGCGGTGGTGCGCGAAGTGAGCCAATACCCGCCCCGCCCCCGTCCCCAGCTTCCCGAACGGCAACGCTTCAGCGGGCTCGAAGCCTTTAATCATGCCATTGGCGACAGCTTTGTCATGGTGGGTGAACGCAGCAACGTCACCGGTTCCCCGCGCTTCAAGAAGATGATCACCAACGATGACTGGGACGGCGCCCTCGCGGTCGCTGCTCAACAAGTTGAAAACGGCGCCAACGTGATCGATGTGAATTTTGACGAGGGCTTGCTCGACTCCGAGGCCTGCATGACAAAGTTCCTGAACCTCATTGCCTCCGAACCCGCCATCGCGCGGGTTCCGATCATGATCGACAGCTCCAAATGGTCGGTCATCGAGGCGGGACTCCGCTGTGTGCAGGGTAAATGTATCGTCAATTCCATCAGCCTCAAAGAGGGCGAAGCAACCTTCCTGGAACAGGCGCGGCTTTGCCGCCGTTACGGCGCGGCGGTTGTGGTGATGGCATTTGATGAAAAAGGACAGGCGGCCACCCGCGAAGACAAGGTGCGGATTTGCTCCCGCGCTTACAAGCTCCTCGTGGAGCAGGCAGGGCTCGATCCCAACGACATTATTTTTGACCCGAACGTCCTCACGGTCGCGACCGGAATGGAGGAACACAATAACTACGCGGTCGATTTCATTGAGGCGGTGCGTGAAATCAAGGCGGCTTGCCCCGGGGCGCGCACCAGCGGCGGCATCAGTAATATTTCCTTCTCCTTCCGTGGCAACAACCCGGTTCGCGAGGCCATGCACGCCGCCTTCCTCTACCATTCCATCGAAGCCGGTCTCGACATGGGTATCGTCAACGCGGGCATGCTGGAAATCTATGAGGAGATCGAACCGGAGCTCTTGAAGAAAGTGGAGGACGTTCTCCTCAACCGCCATCCGGACGCGACTGAAGCCCTCATTACTTTTGCGGAAAGCGTCAAGGATAGTGGCAAAAAGGAAGACGACTCCGCCAAGCTGGCATGGCGTGAAGGCACCGTCGAGGAACGCCTCGCACATGCCCTCGTGAAGGGCATTGTTGATTTTATCGAACCCGATACCGAAGAGGCCCGTCAACAACTGGGCCGTCCCCTGGAAGTCATTGAGGGGCCGCTGATGGACGGCATGAAGATCGTGGGCGATCTTTTTGGCGCAGGGAAAATGTTCCTCCCGCAAGTCGTGAAGAGCGCGCGGGTGATGAAGCGGGCAGTCGCCTACCTCACCCCTTATCTTGAAGCTGAGAAAGCGGAAAACCCCAACGCCCGCAGTCAAGGCAAGTTCCTGATCGCGACCGTGAAGGGCGATGTGCATGACATCGGCAAGAACATCGTAGCGGTGGTCCTCGCCTGTAACAACTACGAGGTCAAGGATCTGGGTGTGATGGTGGATTGCGATACGATCCTAAAGGAAGCGGAAGCATGGGGTGCGGATATCGTGGGCTTGTCCGGCCTGATAACGCCCTCGCTGGATGAAATGATTTATGTCGCGCAGGAGATGCAGCGGCGCGGCTTCAAACAACCCCTTTTAATTGGTGGCGCCACTACCAGCGCGGCACATACCGCCATTAAGATTGCGCCGCATTATGACCAGCCCGTCATTCGGGTCGGGGATGCCTCCCTTGCCACGGGCGTCTGTAACAACCTCCTGAACCCCGATAAAAGCGAGGCCTACCTCACTCAAATCAAAGAAGAACAGTCCGTGCAACGCGCACACTTCGAGGCGAATCAGGGGAAAACCGAGTTTCTCACGCTGGAGGAGGCCCGCGCCAAACGCTTCACCTGCGACTGGGAACAAGCGGAACTCAAAACCCCCAATACGATTGGCATCACGATTGATGACGCGATTGATCTGGAAACCCTGAGTGAATATTTCGATTACTCTCCCCTCTTCTGGACTTGGGGGCTCAAGGGCGTTTATCCCCGCATCCTGCAACACGCCACCTATGGCGAACAGGCACGATCCATATTGAGCGACGCGAAGGCCATGCTGGAACGAATCATCAAAGAGCAGCGTTTCCGCGCCCGCCGCGCGGTGGGTCTCTTTCCGGCAAACTCACACGGTGACGATATCGAGATCTATGCCGACGCCTCGCGTAGTGAGATTTTGAATACATTGCACACCCTCCGCCAACAAAAACGCAAAGCGAAAGACGGCGCCTACTTCGCGCTTTCCGATTTTGTGGCACCCAAGGATTGCGGTCAGGTGGATGCTTGTGGTGCTTTTGTCTGCAGCATTGAAGGGGTCGATGCCTTTGCGAAAGAATTTGAGGACGCCCAGGATGACTACAACGCCATTATGGTAAAGGCGATTGGCGATCGTTTTGCAGAAGCCCTCGCTGAGGAAACCCATGCCCATGTACGCAAGGAGCTCTGGGGCTATGCGCCCGACGAGGAACTCGACAACGAGGCTTTGATTAGGGAGCGCTACCGCGGCATTCGCCCGGCAGCGGGTTATCCCAGCCAACCCGATCATACCGAGAAGGCACTCATCTGGGAACTGCTCGATGCGGAAGAAACGACCGGCGCGACCCTCACTGAAAATTTTGCGATGTCCCCCGGCAGTTGTGTGAGCGGGCTCTATTTCGCCCACCCCGAGGCAAAATACTTTCAGGTGGGGCCCATCCAAAAGGATCAGGTAGAAAGCTATGCCGAACGAAAGGGGCTTTCGCTGGAAACGTGCGAGAAGTGGCTCGCCCCCAACAAGGCTTACTGATCCGAAAAAAAATTGGGCGACCCGTATTGCGGAGCCGCCCAATCGAAAGATGCTTAAAAAAGCCTTCGCTAGCAGGGATAGACGGGGGAGCAGGTTCAGCGATTGTCCAAACAAAGGAGCTCCTGCGAAGATACCACCGATGAGAATTACGGCATTGGTTTTTCCATAATAATACCACTTCTAAAAATTCTTGCCTCTATGGCAGAGCCGATTTCTCTCCTGTCGCTGTGCGATGCGCTGCTTTGAGCCTTCCGCGGCGTTGCCCGTGCAGTTATGCACCCCGGTGCACTCCTGCACGGCCGCCTTGCGAAGAGACTCAAAGCGGCTGCACCATAGGATCAGGAATTTTTAGAAGTGGTATAATAGTTCAATTCCTGACTTTTGTCGCCTCTATAACCCTATGTTAATATAAATTTTGACTTACACATTTTAAATATTTAAGCGCGGCCGCGGTGCTTTTTTGCTTCACTCCAAGGCTTCGTGCGGTAAGCCTCTGGCTATCACCGTCATGACTCTGTTCCAAGCCACACTTTTTACCGGAATCGCTTTGGTTGCCTTTGGTGCTCACTTCCTTTGGCACGGCATGCGCAGCGAGCATGCCATGAAAGCATTTCCCCGCTCGCAACTCGCGGCGATCCTCCTTTTTGGTGCGGCCACCGCATGGTTCCTGTATCACGTTTGGCACCTGGGGCCCGCTGATTTTGGAAACTATCGCGCGCTTCTCTTCGCCCTCTTTGGGCTTTCCGCGCTGGGGGCCTTTTACTTCGTCCCGGACTTCCTCGCAGTTAGAGGATTTGCCGCCCTACTCCTTCTCACCGCCAATCCATTATTAAAAGCCGCCTATATGCAAGACCCTGCTTCACGGCTCTTGCTGGTGAGTTTTGTATACCTCGCAATCCTGTTCGCCCTCGTTATGGGCGCGAGCCCCTACCGGATGCGTGATTGCATCGACTGGCTCTATCGGAAAGCGACCCGACCACGCCTCTTTGGCGCCTCTTTTGTGCTTTACGGCGGCGTGCTGGTCGCCACTGCCTTATCCTATTAGAAAAGTGCATTCCGCAAAGGACACGCCCGCCCGCCTCCTGATTGTCTCTGGCCCCGCCGGAAGCGGGAAAACTACGGTCTGCGAAAACCTGCTCCGGGTAGAATCCCATCTGGAGCGCGTCATTACCGCAACCACCCGACCCCCTCGCGGCAATGAAGCGGACGGGGTCGATTACCATTTCCTAAGCAGCGCGGACTTTGAGGCAAAGGTCGCGACCGGGGATTTTTATGAACATGCCCGCGTGCACGGCAACTACTACGGCACCTTGAAACACGTCGTGCAGGATAAACTGCGGGCAGGAATGAATCTCCTCCTCAATATTGACGTGCAGGGGGCGGCAAGTTTCCGTGCCACCGCGGAAGACGATGCCCTGCTGGCGGGGCGACTGACAACGGTCTTTATTATGCCCCCGGGACTGGAAGCCCTCAAAGAACGACTGGAAGGTCGCGCCACCGACAGCGAAGCGGAGGTGCAGCGACGGCTTGAAGTTGCGAAGGGCGAAATACTTGAAGCCGGAAATTACGACCACATCCTCCACAGCAGCACCCGCGAGGCCGACCTCGCCGCCCTGCAGGCAATCTATCGCAAGCCCTAGAATCGGGTTTCCCGAGATTTATTCGGCATTGCCCTGAAGGGGGTGAGGCAGCATTTTTTCCCTATGTCCAACAGCCTGCGATTCACAAAAGAGAACCTGCTAATGCGTTTGAGCTGGGATCGAATTGATTCGGATTATCTGCGTCAACTGGTAGGCCTTGCCAAGATTGAAGACCTCGCCGGCGCAGGACTGGCGGAACGTCCCGCACAACTGGGCGATATCACCAGTGCCCTCATGCCGGAGGGTGCCAGCGGCGCCGCCCAATTGACCGCCCGCGAAAGCATGACCCTTTGCGGTCTGGGTCTGGTTGAACTCGTGCTCGCCGCTTACGGCGAGGGCAGTTCCTTTGAACCCTGCCAGCAAGACGGCGCCGCCCTCAAGCCCGGCGATGTCATCGGGGTCCTCTCGGGGCCCGGGCCGATTCTCCTGCAGGCAGAACGGGTGGTCCTCAATTTCCTCCAACATCTATCCGGGATCGCGACCGAAACCCGCCGCTATGTCGAGGCGCTCGCAGATTCACCCACCACCCTGCTTGATACCCGCAAAACCCTCCCCGGATATCGGGTCCTGCAGAAATACGCCTGTGCCTGTGGAGGGGGCTACAACCATCGGATGGGGCTCTTTGACCGCGTCATGTTCAAGGACAACCACCTCGCGCTCACCGGGGCCAAGCTGAGCGAAACAGTCGCGCTCGCGCGACGCATCCAGCCACAAATCCCGGTTGAGGTCGAAGTTGATACCCCTGATCAAATTGAACCCGCCCTCACCGGTGGCGCCGACATCCTGCTGCTCGACAACTTCAGCCCCGAAGCCTTGAAAGCAGCCGTGATTCAAGTCGATGGCCGGGCCTGCACCGAGGCCAGCGGTGGCATCACCCTTGAGACCCTTCCGCAAATCGGGACACTCGGGCTCGATTTTATCTCGACCGGTGCGCCGGTGCATCAAAGCACCTGGAAGGACATCGGCATGGACTGGCTCTAGTTTAAATTCGCAATGCCCACACCTCCTTCCAGTGAATACCGCCAGTTAAGGGCCCGACCGGATGAGTGCCGCGTCCTCCGCGCCCTCCTTGACGCGGGGGAGGGCTTCGTCTCGGGCAGTCAACTCGCAGAAGACATGGGGCTCTCCCGTCCGGCAGTCTGGGGAAAAATCAAAAAACTACAGGAAGCGGGCTTTGAAATTGCGGCGGTTCGCAACCGCGGTTACCGACTGACCGCGCAACCGGAGGTGTTGCACCCGGCGCTCCTACAACTCGCCGCGGAAGATCAGGGGCTTGGGATGGACTGTCTCTATTTCCCAGTGCTCGACAGCACCAACAATGAAGCCGAGCGACAAATTGCCAACGGGCGCCGCGGCCCCTTTGCGGTGCTCTCCAGTTGCCAGACCAAGGGCCGGGGACGGCTCGGACGCGAATGGTTCAGCGGGTCCGCTGAGAACCTCTACCTCACCGTCACTTACGAACCACGCCTACCCGCCCAAAAACTCCAACACTTCACCTTGTGGTGTGGAATCCTGCTCTGTCGCCTCCTGCGTCAAGATCTCCCTGAATCTGAACTGCAAATCAAGTGGCCCAACGACCTTCACTGCGAGGGACGCAAATTCGCGGGAATGCTTACCGAGGCAAAACTGGATGCGGATGGACTGAAGGCCCTCTTTTTCGGGCTGGGCCTCAACGTCAACAGCAACCCCATGAATTTACCCAAAGCACTGCGCGAGCGCGCCACCAGCTTGCAGGCCATCAGCGGCAAAGAACTCCCCCTGAACAGGCTTGCGATTCGTGCCCTCAAGGCGATTGAAGAAGCCTATGCTATTTGTATCAAGAATCCTGATACAAACAGGGATGCCCTCCTGGAAGCTTGGGGGCCATTTGATAGTCTCTATGGACGGGAGGTAGTCGCGGAATACGCGGGGCAAACGATTCACGGCATTGCGCGCGGAATCGATTCCAGCGGGGCACTCCTGCTGAAAACTCCGGAGGGGAAGCCGCAAGTCATTCGAGCGGGCGACGTAACCCTCCGCCAATTCTAGATCGCGCGATATGAAAACTCTATGCATTGACATCGGTAATACCAGCAGTCACTACGGCTTGGTTGAAGGCGATAGGGTTAGCCATGCCGGAGACCTCCCGACTGCCGAATTAAGCCTGCCAAGCGAAGGTGCCATCACCACCCTCCAGCCCTTGCTCGAGACTGCCGACCGCTCCGCCTATTGCTCGGTTGTCCCCACCGTTAACCTATTACTTGAGGCACGATTAAAGGCTACCGGAAAGCCCTGTCACCACCTGACTGCCGATAATTGCAGCGGGCTTGCGATTCACTATCCCAAACCCGATGAAATAGGTGAGGACCGACTCGCCAACGCCCTCGCGGCGCAGACCTATCACCACACCCCCGCGATCGTCATCGATCTCGGTACCGCCGTCACTTTTGACATTATAAGCAGTCAGGGTTACGAGGGAGGCATCATCGCGCCTGGCCTCGGCTTAATGACCCGCTACCTACACGAACAGACTGCGCTCCTTCCAGAGCTTAAGCCCGAGGACCTCGTACAGGTCGAGGGCGCGATCGGGAAATCGACCCGTCATGCCATGCAACTCGGGGTCGCAATCGGTTACTCCGGTATGCTGGACGCCCTCTGTGATCGCGTCATTGCGGAACTCCGCGAACGCGAAGGGGTGGATCCCCTCATTCTAACAACCGGCGGCAGTACGGCGAACCTCACCAGCGACTGGGCGACCCGCGCGCAATTTGTCCCGCACCTCACCCTGCAGGGTTTGGCG
>DKOX01000148.1 GCA_002470925.1 Opitutia bacterium UBA7350 | reverse complement strand
CGCGGATTTCGGGGTGTTCGCGGATGTATTGGAGTCCCGCCTCGAATTCGGGGTGGAAGTTGTAATCCTGGGCGTTGGAGACGAGGCGGCTGCGGGTACAGTAGCGACAGTAGGCGGCGCAACGGTCGGTAACGAGAAAGAGGACGCGGTCGGGGTAGCGGTGAATGATGCCGTCCACCGCTTTGGATTCTTCTTCGCCAACGGGGTCAAGGCGTTCTTCGGGGGCAGTTTGGGTCTCTTCGGCGCGCGGGACGACCTGGCGGCGGATGGGGTCTGCGGGATCGGCGGGATTGATGAGGTTGAAGAAGTAGGGTGTGATTGCGAGGGCAAGTTTTTGGTTGGCGAAAAGGCAACCGGCGCGCTCATCAGGGTCGAGTTCGAGGTATTGTTCCAAATCCCCGAGGGAGGTGAGGCGGTTTTTGAGCTGCCACTTCCAGTCGTTCCAGTCGGCGGGGGCAATATGAGCCCAATGGCCTTGTCCGGAATGCCAATTTTCTAAGGCGTCGTTTGGAAACATGAGAGGAGCGAGGATTGTAACGAAATTAGAACTTGTTAAAAAGGACAGAAGTATAGATATATTTGAATAAGTCAATGCAAAGCGAAGAAGCAGATATAGAGATGGAAACGATGGCGCGGCAATTTTGGGCGATCGGGGATCCGGTGCGTTTACGGATTCTCCGGATGCTGCCATCGGAGCCGAGCTGTGAGCAGGCCTGCAATGTATCAAAGATTGCGGAGCGAATCGGGCTTTCGCAGCCCTCGACCTCGCATCACTTGCGGGTATTGCGGCAGGCGGGAATCATCACGAACAAGAAGATGTGCCGGGATATGATTTACTGGGTACGTCCGGAGGTCTTGAGCGAACTGCAGGCAGAGTTGGCATCGGTTCTGGAGGGTGATGTGTCGGGGGGATGACGAAGGCGGAAATAGTCACGGCGCTGGAGGAGATTGCGGTTTTATTGGAGTTGCGGGGGGAGAACCCGTTTAAGATTCGGGCCTATCAAACGGGGGCGCGGGCGCTGGAGACATTGGAAGGTGATTTGGATGCATTGCTGGAGGCGGAAGAATTGGGCAAGGTCCCGGGGATCGGGACGGCGCTGATTGAGAAGGTGGCGACTTTGCGAAGGAGTGGGGCCTTGCCGTTTTTAGAGCAACTGCGTGCTTCGGTGGAGCCCGGCTTGATCGAAATGCTGGAGATTCCGGGGCTGGGGGCGAAGCGGGTGCGCAAACTGAACGAAGCGCTGGGGGTCGAGGGCATCGATGCCTTGAAGGGTGCCTGTGAAGACGGCTCGGTGGCGGCTATCAAGGGATTCGGCGCAAAGACCGCAGAGAAAATTCTGGGCGGGATCGCGCAACGGGCGGCCTATGCGAAACGGCATTTATGGTGGAAGGCCGATGCGGTGGCGGGTCCGATTCTGGAGGGTTTACGTGGACTTCCGGAGGTTAAGCGGGCGGAGATTGCAGGAAGTTTACGGCGTTTAAAGGAAACGGTTGGGGATTTGGATTTCGTGGTAGCGGCCTCGAAGGTTGACGCAGTGATGGGGTGGTTTGTTTCTCAGCCCGCGGTTGAATGCGTTACCGCTCAGGGCCCGACGAAATCAAGTGTGCGCCTAAAGGGGGGCTTGCAGGCGGATTTGCGGGTGGTGCCGGAGGAACAATTTGCCTTTGCGCTGCACCATTTTACGGGATCGAAGGAGCACAATGTCGCTTTGAGGCAACGGGCGCTGACGCGGGGTTACAGTTTGAGCGAGTGGGGCCTGACAAAGAAGGGTGAGGCGGATGCGGAGCCTGAAGGGCATGGGATCGAGACCGAGGCCGGTCTTTTTGAATTTTTGGGATTGGCGGAAATTGCACCGGAGTTACGCGAGGGAATGGGCGAGTTGGAAGCCGCGGAGGGTGGCGCGATGCCGGAACTATTGAAGCCGGAAATGGTGAGGGGGGTCTTTCATAATCACACCGATGCTTCGGATGGGCAGGACAGTCTGGAGGCGATGGTGCTGGCGGCGGAGGAACTGGGGTTTGAATACCTCGGTCTGGCAGATCATTCGAAGGCGAGTTTTCAGGCAAATGGGCTGGATGACCGCCGGGTGCTCAAGCAGCTTGAAAAAGTTCGCGCCTTTAATGCCTCGGGTTCGGGTGCGGTACATCTCTTTGCGGGGATTGAGTGTGATATTTTAAAGGATGGTTCATTGGATTTGGAGGATGCCACGCTCGCGGCGCTGGATTACGTGGTGGTTTCGGTGCATTCGGCCTTTGGGATGGGTGAGGCGGAGATGACTGCGCGGGTGATTCGTGCGATTGAGCACCCGGCGACCACGATGCTGGGTCACCCGACGGGGCGCCTGCTTTTGCGGCGGGAACCTTACGCCATTGATTTGGCAAAGATTATCGATGCGGCCATTGCGAATCGGGTGATCATCGAGATCAATGCGAACCCGCAACGGCTGGACCTCGACTGGCGCCTGTGGCGGCGGGCGGCGGAGCGCGGACTGCATTGTGCGATCAATCCGGATGCGCACAGCACGGGGGGGTTGGGGTATTATCTGGCTGGGGTGAATATCGCGCGGAAGGGCTGGTTGCCGGAGGA
>DKOX01000074.1 GCA_002470925.1 Opitutia bacterium UBA7350 | reverse complement strand
TGCCCACCCGCCGAACCACCGGCAGCCACGGTACAATTCGGATCGATCTTCAAACGCATCATGTTTTTGTGAAGAAAACGGATTGCGGACTTAGCATCTTCGACCGCAATCGAAATTGCAGCGTAACCGCGGTCGGTCCATCTCTCAACCCATCGCTTAAAGGCAGTGCCGCCTCCACCGTGCACGAGCACAATACCAGGCACCGTTCCCTTGCTTTGCTCTGGCAAACCAAGCCACGCAAAAAACTTCGTCTTTTTGCCCATATAATCCAAACCATCAAAATATATCGCTCTTAATTCACGCGATGAAGCATAGCGGTTCGCTGATTGCATTTTTGGAACCGTGCGCAACTCCGCCAATCCTGAAACCGCCTGACGATTCGCTTCAAAATCGGCTTTCGCAGGAGAGGCCTCATCCAAGCCCAACATCTTGGCAACGCTGACATTACCATCCGCATTTTTGTCGAGGCTTTTAAAATGTATACGCCTTAAGGCCTGATCCTCTGCAGCGCTCACCGGCCCGTCCCGATTTGCGTCGACTTGCTGCATTACTTTTGTGCCATATATTTTGTCGCTCTGACACTGCTCTCCGTCACGATCGCGCGCTTTAAAACGTTGCTGCCAGAAGTCCAGAAACTCCTTGGCTGAAACCAAGTGATTCTCGTTGAGATCCATTTGAGCATGTAGGCTTTTCAGACGCGGATTGCCATTCAGGTTGAGCACGCCCACTGAAATGAGAAAGAGAATAAAAATATCACGTTTCAATTTCATGGCTTGAGATTAAAAGGCGGGCTGAAAGAGCGTTGGGTCCTTGGGCTTTCCCGGACCTTAATTATGCGATGTTGATTTTGCCATCTTCTCTTTTTGGGCCGGCAAGTCCTTATCGCTTGTTGGTCCTTTCCAGGCCTTGTCCTGTTGAGACGCCCGACGGCTGATCAGCGGGTCACCGGCATCGCCACCTTTCGCCATCATGACAGGAAAAGTAACATCCCACCAACGGTCGTAAGCCAAGCTCATTTCTTTTACTAATTTCGGCTTTTCAGTTGAAAGATCCATTTGGCAACCGGGATCGGCAAGGGTGTCAAAGAGAGCCCACTGCCCCGGCGTTGTGGTACCCCAATGCAGTTGGGCACTACCCCGCGCGTAAGTGGTGGTAGTCAAACCCTTGTTTACGGCACGCAGAGTGGTACATTGGCTTTGATAATCTTCACAGGCGGGATCCTCGCAGGGCTCACTACGAAGCAGGAGGTAGTGACCCTGCCGAATTCCCGCCATCGCGTACTTACTGGAGGCTGCCAATCCACTGGGCCAACGGGCGACATGATGGTAGAGGTATCGCTCCGCGTTCCACTTTGGCTTTTTCTTTTCCAGAATTGGCAAAAGACTGTAGCCTTCATGTTGGGCTCTCACTTCCGCGGGAATCTCCACTCCGGCGAGTTCGCAAAGGGTGGGAAGTATATCCAAGTGGGCGGTAAGATTGTTTACGGTCTTCGGCTTCCATTGCGACGGCCAGCGCCAAAAGGACATGGCACGCGAACCGCCCTCCCAAACCGTGCATTTGCAACCACGCATGTTCGCATTATAGACATCCAGCCCCTCCGTGACCCCATTGTCGTTCATAAAGATAACGATCGTATTTTGCTCCAAATCATTTTCCTTTAAGTAAGCCATCAAGCGGCCCACGTTGTAATCAACATTCTCGATCATCGCCAGATAGGTGGCGTGAGTATCATTGAGGCCCGCTTCCCGAAAAGGTGCGATGTATTGCTCCGGCGCAGCAAGAGGGGTATGCGGTGAATAGGTGGCGAGGTAGCAGAAGAAAGGACGCGACCCGCTTTCTTCAATAAACGTCATGGCCTCATCAAAGAAAATATCCTCGCGGAAACCCTCACGCTGGCTGCGCTTATTGTTGCGAATAATTTCTGGATTAAAATGCCGCCGGGGACCCTGTGGATTGGTGGAACACCAGTCAAAACCACGATCTTTAGGGAAATAGCCCCGTTCGTGCCCCAAATGCCATTTCCCAATAAACCCGGTATGGTAGCCGGCAGTCTTGAGCAAATCCGGTAGAGTGACGGCATCCTTGTGTAACTGCTCGCGCGGAACAAGGGTATGGGTAACACCGTTCATGAATTCGTGCATACCGGTAAGGAGCGCGGCGCGGGTCGGCGAACAGGAGGGACTCACGTAGAAATTATCCAAACGTACGGATTCGTCATGCAGGCGGTTGAGATGGGGCGTCTTTAAATATGGGTGTCCATGCGCCGCCAGATCGCCATAGCCCTGGTCATCGGTCAGGATAAGTATAATGTTGGGGGTGCCCTTGGGAGCATCCTTTTTAAACCAACCCGCCAGCGCGCTGTTTGCCAGCAGGGCAAGTAGGACGATCATTATTTTGTATTTCATGGTTTTTTCTATGCTTTCGCTTTTTGTTTCCTCACTTACTTCAGCACGACCGGAATGGCATCCTCTGAATACTGGCGGCGGGTCTTGTTTTTGGTGATCATATCCATCGCTTCGGGATAACTCACCAAAAAGTTGTTCGTATCAATCAGGTTTAAATAAAAATGGGTGGTGCCTTCAGGGAGTTTTACCTGCCCTTTGTGACCGCTTAGTAAACGGGCCGGCTCTCGATGCCATTCCTCGTAGCGAGCCCCGCCGTTTAAAGTGTAGATTAAGTTGGCCCGCACTACTTCGGCTCCATTCTCACGATAGCGAAATTGAACCCATTCGCCTTCAACCTGAGCCTCCGTGACCTCTGCAACCTGCGCTTTGTGGGGTAAATCGCCCTTATACGCCGGATTGTAGTACGGATAACTCGCCTTCATCGCTTCAAGGATTTCCGTCAGCTTCCGATTCATTTGCTCAGCACGAGCCGGTTCCTGACCAGCGAGATTACGGGATTCTTCAATGTCGTCTCGCACCACTTTGCCCCCGACGTTTTTATAGAGTCGGTAAAGTTCCAATTCTGCTGTGGCGGCGTTGCCCACATAGTCGTAATTCCGAATTAGTTTGTAGTCTCCAATTCGAATGGTGCTCTCGAGCGCCACGCTGTGGGGGAAATGCCAAACCATGGTCTCGCGCACCTTGCCGCTTGCGTCGCGGACTAGCGATTTGTCCTCAGGATCCCGCAGGAGCAGGCCACTGAGGTCGCAACCGTCAAATTCTTTACCCGCCGGACCTTTGGTCCCGGTAAGCGATAAAATCGTGGGATAGAAATCCAAACCGTTCACCATGACCTCCGACTGCACGCCAGCAGCAATCCCGGGCCCCGTAATAATGAGCGGTACGCGCGTGCCGCCCTCCATTGCCGAAATCTTCCCCCGAGCCAGAGGATCGTTATCCGTAATGATTTCATTGGGGATCGACTCCATGCCGCCGTTGTCGGAAGTGAAAATAATATAGGTATTTTCGATAAGCTTGTGCCCCGGCCAGCGCGGATCCTCGGTTTGCTGCAGATATTCAAAAAGCTGCCCCATGTAATAGTCCAACTGCTCAACCATCGCGCAGTAGAAGGGGTTGGTCTGCCCCTTTCCGTTCCAGTGTTTCGGGTTTTCCGGCAGGCTGACCCCCAGCTTTTTCACATATTTATCCAGAAGCGCCCGACTGCGCGTGTGAATGGGAGTATGCACCAGCCAAGTAGCGTAGTATAGAAAGAAAGCCTGCTCCTTTGATTCCTCAATAAAATTGAGGGCGTCCACACTGTTTTGATGATAGGGAAATCCGTTTGCATCGAGACGGTGGTGGTCATTCTCCGCAGTCGTGGCAAAACCGGTTAAACGATGGGGATGCATGTGTACGGCCGTGCCCCGATTGCTGCGGGTATAATCAAAGCCCTGATCCTCGGGCTGCGGAAAAGCGTGATGATCGATCGCCATGTGCCACTTGCCACAATGCCCCGTCCGGTAGCCATTCTCCCGCAACACCTTGGCTAGGGTTAACTCATCCGCCGGCATCCGGCCGGTATACCAGGGAGGCATCATGCGGAAATTCGGTCGATTGTAAGGCGCAGGGGGAGCCCCACCCACCACATGCGTTTTCTGCGCTCGCGCGGGGTGGTTTCCGCTCATAATCGCACAACGGGTCGGCGCACAGGTGGGTGCCGGTGAGTAGGCCTGCCAAAACTGAACGCCCCTCTTGGCGAGCGCATCGAGGTTTGGCGTTTCCATCGGAGCGGGTTCATCGATGTCATAACATTTCACGTCCTGCCAACCAAGGTCATCAGTCAGAATCAGAATCACATTCGGCTTTTCCGGGCGATCTCCTGCCAGCAGCACCAAGGCGCCAAGCAAATAAAAGAAAGCTGAAATTATAAACGGGAGTTTCATCCTCTGTTTAATCAGGCCTCCTTGCTACAATCGGTTCGAATTCGATTAAGGGTTACCAAGAGCGCCAGTGCACCCACTGCAAGGAGAGCAAGCCCCAAAGGTCGTGGTCCCAAGAGTAGTTTACCAACTCCAAAGAGGGTGCTGCTCACGCCCACCAGCGCGATCAACCAGGAGAGCATCGTGCGCCAAAAAGGTTCGGGAGTATGGTAGGGTTCATCCAGTAATTTAATGATGGGTTGCCAACCCAGGGGAAAGGGCCGCGCCCGCAATACGAACTTTTTCAACAACTCGGGATCGTCCGGCTTGGTTAGGAAGGCTGCAAGCACCACACAGAACCCCACCGAGAGAATCATGAACAGCATCCGCGCACCCACTAAATTTGGATCACTACTGAAAGCCACTCCCTCCTCCAGATTCAGCAGTGAAGCCATCGGAGCATCAAAG
Organism: Opitutia bacterium UBA7350; assembly: GCA_002470925.1. Classification (GTDB taxonomy): domain Bacteria; phylum Verrucomicrobiota; class Verrucomicrobiia; order Opitutales; family Coraliomargaritaceae; genus UBA7445. Next base: position 4,780 of record DKOX01000074.1, on the reverse strand, counting down.
CTCTTTGTTATCATGAGAAGCACTACCAGTATCCAACCCGCAACCATGCCCACAAGCTCAGCCTTCCCGTTCAAACGCCACCAGAACCAGCGCAGCACCGCCGGCACCAGACTCGCGGATCCTAAAACATAAGCCAAGGTAAGGAGCGTTTGAATGTCCTTCGCCTGAATTGAAATGTAAGCACCGGCTACCGCCATGAAAACCGTCGCGATGCGACCGATGGAGACATAATTCGACTCGGTGGCATTCCGATTCAAAAAGCGTCGGTAAATATCATTCACCAAATACGAAGAACCCCAGTTGAAGAGCGTGCTGATTGTTGAAATAAAGGCGGCAAGGAGCGCCGCCACAAGGAGACCGCGCAATCCAACCGGAAGAATAGTTACGATCATGCGAGGATAGGCGGCACTCTGATCCGCTACCGCCAGTTCCGGCAGCAGTACCAGCGAACAAAGCGCAACGATGATCCAGGGCCACGCCATCAAGGCATAATAAACAATGGAATGCAGGAGCTGTGCGTAGCTCGCGTGCTTCGCGTCCTTACTCGCTAATAGACGTTGCGCCTGATAGCCGCCACTCAGACCTACCGTCATCCATAAAAATCCAAAATAACCGATTCCGTTCCAAACCGACATCTGACCCGGTTCATTGCCGAATTGCGGCAAGATGCTCAATTCATTCCCGGACCAAGCCTCCATACCACGCAGTTGTGCAACCAGTGCATCGAGGCCGCCGACCTCCTGCACTGCCAGCACCGCCAGCAATAAAGTTCCTCCGGTCGCCAGCGCAAACTGGATAAAGTCTGTATAAACCACCCCGAACAAACCCGAGAGCCCGCACATTAAAACCGCAATTGTCACCACCGCGAGGGTCACCGCGACCTGATATTCCTCCGGCAAACCCAAGGCCTCCCGCGAGATGGTCTCCATTGCCTTGATCACCCAAGCCGAGATCAAAGGACACACGAATAACGCGCCCCAGGCACCGGACCAGCCGCGCAATACCTTTGCAGGAGCACCTCCATAACGTGCCTCCGTAAATTCTACGTCCGTCACAAAGCCCATCCGTCGCCATTTTCGCGAAAAATAAACCACCGCCAGAACCGCGCCAATCAAGGGTGCCCAAAATTGCCAGATGTAATGTATTCCATGGGTCCGCACCAGACCCGATACCCAAAGCGGAGTGTCCGCCGCAAAACTTGTTGCGATCATGGATGTACCCGCAATGTACCACTTCAGAGAACGACCGGAGACAAAATAGGAATCGAGACTCGTGCTCCCCTTTTTTGTGAAGTATAGCCCGACACCGATCAGGCTCAGCATTATTGCCACAATGACGATGTAGTCGACCAGCGAGAGTGTTATATCCATTTATCTAGTATAGTTTGAAATCACGACCTCGAAAAGGGTCTTTTGTTATTATTAACAGCAAGCTTGGTAAACTAGCTGAAAAACAGACACTATCAACATTTTAAAAATCCTGCTTAAGATAGCGGATGCGCGCGCGCCTTAGTGAGTCTCGATTTTATAGCGCAAAAAGCGATCCGCGAAGGCCCCCGATTCCAAAAGCGGGTAAATACCTAAAAAGCAGTCCCAGGCCCCGCTCTGGGGGTTCCAGGTCCACTGCAATCCTTCCTCATCAGGGAAGCGAGTCCCCAAAAGTTCCCATTTTCCATTGATGCGCTCCTCCCAGACCCCTTCCTCGACTGCCGGAAAACCACGCACCACCAAGCTGTTCAAACCCATACCGGACTTCAGGCAAATCCCCTTCAGGGCGCTTTCATAGCTTGCCTCTGACAGGCCCCCATCCTCTGCCGCAAACTCCGGAATCAATTCCCAGTTTCGGCTTTTTGCAGACATTGCCTTTCGGAACTCTTCATTTTTACCGAAGTATTCCTCCGCATGCATCGGTAGAATGATAAATTCCAACACAGCCTCGATATAGTCCCCCGGTTCAAAGTTTTGCACCGTCGGCGGAACCGTTAGTTCGGCATTAAAATTTGGAGCGCGGTCTTTGATGGAATAAGCGGACAACCAAGGCTTGGCAAAGGTACGACCCCCGACACGACCTTCAAAGGCTCGCACAATTAAACCGCGTTCAGCATGAGCGGTGCCCTTGTTTTTCTCCTGCAAAGCTCCAATTAGACTGAACCAGGCATTGCGACCTGCGAGTTCGCGGCTCAGATGAAGCTCGCCCGGCTTGCCCGCATCCTTAAGCTCCAGCTTTTTAACCTGTAGACCCTCCCCATAGGCGAGCGTATGCGCGCGGGTCGTGCTGTAAGATTCCGAACCCATTTGAAAAAGGGCGAAACGTGAAAAGCTCAGGGGCTTTTTGACCTCCATCCGGATGCGCAAAAAAGTTCGCAGGCAATCATTCGTCTGCGGCAAAATCACCTCGGTCCGCAAAGTCGCCGCCCCATCGGGCAATCGCTCCTCTACCCGCGCCTCGGTGCGCCTCGGTCCATCTGCCACAAAAACGGTCTGCGCATCCACCCATGGCCGATACTTCCCCTCCGGATCTATAATCAGCCCTACATCACCCCCGCCCAGATTTGAGGTCCAGGAGTGCGTCTTTCCCGTAACATAACCAAGCGTGTTTATCGGCCGGACATCGGTCACAAAAGAACGCCGCAATACCCGCCCCGGCTGGAAGCAAAAATTCTCGCCCCAGGTGCCCAGCGCCGCCTGTATCCAAAATCCATTACCACCCCAACCCACCAGACTTAGCTGACCCATCGAAGCCGCGGGCAGACCCTGCCAGTTCGAATGCACAATTGCATAGGCCAATTTCAAACTCGACTTGGGTGGTACACGAACCCGCGTACTACAATGAATCCAGCGACCGTCGTAAGGTAACGATTCTTTTCCTCCTAGTTTCTTATGCCAATTCTTGCTCGACTGCACTGATATGCCAGTGGGCTTGCCTGACCCATCCAAAAGCAGGGGCACGTAGCCCGTCACCGAATGCCCTTCATGAATAAAACGCAACGGGATGACTTGTGCCTCCTCGCTGGAATTGTGTATCTCGAAAGGGAGGCGCGTGACGCGGTCCAGTTCGGAGACCGGATAATCCCGCCCTTCCCCGTCCGGCCAGAATTGCTTCGCCATCACAACTTCAAGGGCGCCTGATTTCGCATTGTATGCCGAACGCGCTCCACCCTCCGGGAATTTCAAACTAACCTCGGGAAACGCTTTCCCTTCTGCGATTCGGCCATCTAAATTCACACAATACTCCATGGCGACCGTCCACCTGTCCTGGTCCAGTTTTCCCTCCGCCTGCAAAATCGCATGCCCGGAAACTTCCCAAATCATGCGCACCTCAACGAGTTGCATCCCTTTCGGATTTTTGAAATGCCAGTCGAATCGGCCCCCCTCCGCCCAAGCCCGCCAATCCAGCGCGCCATCCAGAAGTTCCGCTCCTTTTTGAGGCTCGCTTCCACTTGGCTTTGGCTCGCATAACTCTAAATCATAAATCCCAAGGTGCTGATACCAGTTTCCCGATTCAATTATTCGGATTGGAAAGGCGTAATGACTCCGGATCGTTGTCCGCATCTGTGCCCGCCAAACTTTTCCATCTGCATCCACCGCCTCGAAACGCATCGAGCTTGGCAAGCTGCGGCCACCGGCCTGCACCTCCTTCATCCTCAAACTCACCGGATCAAAAAAAAGCGCCCCCCGCCCTGAGCGCAGCGCCAGAGTAGCGGCCTCCGCATCAAAGCTTTGACCCTGAATATTTGCCGGGCCATCCACCCAACTCAAGGTACACCAGTCCGCCGCATCGGGCAGTAGCGCTGCCGCCGACCCCTGAGTGCCATGAAGATTCACAGTTAATAAAAACGCCGTGATCAGAATGAGCCCGTGGCTTGCCCAAGTGGCGAAGAGTCTTCGATACATCATTATTTGTCCTTTAAGTTGGTTTCGACAACCTTCGGTGGTACTCCCTTAAAGAACTCTATCTTGGTGAAACGATTCATCTTGTCCACTACTACCGTCAACGTGTCATTTTCCACCAACGCAGCCTTTGTAACAACCTGCGCCACGCTCTGGTCGCTTCCATCTTCTATACTGATGTCCTTGGTGGTAATCACCGCATAGTAAGGATCGCCTTCCGCAAAACCCTCTCCCCGGTAATCCTGACGTGAATCCCCATTATGGTAACGCTTTCCATCCTGAATAGTCGCCGGAATACTCACCTTCGCCCAATAGCGCCCCGCACCCCCTCCGGAGTACAATAGCACCATGAAACGCTCCTTCGTTCGGTTATAAGAAGAGATCCGGTAACGTTCCGCCCCCGTAAAGCCCGGCCCCCATACCGTCACGTCGTTCCCAAACTCCCCCGCCAGAGCATGACGGATCACCTCGTCCGATCCGCCCGCCAACTGGGCATACCAGCGCCAGATGTAATAGTGCAAATGATTCGGATCCGCCGGATTGATGTAGTCTGCAATCGTGAAATTCATTCCTCCACCGGGCTGGATAACAAAATTTTCGTCGGAACCGTGCAGGCCCATTTTCTCAGTCACAATATCCGCCCCACCATCGCTCGCGGGAATCACCACTTCCGGCTTGAGCACCTTGACCCGCCCATTGTAGTCCCGTCGTTTGGTCAAGCCCATCGCCCAGCCGCTCGAATTATCCGACCAGGGCAAATTCATCGTATTCAAGCCCCGCTCCAAACACTGACCCATCAGCGTTAAAGTTTTTAAATAGGCATCCACCTCATCCTTTTTCCCGTCTCCGTTCACATCCACCGCATTCGGAGCCCCGTCCCAGACCACCCA
>DKOX01000047.1 GCA_002470925.1 Opitutia bacterium UBA7350 | reverse complement strand
AAGAGGGTCTGGCGGGGAAGGGCATTCTGCTGACGCAGATCAGTTTGTGCTGGTTTGAGGCTGCTGCAACCCTGACCCGGCATCATCTGGTGGAGGATCATGAGGGACGCATAGAAACATTGGTGACACGTTTTCCTTTTTTGCAGGGTCGAAGTATGATTGTAAAAAAACTCAATCCTTTGCCGATTGAGGCGGTGGTGCGTGGCTATCTGGCAGGTTCGGGATGGAAAGAATACGAAGCGACCGGACGGCTTTTTGAATACCCCCTACCGGCAGGAATGCTGGAGAGTGCCCAACTTTCCCAGCCCTTGTTTACGCCTACTACGAAGGCGGCGAGTGGACATGACATGCCAATCGATTGCGCCGATGCGGCGGAACTGATCGGTAAAGATTGTTTTGATAAAGTGCACACTATCAGCTTGGAGCTATACAAAATGGGCGTGGAGCGGGCGGAGAAAGCCGACATCCTGCTGGCAGATACAAAATTTGAGTTCGGAACCGACGAGCGGGGGGAGTTGTATTTGATTGATGAAATATTAACGCCCGACTCCTCGCGCTACTGGCCCCTGGCAGAATATGAGCCGGGCCGCGCGCAGGCTTCTTATGACAAGCAATACGTGCGGGATTATCTCGATGGTCTGGATTGGGACAAAACCCCACCCCCACCGCCTCTGCCGGCCTCGGTATTGCAGGGCACCTTGGACCGTTACCTGGATGCGTACCGACTCCTTACAGGTAGCAGCTGATATTTGACGCTCTGGGTATGCCTGTTTTCCGCCAACGAATCGCTACAATTGAAAGTTCAGGGCAAAGGCATGGACGAGGTCGCTTTGCTTGGCTTTTGATCCCCGGCTTAGGTCTCTTGATTTTTGCCCTAATTAAAAACTATGAATTCTATGAATCCGGATTGCTGGATCCTGACTTTGCGATCATACATCGCGCCTTTGATTTTAATTTTGGGCTCATGCCTGCTTTGCTGATCGGCTGTGCCTGTATCGGCCTTATCTTGAAATTGTTCGGTAGAGTCCGGACCGGTTTGGCATCGTTGCTGTTCCTTTTTTTGGCATTCGATCTTTGGGCCCTGCGCATTTATATGACAAAAATAGAGCCCTTCCGTCTCAAGGTTAGGGAGGTTCAAATCCTGACGCCGAAATTAACGGAACCGGTTCGCATTCTGCATCTTTCGGATATTCAGGCCGGATCGATAACAGAATATGAAGTAAAACTATTCGAGCGTATTCGGGCCTTGGAGCCGGATATCATCATTAATACCGGAGATTATCTTCAGGTTGTTCCGCCCGCTACCTTTGCGGGAGAATTCCCCAAACTGATGGAGCTTGTGCAGCGGCTCGAGCCACGCTACGGCAACTTTGGAGTCTTCGGTGATACCGATTTAAACCTCTATCGGGTATCGTTGGATAGATTGAAGCCCATAGAGATCCTTTCGTCCCGCTCGCGCACGATTGAAACAAGCGGTGGGCTCATCAGTATTCATGGACTCAGTTTATATGAATCCAAGCATGGAAATTGGGCACTTCGTGGTATCGATCGCTGGTCGCAGGAAACAGACCCTGCAGCCTTTAAAATCTTAATGGGACATGCGCCTGACTTTGCGATGGAGCTCGCCAACCACCCAATCGATTTATGCCTGGCGGGACACACCCACGGCGGTCAGGTGCGCTTACCTTTTTGGGGTGCTCTTGTAATCGATAGCAAGGTACCGAAGGAATGGTCACGGGGGATGACCCGTATCGGGCAACCACTCCTTAATGTCTCAGCGGGTGCAGGTTCCAATCGCTACGGCGGTTTGCCTCGTCTTCGTTTCAACTGCCCGACGGAGATAACCCTAATCGAGCTTTTGCCCGCGGTGAGGATTCGTTGAAATTGAAGGATTAAATAAAGCACCAGCCGATCAACGCCAGAGCGAGAATTAAGATAAGAATGCTGAGGGCATAACGTTCTTGAGTCGTAAGACGCATAATGATTTATTTTAGACTGAGGTCTCTTTTAGACGCAACTCTTGTGGTACTCAAATTACATCATGTTACATTTTAAAAATATACGCTCAATCAGTTTCGCGCTGCTGTTACTTTTGGGTGGTTGCCTGAGCCCAGACCGTGAACCAGGTGATTTTGTGCAGGTAACGGATTTTCATCTTTTACAAACCTTCAAAGTAGGGGAGATTCATTTGAGCGGGATGAATTGGACTGAACCATCGGGAGCGAGCTTATCGGAATATACTTTATTTAAATTATATGCGGAAATGGAAAAACGGGGCTTTGAGAGATCGGACACCAGTGCTGATTTCATTATCCGCACTGAATGGAAGAAGGCACTCAAATTGACACTTCGGCAGACCGACAGCTTTGACAACATTCCAGAGTTTAGGGGCTATGATCGGGACGAGGATCGGCCCCGCGTTATGTGCAGCCTTATCATCGAGCTATACGACCCAAAGAAAGATCAGATTTTTTGGCGCTCCAGTATACCCGATTGCGTAGAGATTTTAAAACTACGTGAGGCGATTGTCTCCGATGTAATCGAGGGCGCCCTTGCTTCCTTCCCGGAACGTATCGCGTTGGATCCCAGCTTGAAGACCATTCAATGACCTTGATGCACCTCCTGGATGAATTGCCGGAGTATTCCGGCGGTTTGCTCGGGTTGCTCCAGGTGGGGCATGTGACCCGCTCCGGTGATGGGAGTATGTTTTGAATTATTCATTTGATGGTGCATCCGTTCGCAAATCGCTCGGTATTTTTTATCCTCGGTTCCGCTAATAAGCAGCACGGGTAGATTCAATATTTTCAGTTGCGGCCAAAGGTTCGGACAGCTTCCCTGCCCGAATTCAATCAAACTACGGGCAAGCCCATTCGCTGTATGTTGGCGACGGGTTTGCTGCATCAGATCAAACCAATCGGGGCGAATGCTTCGCTGGCTTTGAATGAGTGGCTGTTCTTGCCATTCCTCCATGAAGGCGTCCACGCCGAGATCGTTGATTTTGGAGGCGAGCCTGAGGTCGGCGCTACGTCGAGCGCTTCTTTCGGACTCTGCTTCAATTCCGGGATTACAACTGATCAAAACAAGGGCATCCCATTTTTCCTCAAATGCGCAGGCATGCAAAAGGCTCGCCCGACCGCCCATTGAATAGCCCAGCAGGATTTTGAAATCCTCGCGGTG
>DKOX01000077.1 GCA_002470925.1 Opitutia bacterium UBA7350 | reverse complement strand
CCGATGCGTCCAACCGAACCGACGAATTCGCTGGCGGTTCGGTTAGGAATTTCCTGGCAGAGTGATTGGATGGTGTCGCGCGGCGCCTCAAAGCGTATTTTGATGAGTCCGTTCTTGGTGAGAGCGATCTCGATTTCTTTGAGGACGGGCTCACTAAGGCCCTGCTTGCCTAAAAAGATATGGGGCTTCAAGCGTTGGGCGATGCCGCGCAGTTCCTTTTTTTCGGCGCTGGTAAGAGGTTGGGATTCCATAGATTGGATCCACAAACTACAACAATCTTGGATCGATGCAAGCGGGTAGGGAGCGCGCGATTTTATTTTTTGAATACTTGGCCGTACCCTCCGCGGCAAGTAATCGCAATGGTAGGGTTTGCGGTGGAATCTGGGCGAGGTCGCTGCGAATTTTACCATTCACTCGCTTGCCGCTGCCGAGTCTCTTCGAGGAAATACTTGCGTTTCAGCTTTTGGGGTCGGGCAGTGTTTTTGCGGCGATATCGGCGAGGAGCTCCGCGAGGAATTCGTGGGTGGATTTTGTTCCCTCGAGTGCTTTGTTGGTACGGGATCGCACCGCCACTTTGTCTTCCTCCGCTTCCCGTTTTCCCAGAACCAGCATGTGCGGCACTTTCTCAATTTCAGCTTTGCGAATCTTGGCGCCCAGTTTGTCGGCGATCGCATCGACTGTTACGCGTATCTTGGCAGCTTTGAGCAGGGTTTCGATCGCGCGTGCGCGCGGAACGAGGTCATCGTTCATCGGCAGAATGCGAACTTGTTCGGGTGCGAGCCAAGTCGGGAAATTACCTGCAAAATGTTCGATAAGAAGGCCGCAAAATCGCTCCATCGATCCAAAGGGAGCGCGGTGAATCATGACCGGACGGTGCTTCTCGTTGTCCGCCCCAATATAATGGAGGTCAAAGCGCTCGGGTAGGTTGTAGTCAACCTGAACCGTACCGAGTTGCCACTCGCGCCCGATTACGTCTTTGACAACAAAATCAATTTTAGGGCCATAAAAGGCGGCTTCCCCGGCTTCTTCTGAGTAAGCAACCCCGAGCGATTGAGCGGCCTCGCGGAGGGCATTTTCAGCGCGATCCCATTTTTCGGAATCACCAACGTATTTGGCGGAGTCGGGGTCGCGAAGGCCAATACGAACGCGGTAGTCGCACATGCCAAGGGTATTAAAGACAAGTTTGACAAGGTCGAGGCATCCGGCGATTTCAGTTGCGATTTGATCCTCGGTGCAGAAGAGGTGGGCATCGTCCTGCGTGAATCCACGCACGCGGGTCATTCCGTTGAGTTCGCCGGATTGTTCCCAGCGGTAAACGGTGCCAAATTCAGCAAGCCGCACCGGGAGGTCGCGGTATGAGTGGGGTTGGCTATCAAAGATCTTGATATGCATGGGGCAATTCATCGGCCTGAGCAGGTAGCCGTCGATTTCGCCGGAATCGAGCTGGTTGGATAAGTCGGTGCAGGAGTAGCCTTGCTGTGCCAGGGATTCCACCGTGCCGGGCTCAACAATCGGCGGGAATTGCGATTCTTTGTAGTAGGGAAAGTGTCCAGAAGTGCGGAAGAGCCCGAGCTTGCCGATGTGGGGCGTGTAGACCATCTCGTATCCCGTTTTTTGTAATTCGTCTGTAATAAAGTTTTGCAGTTCGGCGCGGAGGACCGCGCCGTTGGGAGTCCAGAGCACCATACCAGATCCGACGGCATCATCGATGTGAAAGAGTTTAAGCTCGCGGCCGAGTTTGCGGTGATCGCGGGCGCGGGCCTGCTCGAGGCGTTCAAGGTATTCCGCGAGCTCTTCCTTCGAGGGGAAGGCGGTGCCGTAAATGCGCTGGAGCTGTTTGTTTTGGTCGTCGCCGCGATGGTAGGCTCCTGCGATGGAGAGTAATTTGAAGGCCTTGATCTTTTTGGTATATCCCACGTGCGAACCGGCGCAGAGGTCAAGGAATTCGCCGTTGCGGTAAAAGCTCACCTGCTCGTCTTCCGGAATGTCGTCGAGGCGGCCCAATTTGTAACGCTCCTGACCCATTGCCTTGATTTTTTCAATGGCCTCTTCGCGGCTGCACTCGATTCGTTCAAATTTTTGGTTTTCTTTAATGACTTTTTTCATCTCGCCCTCAAGGGCTTCAAGGTCGGTGGCATCGAGTGGCTTTTCGAGGTCAATGTCGTAATAGAAACCATTTTCGGTGGGAGGGCCGATATCAAGTTGGGCCTCGGGATGCAGGCGCAAGACCGCGGTGGCCAGTACGTGCGCAGCAGAGTGGCGAATTTCCTCAAGGGGCGACATTTCTTTCATAGGACTTAATGTTGGTCTAAAAACTTATAGACACGTTCTAGTCACGGCTAGTCAATGCCGTATTGTGTCAATAACTTTTAAATTTGTCCGCTATCCCCGAAAGGGGAATGCCGGCACACCGCGGATATTGAGCCCATCCACTACAAAAACTTTACCGGCATCGGCTTCCTTTTTACTTTTGTGAATTCCGGTGGTCACAAAAAGACGATCCAAGTTCGGACCTCCAAAGGTACAGGCGGTTGTTTCCACGCAGGGGAAATCAAGGTGCACGAGTTTCTTCTGCTCGAGCGGGTTAAAGCATGCCACGCAGCCGCCGTGACAAAATGCGACCCACAGGTTACCGTTGGCATCAATGCACATGCCGTCGGGGGATGAGTCGTAGCCGAAAAGCGCGGTGTCGATCACGCTCTTTTCCGCGCCAAGGATCCCGTTTTTCAAGTCAAACTTATAGGCCCGGATGAGCTTGGTCGGGGTGTCGATGTGGTAGAGCGTTTTGGCATCAAGGCTCCAGCAAATCCCGTTGGAGTTTGTCAGGTTGCCCAGCCTGAAATGGAGACGGCGTTGGCGGTCAAGCATGTAAAGATTCGCGGTTCCCTCTTTTTTCTTGAGACTGATGCTTCCGGCCCAAAAACGCCCGTTGGGATCACACTTGCCGTCGTTAAAGCGAACCGCACGCCCCATGGAGCTTTCAGGGTTCCCCATTGGTGTTTTGGTGTTGGTGTGGGGATCGAAGAGCACATATCCACTGCTGCCGGCGTAAGCGAATTTGTTATCGTTAGTTGGTACGACGGTCCCGATCGCTTCGCGAACATCCCATGATTGGACTCGGCCGCTTTTGGGGTCGAGGCGATTGATACAGTGACCTTCGATGTCGACATACAGAAGTCTATCTTCCCACCATAGCGGACCTTCGCCCCACCTCGAAACGTGCATTGAAACCGGTTGAATGGAGAGATTTTTCATACTTTGAGCTTAGACACAATATCCTAAATTGTTAAATAAAGATTTAGGAAGAATTATTTTTTTACGTTCGTCAACCGCAGTCATTTCTAAATGTAAATCTTTTGTAATTGCTTGTTCGGTAGTAGGCGAGGTCAAGGCTGATGGCATAAAAAGAATCCATTTAATTGCTAAGAACCTCGCTGGGATAGCGGTCCGTTCACTTCGGTTCAATTTCAAACCCATCCGGCTTGTCCTTGATCGCCCAACCTTTTTCGAGCAAGGCATTACGAAGATCGTCCGCCCGCTCATATTTCCGTGCCTGTTTGGCTTCCCAGCGTTCTTGCCCCATCGCGCGGACGTCTTCGGGAATATTAAGCTCGGTGTTTTTCTTGGTAAAAAGCTTGATACCAAGGGCGTATAACAAAGTTCCAAATGCGGTCAGGGTTCGGCGCGCTCCAGGAGCATCCAGCGTGCTCGCGGGGTTTGAACCAACGACACCGAAGAGCGCACCGAGCGCTGCGGAAGTATTCAAGTTATTGCTCAGTGCTTCCCATGCCTTGCTGAAGCGATCGAATGATTCGGGATTTCCCGGCTGGATGTAGTGCTCAAGGGCACTGCTGGGTTCGGCGGTTTTATCCAGCAGGCTGCTTGCAAATCGCTCGAGTTTCGCGAGTGCGCTTTCTGCGGCATGGAGGGTTTCGATGGTAAAGTTCAATTGTTGGCGGTAGCTCCCGGCGATGAGGGCGTAGCGCACCGCCATTGGACTAAAGCTTTTTGCGCAAAGATCATCCAGCGTGTAGAGGTTGCCGAGGCTTTTGGACATTTTGGCACCATCAACCATGAGGTGGGCGCTGTGAAACCAGTGCTTGCAAAGTGGTCGCCCATGGGCGCATTCCGACTGCGCGATTTCGTTTTCGTGGTGCGGGAAGCAAAGATCGACCCCGCCGCCATGCAAATCAAGGATGGCTCCTCCAAAACTGCTTTCGATCATGGCAGAACACTCCACGTGCCAACCGGGACGACCCTCGCCCCACGGACTGCTCCAGAAATTGTCGCCATCTTCCTCTTTTCGACACTTCCACAGCGCAAAATCACTGACGGCCTCGCGTGTGTATTCGTCCGCATCATTGGGTTGACCCGCTGAGTTGTTCGATTGGCTTTTAAGTTCGCGCTCCTTCAGGCGGGAGAGACTCCCATAGTTTTCAAAACTGGAGACTCGGAAATAAACGGAACCGCCCTCGGTCGCATAGGCATGATCCTTCTCAATTAATTGTTGGATTAAGGCAATTTGTTGCGGGATATGCTCCACCGCGCTGGGCTCCTCGTGGGGCGGGAGGCAATTGAGCGCCTCGCAGTCAGCATGAAATTTCTCGGTCCATTGATGGGTGAACGCTTTGAGGGAAAGGCCGGATTGGATTGCTCCTTTAATGGTTTTGTCATCCACATCGGTAAGGTTGCGCACATGCTGCACCGCTTGACCGTCAACTTCGAGGCAGCGACGCAGGGTGTCCTGCAATAGGAAGGTGCGGAAGTTGCCGATATGCGCGGGGCCATAGACGGTAGGCCCGCAGCAATAGAAACGAAACGGTTGGTTGGCTTCCGCTTCGAGGGGACGCAGGGAACGGCTGTGCGTATCGTATAACTGAATAGGCATTGCGGTAAGATGCCACAAAGGGGGTAAATGAAAAGGTGAAAGTGGGATTCGGGTGGGATTTTACGCTTTCCCTTCAGGATGGAATGCGCACTGTTGTGAAATGGCCAGCAGCTTTAAACTCGACCTTCCGCGGCGACCGCGCCGTCTCCGCCGAAGTTCCGCAATGAGAGAGCTTTCCTGTGAGACCCGCCTGGAGGCCTCTCAATTAATACAACCGCTTTTTGTCATCGATGGTGATGGCAAGGCGGAACCGATTGCATCCATGCCGGGCATCGATCGCCTGACGCTTCCCTTGCTGATCGAGGAATGTCGCTCGCTTCAGCAGTTGGGCATCCAGGCCGTGGCGCTTTTTCCCAAGCTTGAGGATACACTCAAACGGGATGATGGGCGAGAAGCGCTCAACCCGGGCAGTCTGATTTTTCGGGCGATTCGTGCCCTCAAACAGGAGTTGCCGGAAATGACAGTCATCGCGGATCTGGCACTCGATCCCTATACAACGCACGGGCACGATGGATTAGTGCAGCCCGCCACTGGGGAAATTGCGAACGATGCCACGGTTGAAATACTCGCTGAAATGGCGGTGCTCGCGGCACATGCCGGGGCCGATATGGTGGCTCCCTCAGACATGATGGATGGGCGGGTTGCGGCGATTCGCGCCGCGCTGGATGCAAACGACTTCGAACATTGCGCCATCATGGCGTATTCTGCCAAATTTGCCTCCGCTTTTTATGGGCCGTTTCGCGATGCGGTGGGTAGTAAAACTGAGGCCGGTGATCCGCCTTTGGACAAGCGGACCTACCAATTGAATCCCGCGAATCGCCGGGAGGCACTCACGGAGGCAGAACTGGACGAGGGCGAGGGGGCTGACATTTTGATGGTTAAGCCGGCGGGGCCTTACTTGGATGTGATTCGCGAGCTTCGGGAAGCGACGGATTTGCCGCTGGCGGCCTACCAGGTTTCCGGGGAGTATGCGCAGATTATGGCGGCGGCGGAGAAGGGGTGGCTTGATTTAAAAGCTTGTCGCGATGAGTCCCTGCTCGCAATTCGGCGAGCCGGAGCCGACATCATCCTGAGTTATTTTGCAAAGGCCTACGCCGAGGATCAGGCCACGGTTCAACCCTAGTCAATTCCCTTGCGGGCTTTGTGTTTTTCAGCGTATTGCCGCGCCCGTGCCAATTCCCGCATATCAACTGCAGGATCGTCGGCTTCGTAAATTTCATGGCCTATGATGTGTTCAATAACATCCTCCATTGTAATCACTCCGGCCATGTTGCCGAATTCGTCCACCACAATCGCGAGTTGTTGTTGGTTTTTGAGAAAGGTCCGGAGCGCGTCCTCGGCAGTGGCGTTGTCGGGAATGAATACCGGCTCCGCTGCGAGCGCTTCTATTGGCACCTCGTCCTGATCCTTGGCGACCAAGTTCAGAATGTCGCGCCGACGCACAATCCCTATAAAGTTTTCGTTGTGGTCGCGATAGACGGGCAAGCGGGCAAAAGGGATATTCTTCTCGCGGGCGTAGAGGGCGCCGACACTTTCGGAGCCATCCAGCATTTCCACAACCGTGCGGGGTGTCATGATGGTATGAACCTGAATTTCATCCAGTTGAAGGGCATTGTGAATCAACTCGCGTTCATGGGAGGTTAAATTGCCTTCTTTTTCACTCTTTTCGGCGAGGAGCATGATTTCCTGATCCGTGTCTGCGGGCTTCGCTTTGGAAGGACGCAGAATCAACCGCACCACAAATCCAGCTACACTCGCAATTGGAGTCATGATGGCGCAGACGAGGTTGAGGGGCGGAACCAGGAATGGCTGTAAGCTGGCGCGGTATAGAACCCCGACATTTTTCGGGATGATTTCCGAGAAAAAGAGGATGGCGATTGCCATGATGAGGGAGATTTTGACCAGCATATTGGCATCCTGAGGCCAAATTTGAACCGCGAGGCCGCCAACGATGGTTGCGCCCAGCGTGTTGGCAATGGTGTTGAGGCTGAGAATAGCGGAACTGCTTTGTTCTACATTCACCTTGTGATGCTCCAATTGCTTGCCGCGAGCAGGGTGACTTTTCTTCAGAGCCTCAATTTCTGCAGTGGTGGTACTTAGAAGCATGGCTTCCAGGATAGAGCACAGGGCAGAGATGCCGATTGTGAAGGCGATTGCGATTATAAAAGTAAGGGTCATCTGCATTGTGACAGCGCTTGCAGAACAGTAGCTTTGCTTAGATATTGAGCGCTGCGGACAATTACTAAACAAAGAAGGACTGTCGGATTTGTTTCAAGCAGAATGTCACGATCCCATTAGCGCTTAAAAATCTTTTTACATCGCCTCTTGACTGAAAGAGGCGCTTTAGGTTATTATTTCATTCCAATCATTTACCCATTGTGAAAATCAATAACCTAATTTACCTCCCCGCTTTAATTTTTTTGATCGTAACATTTTCGGTCGGTTGCACTTACTTTGAAAAAGGTGTGCCACAGGAGGTCACGATTGTTTCGTTTCCTAACGAGTGCAGTATTTTTATTAATGGTGAAGCTGTTGGAATTACGCCCTACGTGGCCGCGCTGCCCCGAAAGATTGTGCATGAGGTACGCTTGATGAAGCAGGGCTACAATCAAGCAGTGAAATATTTCACCCCGGTGCCCAACGAAAAGAGCAAAAATTTTATCCGTTTTGGCCTTTCCGAAGACCTCGGATATTATGTTGACTTGAAGCCCGAAACGATGGACGCGGATATGAAAAGTGAACTGGTTCCAGCTTCCTTGGGTGTTGATCCTTTTGAGAAGATGGCCAAGCAAGCACTTGAGGCAGATCGCCGCTTGGAGGATGGTGAAATCTCCGCAGCGGAGCACAAGTTTATCATCGAGCAGATTATTTCCTTCTTTGAGGAAAATGTCTAGCCAGGTTGAGTGTAAGTGGTGTAACTTGCGCGCATGTCCAGCGTACCTGAAGACCTCCTTTACACTAAAGACCACGAATGGGTTCGCCTCCATGAGGATGGCACCGCGACTGTGGGTATAACCGATTACGCCCAGGAGAGTCTGGGTGATATAACTTTCATTGAATTTCCAGAAGCGGGTGCCGTTTTTCAAAGTGGTGAGACCTTTGGAGTGGTTGAATCGGTGAAGGCGGCCTCTGATCTTTACATGCCGGCAGCCGGCGAGGTGATTGCCATCAATACAGAGGCCGATACCGCGCCGGACTTGCTCAATAGCGATCCCTACCAGGCGGGTTGGCTTTTGAAAATCCGCCTCACTGAACCCGCGGAGACGGAAGCACTACTGAAGCCCGGGGATTATTCCGCTTTGATATAAGCACAGCCTCCTGCGGCGAAGTTTTTTCACAGCCGCAGTTCTACTAAATTATTATGGTTTTTGCTGCCTCAGGGGAAAATGAATCCAAAAACACCATCTCTAGATCCGGAATCATGGTCTACTACTGATGCTGAGCGGTATTACGGATTAAGACACTGGGGCGGGGGGCACTTTTCCGTAGACCCCGCTGGGTTCTTGTTGGTGCATCCGCATGGTGACAACGCGACGATTCGGATTCATGACATCGTTACGGAGGCGCTCGGGAAAGGACACAAACTACCGCTCACGATCCGCATTCAGGATTTGTTGCGCACGCGGGTAGTCCGGCTGAATGAACTCTTTGCACAGGCGATCAAAGAGGAAAACTACGGCGGACGATACCGCGGGGTTTTCCCGATTAAGGTCAATCAATTGCGTGAGGTCGTTGAGGAAATTCAGGATGCGGGCAGTCCCTACAACTTTGGATTTGAGTGTGGCAGCAAGCCCGAGCTCATGATTGCCCTGGCGATGCACAAAGATTCGGAATCCCTGATTATTTGCAATGGTTATAAAGATGATGCTTTCATCCGGATGGCCCTCTCGGGCCGCCGTCTGGGCAAGTCCATCTTCCTTGTTGTGGAGCAACTCAGTGAAGTGCGCCGCATTATCCAACTGAGTAAGCAAACCGGAGTGCGCCCCCTCATTGGGTTTCGCATCAAGCTCGCCACCGCAGGGGAAGGCAAATGGGCCAGTTCCTCCGGTGAAAATGCCAAATTCGGACTGACCAGCCCGGAGGTTATGGATGCCGCGCGCCGTCTAAAACGTGCCGGCCTCGCCGATTGCCTCCAATTGATTCATTTCCATATCGGTTCTCAGGTACCCAACATTCAGACCATCAAAAAAGCGACCGTGGAGGCGGCCCGTTTCTATTGTGAATTGAGTAAGCTTGGATTTCCGATGCGCCTGATCGATGTCGGTGGCGGTCTCGGTATCGATTATGATGGTTCGCGCAGTAATTTTGAAAGCTCCATGAATTACACCCTGCGCGAATACACCCGCGATGTCGTGTATAATATCAAAACAATCTGTGGTGATGCCAATGTGGCGGTTCCCGATATCATCTCAGAAAGTGGACGCGCCATCGTCGCGCCGCACTCCATACTCGTCACCGAAGTATGTGACCGCATTTCAAAAACTTCAGTTGCGCCCAAAATCACCGCGGATGCCAAACGCAACGCCGTCATTCGCGACCTGCACGCAATCCTCGAAAACAGTCACAATTCAAGCCCGCTGGAGCGCTACCACGATGCCCAGCAAAAAATCGAGGAAGCCAATAACCTTTTCAATCTCGGTTACTTGCCGCTGAAGGACAAAGCGGACGCCGATGCGCTCTACTGGGCAATTTGTCGCGAACTCGTTCCCAACGGGGATTCCTCCACCTATAAACCCGAGGAACTCGAATCATTGCCCGGCGCGATGGCGGAGCAATACGTCTGCAATTTCTCGGTCTTCCAATCCCTGATCGACCACTGGGCCTGCGATCAACTCTTTCCCCTCGCACCGATCCACCGCCTCGATGAAAA
>DKOX01000033.1 GCA_002470925.1 Opitutia bacterium UBA7350 | reverse complement strand
GCAGCCTGATGATACACCGTACCATTGGCCTGATCCATGCTTACGGCGCGGGCGAGGTATTTCTTGGTAGCGGCTTTGTCTTGTTTGCGCGCCGCTTCGTAGGCCTGAATCATAAGGCTTTGGGGGCGGTCGGAGTTGAAGTCGAGATAGGCCTGCCACTGTGCTTTGGCGTCGCCTTCCGGAACGGGCTTGTTGTTCGAGTTGAGGGTGCGGGCGGCGCTAATGCGGACATTGAGGAGGGGATCGCGGAGGCCTTCGAGGAGGCGAATGGTTTCATGGGGCAGACTGCCGAGGGCGCTGACGGCGCGTTCGCGCACGAGGGGGCTTTCGTGTTTGAGGAGTTGGCGGAGGCGCGCTGCTACGCGTTGTTCTGGCAGGTAATTGGCGAGGAGTCCGGTATAGGTAGCGATCCATGCCGGAATGTCCTCGCTGTCCAGCAATTCAAAGAGGGCTTCGAGGGCGCTGGGTTCGAAGCGGTGCGCGGCATGAATCGCCCGGGCCCGGGCGCGCTGGCGGTGATCCGTCAGTTTTTCGCCATACCATTGTTCGGACCATTCGATCGCCCAGTCCACGCTTTCCTCTTCGTGACAGCGATTGCAACTGTTGGGGATTCCCAACTCTTGAGTGAGGAGGGGGTCAGGATGCAGGAAGCCGTGATCGGCACGCGGGTCGACCTGCATATAGGTGCGCTTCGGCATGTGGCATTCCACGCAGCGGTTGCCGGTGCTGTCGGCAGGGTGGAAGCTGTGCTCGGTCGGCACAATGATGGGGGCGTTGTCGAGGCCGGTCTCGTGGCATCGCATGCAGAGAAGGTTATTTTCCGCGGGAAGGATGAGGGCGTTGCTGTGCGGGTTGTGGCAGTCGAGGCAAGTCACCCCGGCGTGCCCCATACGGCTCATGCTGAAGGAGCCGTGCACAAAGACTTCATCGCGGATTTGGCCGTCCGCAAAATAAAGACCGGGCTGATCGGGAAGGGAGAGCCCGAAGTGATCCTCGTAACGATCCCCGATTTTAAAAGCATCCGCAGTCAACTGGTCACGGCGGGAGTGGCAAGTCGCGCAGTTGTCCATGATTTGCTGCGAATCAAGCGGTGTGGGAGGAATGACGGCAGCATCCTCCACGCCGCTGCGCGCGCTTTGCAGGTGCGCCTCCAGTCCATCGTGGCATTCCGCGCAGGCGATTCCCTGTTGTGTCCAGGTGCTGGCGTAGGCATTCGCCTCAAAGTTGAAATTTTTCTTATACTCGGTGGTGTGGCAATAGGCACAATTGGCATTCCAGTTCATGCCCTGTCCGGTCCAGTGACCCCATTCACCGGGGAGGCGATCTTCTCCCTCGAAGACATCGACCCAGCGGTCCTCAAGGACATCGTAGGTCGCACTGATCGTCTGGAGGCGACCGCCGGGCAGGGGGGCGAGGTATTGGCGCAGGGGGGTGTAGCCAATCACCCCCGTCAATTCATAGACCCGCTCGAGGTCTTGGGCGGCATCGAGCACGCGGAGTTCGAAGCGCTCGTTCTCGTAGGCCAATTCGTAGGTAACGCCCGATTCAACGAGCCGTCGCGTTGGGGTAAAGGCGGCTTTGTCCAGCGCCGCCGAGATAGGGCGGTTCGCCTTGGCGTGGTGACTCATCTGCCAGTCTGCAAAAATCTCGGCATGGCATTCCGCGCAGGCTTGCGGGCCTTGAGCCAGAACGCGCGCCGGGTCGTGCGAAAAGGCAAAGCCCTCGCTTATGGCGGGGCGCTCAGGCGTCTCGCTCTGCGGGGTCGAATCCACCGCCTCGCCGCATCCGCCCAGCAAAAAAACCATTTTTAGAATAATGAAGCAAGGGTAAGCAGAATTTTTCGCAGAGTGCGCGCTCATGTTTTTAAAGGAGTCCTTTTTAATTCCCGCGTCAACCTTCTTGCGCCATCGCGTTCTTGCTTCGACCTGCAAAAAGGAACATAGTGACTGCATGAAAATGCTACGCGGTCTCATCCTGGGTTTCCTCTTTGCATTGGTTCTGCTGCCTTATCTCCTCGATGAGGAACCCCCCGTGCCCGAGGGAACGGAGCTTGCCAGTCCCGATTGTCGTTACGGGGAAGTTCGCCTTTTGGTGGATCAGACCTACGCGAAAGCGGCGGATCGTGAGAGTGTGAGTTCACAGGAAATTTTTGATACGATCCTGGCTGAAATCGCGGGGGCGGAGACCTATCTGATTCTCGATTTCTTTCTCTGGAACAACTGGCTGGGAAAACTGGAATCAAGCGCGCCGATGCGTCCCCTGGCGCGCGAACTCTTGAACGCCCTCGAGGCCAAGCAGCGTGCAAATCCCCAACTCCCGATCGTGGTCATCACCGACCCCATCAATCGTTTCTATGGGAGTGATGCCGAACTTCACCTCGCCGCCGGGGAGCCAATAAACTTTCCGCTCATTTTTACCGATCTTTCCCGGATGCGGGATTCCAATTGGGTGTATGCTCCGCTGGCGGAGTTCTGGGGGCGTTTGCTCGCACCATTCAAATTGGGAGGCATCCGCCCGCCACTTAAAAATCCCTTTGAAGCCAATGCGGTGCCTTTCTCGCTTTCGCAATGGAACCGCCTCTTACACTTTAAAGCGAACCACCGCAAAGTGCTCATCGCGGGGCGAAGCAATGGTGAATCCCGCATGATCGTGAGCAGCTTTAACCCCGCCGATGGCAGCGCGCGCCACACCAATGTGGGGCTCTGGGTGACCGGGCCAATTGCGCGCTACGCCGCTCGCTCCGAGCTCGCGATTGCCCGCTGGTCCGCCCGCAATCCCGAAAATTGCAAGGGCCTCAATTCCTCGAAATGCCTGGAAATTATCGAAAATCTGGAAGGGCGCATCGGCGAACTGGAGTTTCACGAATTGGCGGAAGTCGAGGAACCGGCGGTTGCCTGGCGCAGCGAAGGCGCGATCCGCAGCACGCTCCTTGAGGTGTTGAATGGCGCCGGCGCGGGGGACCGCATCGACCTCGCGCTCTTTTATCTCTCGGACCGTGGGATCATTGCAGCCCTGCGATCCGCTGCTGAGCGGGGTGCCAAGATCCGTTGTTTGTTGGATGCGAACAAGGATGCTTTTGGTCGGAAAAAGAACGGCATCCCGAATCGGGTCGTGGCAGCGGAGCTCTTGGGGTCACCGGGAGGTGACACCGGCGCTATCTCGGTGCGCTGGGCCGATACCCGCGGGGAGCAATTTCATTCCAAGGTGCTCCGCATCCATGGACCCGTGACCGATTTGCTGTGCCTCGGTTCCGCCAACTGGACGCGCCGCAATCTGGACAACTTGAACTTGGAAGCCAACTTGCTTTTGCGGAATGACGCTGTGGTCGGCCTGAAATGGGATGCCTATTTTGATGCCCTTTGGAACAATGCCGCCGGTGCGGAAGTCAGTCTGCCTTATACCGAGCTCAGTTTGAAGGGTTGGCCGCTCCGTTGGAAAACCGCGCTGTATCGATTCCAGGAATGGAGCGGGCTTTCTACTTTTTAAGGCTCCATTAAAGAAAGTAACCCCCGCGCCAAGCAATAGCATGTGTGCCAGCGATGCCATTTTTAAAGGAAACGCATACGGGAGCTTCTTGGTTTCGAAGTCTTCATGATCAGAGCGGTCGATGACCCTGAATGAGGTCGGCGCAGGTTTTTGAAAAACCAACGGCAACCGAAGGCACTGAGCTCTTGCGCTGCCCTGTGGCCAGCTTAGCTGGATTCGTGTTTTTGGTGTGGTTCGTGGTTTCTATATTGAACCACTAAAAGCACGAAATACACGAAAATTGAAGCTGGGGATTTAGAGTAAGATTATGATCAAGAGTAGGAGTAAGGAATTCACCAGAGTGATCCTGTTCATTCGTGGTTCCCTCTCTTTGCGCTGCCCTGTAGTCAGCTTTGCTGGCAGCCGCTAATCAGCGCTTATATCCACTAATGTTGAAAGTATTACTATAAACCATTAGTGTTGAATAAGTGGGGTTGAGCGGTTCCGGGCTCTGTGTTTTATAATTTAACTCAGAGTTTTATATTTTAACGCGGAGGAGCAGAGGATCAGAGGCTCTGTATTTTATATTTCAACGGGGAGGATTGAGGGGGTCGCGCGCGCCTTCACGATGGCTTTGTGAACCACTCTACATTTTTTGCTTTTCTATAAAGTATTGAAATTTAGCCACATCGAATGGTTTTTCTCAGACTATTCACATTTTTATGTGACAAAAAACGCTTGACGAGTGGGGCAAAATGGGGCGAAGTAGGTCAAAATGGAAATAATGGGATAAGATGGGTTTAACAAAAGCAGGCATGTTTGTGGGTGAATATCGCCACAATCTGGATGAAAAGGGGCGTCTAACAATCCCCTCATCCTGGCGCCCGGATCACAGCGATCCGGATGCAAACCTCTTTTTGGCGCTGCCAAGTCCCGATGGTTATATCACGGTTTATCCGCCCAAGAAGATCGCCCAGTTGGAAGAATCCATTGCCCAAATAAGTCTGGGAGACCGCGAAGGACAACAAGCGGTGGAGGAGTTGATGGCGCGCGCCCACAGTTTTAGTTGCGATAAGCAGGGGCGCATCAACCTG
This sequence comes from Opitutia bacterium UBA7350, assembly GCA_002470925.1. Taxonomy (GTDB): domain Bacteria; phylum Verrucomicrobiota; class Verrucomicrobiia; order Opitutales; family Coraliomargaritaceae; genus UBA7445. The sequence goes on along the minus strand of DKOX01000033.1, from coordinate 16,445 downwards.
AATCAAAAACTAATTGATTTTGGTGGAATCGAGAAGGGTGCGGTCCTGCTCGGAAAGCTCTCCACCTTCAGTATTTACAGCGAATCCCGGTATACCGGCTTGCAAGACCGCGCCCCCGGCGATCCCGAGGCGCAGGCATCCGTCTTTAAACGCTTCAACCTATAGACCCAGCGACCCCATGGACAACAGCCTCGAAGAAATCGCCCGTGAGAACTTCCGCAGTTCCGGATTCATTACACGCCCCGGCAGCGAACGACGAGTCCCCTGGTCCTACGCCAGTCTTCCCCGCAGTCCTTACACCCAAACCGATGCGGTCCGCGCGATTGAGGCGCGCCGGGCGCATGCCAACGTACGCGAAAATCTTCCACCCAACAAATTGCTCACTTTCTTCCATGCTTTGTTCGCTCGATGAAACCCACCAAGCCGCCGCTCCGGGGCATTGCTCCGTCCTGCTGGACGCGAGTGTTGCTCTGCTCGCGCCGACCGCGGGCGCTCGATTTCTGGACGGGACTTTTGGCGGGGGCGGACACAGTGAAGCACTCCTCAAAGCGGCGGATGATGTAAGGGTGGTGGCCTTGGACCGCGATCCCGAGGCGGCCCGGCGGGCGGAGGCCTTAAAATCCCAATACGGCGAGCGATTTGTTTTTCATGCCATGAATTTTGGCGATCTGTCGGAATTGGAGGGGGCGCCTTTCGATGGGGTTCTCTTTGATTTTGGATTGTCCTCCTTTCAACTGGACGACCCCGAGCGCGGTTTTTCCTTTCGGTCCGATGCGCCGGTGGACATGCGGATGAATCCGGAATCGGGACAAAGCGCGGCGCAGTTTTTGGAAAGCGCTACCGAGGAAGCCTTGGTGGAGGCGATTCGTACCTACGGTGAAGAGAAGCGCTGGCGTCGGGTCGTGGCCGCCATCATCGAGGCGCGGGGCACCGGAAATTTGGAACGCACCCAATCGCTGGCGGCTTTGATCGGCGCAGCGGTGGGTCCCGCTCCGCGCGGGCGCAGCAAGGTGCATCCTGCAACCCGCAGTTTTCAGGGCATTCGCATTGCGGTTAACGATGAATTGGGTGCGATTGAGCGCGCTCTGCCGGCAGCCTTTGAGCGTCTGCGCGCCGGTGGTGTACTGGTTGCGATAAGTTTTCATTCGCTCGAAGACCGCATCGTTAAACGTTTCTGCCGCCGCATGGCGGGGCGTCCCGAGCATGCCAACGACAGCCGCACCCTGGATCAACGCGAGGAGCGCGCCCGTATGATCTCAACCCGCGCCATCGCACCGGATGCCGGGGAAATCAAAAATAACCCCCGCAGTCGCAGCGCCCGTCTGCGCGCCCTCCAAAAGCTTTGATGAAACCGAACCCACAGTCCTATCCGGCGGATCCTCGTCTGCGCCGCAACTGCATCGCGATTTTATTGGGTGTGGGGCTTCTGACGGTATGTTCGGCCTTCGTGTTGGTTTGGATGCAGCAGGAAATTTCCCGCACTGCCGGTGAAGCTGCCAAACTGGAGGCAAGGCTTGCCGAACGGGTGGATAAATTGCGCTACCTCGACGAGAAGATTTCGCGCCTGCATCAACCGGTTGTTTTGCAGGGTAAGGTATTGGGTTCCCTGCGCCCTGCGAAGGATTTGCAAGTGGTCTGGGTTGCGGAGCGCAATGGCGTGGAGGGCCGTGTCTATGCGGCGACCGTCAGCTCCGCCGCGCCGGGCCTCGCTTTGATGTTTGAATCCAATACCCCCAACAACCCCTAGAACCATGTCTACCTTGTATGTCACCAGCGCTCATTACCGAACCCCGGCGGGTTGCCCCGGAATCGAACCGGTGGGGAACGCCCTTAAACAAAAACGGCGCCCGCGTGAAAGTGCACCCGCTGCAAATCCACCCGGACCGCCACTGCAACCCTCCGAATCAACCCTTCGCAAAATGGCCCGGCGCTTCAAGCCCCGTGCCTAATCCCCAATGAGCCAGGCTTTCGTATGCACCAAACGGGCGGTTTTAATCCAAACCCTGATTGCGCTGGCCTTCTGCGTCCTGCTCGGGCGCCTTTTTTATCTCCATATCTGGACCCATCAGGATCTTGCCACTAAGGCTGAAAGCAGCCGTAAGATGGTCAAAGTGGTCGAGGCCCGCCGGGGTAATATTGTCGACCAACGTGGCAATCTCCTCGCCTCCACTCAAATGACGATTGACCTCGGGGTGGATCCACAATCGCTGCGGCCCGCGGATCTCTCAAAACTTCCGGAGTTGGCGCGCCTCTTGAACAAACCACTCGCGGAAATTGAAACCGCTTTTAATACAACGACCCGCCGCCGTTCCGATGGCACGCCCTATCTGGTGCGTTGGATCCCGCTCTACAAGGGTTTGAATCAGGAGACCGCTGCCGCGGTGGATGCCCTCGGGATCAAGGGCGTTTATGGCAATCACCGCTATGCCCGCACCTATCCCGGCGGGAAACTGGCCGCCCACGTTCTGGGTTATGTCAACAAGGCGGAGGTCGCAGCCAATGGGGTGGAGCAAGCCTTCAATTATTATTTGCGCGGTCAGGATGGTTGGGTGGAATCCGAGCGCGACGGTCGCCGCCGGGAATTGGCGCAATACCGTGACCGTGAAGTGCTCCCGCACGACGGGCTCAATCTCCAACTTTGCCTCGATCAAATGATTCAGCACATCGTGGAGCGTGAAGTGGATCGCCTTGCGGGGGAATACGACCCTGAAAGTGTCAGCATAATTGTGAGTGAGCCCACCACCGGAGCATTACTGGCGCTCGCCAATTACCCAAGCTACGACCTCAATGAATATTTCAACACGAAAAAATACCCGGTGGGAAACCAGCGCAACCGCGCCCTGACCGATTCCTTTGAGCCGGGTTCGACCTTTAAAGTGGTTCCCATTGCAGCGGCGCTGAACGAAGGGCTCGTGCGCCGCGGGCAGAACTTTGCAACCAACCTGACCCATTTCAATTATCGTGGCCGGAAGGTCGGCTTGCCCCGTGACGATCACATCAAACAGGACAGCCTGCAATTGAATGAGGTCCTCGTGAAGTCGAGCAACCGAGGTTCGGCACAAGTGGGTATGCTGCTCGGGGAGCAATTGCTTTATGATTACGCCGCCGCCTTTGGTTATGGTGAGCGAACCGGCTGTGACCTCGTGGGGGAGGGTAGCGGCACCTTGCACCCGGTGCGCAATTGGGATGGCCTCACCATCACCCGGATGCCGATGGGCCATGCCGTCAGTGCTACTCCGATGCAGGTGCATAGTGCGATGTCGGTCTTTGCGAATCGCGGAATATTAATGGAGCCGATGGTGGCGCGTCGGATTTATGATGCTTCCGGTGAATCGGTGGTGCAGTTTCGTCCCCGCGCGAAACGACGGGTCGTTTCTACCGAGACCGCCGAACTGGTCGCAGAAATGCTGGCGGATGTCGTGGAGGTGGGCACTGCCCGGCGCACCGTTCGCCTCGACGCCTACACCGCCGCAGGCAAAACCGGAACCACTCAGAAAATTGAGAACGGTCGCTATTCGCGCACCAAGCAGGTCACCTCCTTCAGCGGTTTCCTACCTGCCAAGAACCCGCAACTCGTCATTACCGTGGTGGTCGACTACCCCAAGGTTTCCAAAGCCTCGGGGGGTAAGATTTGTGGCCCCGCCTTTAAAAACATTGCTCAGGCCTGTATTGCCTATTTGGGAATTCGTCCCGATCGCCAGGCCTCCAACCCTCTCGCTCTTAAGCCTTTATTGCCAGATGGAAATCGCCGAGTTTCAAATTAGTCTTTTGCTGAATCAACCCTTCGCGAAGGCCAACCTGCGCCGCAATATGCCTGCCCTCAGGATGGAGCGCCCGCGTGGCAGCAAGGGTCATGCCCTGCGTGAACTCGTGCAGTGCATGGATGCCAAACTCCCCGAGGGCAAGACGGAGCCGGAAATAACCTGTCTCATTACCGACAGTCGTCGGGTGGTCCCGGGTGCCCTCTTCTTCGCGATCGGCGGATTGCGTACCGATGGCAATTATTTCATTGAGGAAGCGGTGGATCGCGGTGCCGTGGCAATTGTTTCTGAAAAGGACCTGGGAGGGCATCTGCCCGTTGCCTGTATTCGTGTTTCTGATACACGCAAGGCCCTCGCCCTTGCGGCGCGCCGGTTTTACAACGCCCCCGATGCGGATTTGAACATCACCGGTATCACCGGCACCAACGGGAAAACCACCGTAACGATGCTCCTACAGCATTTGATGGGTGGAAATAGCAGGGTCGGGATGCTGGGCACGGTTCGTTACGATCTTGGCAATCGCACCTTGCCCTCCTTTAAGACAACGCCGGAATCAGTCGACACCTTCGCTCTGCTGGATCAAATCCGCAAAGCGGGATGCACGGAGGTTGTGATGGAAGTGAGTTCGCATGGTCTGGATCAAAAACGAGTCTACGGAATGTCCGTTCAAGTCGCGGCCTTTTTGAACCTGACTCATGATCATATCGACTATCACCAAAACATGGAGGCCTACTTTGCTTCCAAGCAACTCCTGTTTGACGGAGGGAACGGGGGCTTGCCGGAAGCGGCGGTCATCAACCTCGATTGTCCCTATGGTCAACGTTTGGCGGCATCGTTGGACCCCGCGCTTCGATGTACCACCTTCGCGATCGGGACGACGGCCGACCTCACCGCGCATGCATTGAAACTCTACCCCGACCGCACCGAATTTGATTTGGTTTGGCACGGGGGCCGGACAAAAGTGGTGTCGCCCCTACTGGGACGTTATAATGTGAGCAACCTGCTGGCCGCGCTGGCGATTGGAGAGGTGCGCGGATTTGAGATGGAGCACATGCTGGGGCGGCTGGCCGACTTTCCGGCGGTGCCCGGGCGGATGGAGCAGGTTGTTTGCGGGCAGGACTTTACGGTTTTGGTGGACTACGCGCACACCGATGATGCCCTGCAACATGCCTGCGAAATGGTCCGCGAACTGACGCCCGGTAAATCGATTTTGGTATTTGGCTGTGGCGGGGATCGCGACCGCAGCAAGCGCGCACCCATGATGGACGCGGCGATCAAGGGCGCCGATCGAATTGTGGTGACGTCCGACAATCCCCGCACCGAGTCGCAGGAGCAGATCTTTGACGATATGCGAATTGCCCTCGGAGCCGCTGACGCCGCGCGCGTGCAATTTATTCCCGACCGGAAGCGGGCGATTTCCACTGCGCTGGATCTTGCGGAAGCCGGGGACTGTGTTCTCGTAGCGGGTAAGGGTCATGAAAGCTATCAGGAATTTGATGGCTCCGTGATTCCTTTTGATGATCGACAGGTCATTCGTGAACTTTGGGACCTCAAGTCAAAGGACGCCACGGGCAAGTGATGGTCTTTGATCCTGCAGAATTGGCGCGTTGGACGGGGGGGCAATGGAGTGCTCCACCCCCAGCCTCGATTGAGGGCTTGCATTTTGATACCCGATTGATGCAACCCGGTGCGGGCTTTATCGCCCTGCGGCATGGCAAGCGCGACGGGCATGATTTTCTGGAGGCCGCTTCAGAGGCGGGGGCATCCTGCGCGATTGTGGAGCAAGTCTGCAAATCGCCTTTGCCGCAACTCTTGGTCGCGGATTGCCTGAAGGCGCTCGCTGATATTGCCCAAGCGCAACGCGAGCGTTTCCGCAGGCCCGTGATCGGCATAACCGGAAGCTGCGGCAAGACCTCCACCAAAGGCATCCTGCAACGCTTGTTGGGCGCGTCCCGTTGCCATGCCACACCCGGCAACTGGAATAATCGCATCGGTGTCCCGATGACCTTGTTTGGTTTGGATTCCGAGCAACAGAAATTCGCGGTGATTGAAGCAGGTATCAGTGAGCCTGGAGAAATGAAGGCGCTCTCTGCAATGATCCAACCCGACCTCGCAATTGTTACTCATGTGGGTCCCGCCCATCTGGAAGGTTTGGGCACGATCGAGGGTGTCGCCCGTGAAAAAGCCCTGCTGATGGCGCACGCGCGTTCGGATGCACGTCTTGTGGTGCCGGAGTCGGTCTATGCCTTTCCGGAATTCAAGGCCCACGCGGCGCGTACCTGTCTGGTGCTTGAAGGCGAGGCGGTGGCACCTGATCCCGCCCCGGCGCAGCTCGTGCGCTATCGTCGGACCGAGGGAGGTATTGCGTTGTTGGAAAAAGAATACCCCTTTCCCTGTGCCAGTGCCGGGATGTGTTCGAACGCCGCCCTTGCACTGGTGGCGGCGCAACTTTTAGAGGCGGATCTCGTCGCCGGCACCGATTCTTTGGCGAGCTGGCAACCCGACCCGCGACGCGGACAATACCTTGAAAGCGGCGACCAATCTTTCTACGTGGATTGTTATAACGCCAACCCGGCTTCAATGCTTGATGCGATGCGGGCTTTTGAGGCGACCGTTCCGGTTGAGGTAGGGCGCGCTTATGTTTTGGGTGCGATGCAGGAACTCGGCACGGCGGAAGTCGCCTTGCACGAGGAACTCGGGCGCTCCCTGCGCTTGCGACCCAATGACACCCTTTGGCTGGTGGGGCCTCCATCCCTGACCGGAGCCTACGCCGCCGGAGCCTACGCTGCCGGCCTACTCCCCGAGCAGGTAGTCATCGCCCCTTCGGTGGATGCCATAAAATCCGGCATTGCTGCTTTTAAAGGAGCGGTTTTTCTAAAGGGTAGTCGTTACTACAAACTGGAAACACTGCTGCCCGAATCGCTCAATTTGAATCCCGAATAATCCTATCATGCTAAGCTACCTCGCCGATTTTGAATCCTACTTTGGGCCCCTGCGTCTTTTCCGCTACCTGACTTTACGCTCAGCGATGGCGGGGATGACTGCGATGGGAATCGGTTTTGTCTTGGGGCCCTGGCTGATCGCGCGCCTGCGCCTCTTGCGTGCCCGCCAGTCCATGCGAACCGAAAGGGAAGTGGGGGACCTCGCGGGATTGCACGCCAATAAAGCAGAGACCCCTACGATGGGGGGATTGATGATTGCGGCTTCGGTTATTGTAAGTGCGCTGCTCTGGGCGCGTCCCAATGTTTATGTGATTACCGCGTTGGTGGTTTATGGTGGACTGACGGTTCTGGGTTTTATCGACGACTACCTCAAGGTTACCCAACGCACGAGCCGTGGCTTGCCCGGTCGCTGGAAACTCGTGGGGCAGGCCGTCCTAACCGTGCTCGCATTGCTTCTCTTGCTCAGTTTTCCCGAGTCGGCGGATAAAATGCGCGAACTGTGGGTGCCCTTCCACAAGTCGATTCTGGTGGAACAGATGCCCCTTCTCTTCCTCTTGCCCTTCCTCTTTCTCATTTTGGCAGGTTCGAGCAATGCCATTAACCTCACCGATGGGGTCGATGGTCTCGCGATCGGGTGCACCGTCACGGCGGCGCTTGCCTATGCCATTATGGCGTATGCGGCGGGCAATGCCATCATTGCGGACTATCTCTTCATCAGTTTCGTGCCGGGGGCGGGTGAACTGACGGTGCTGTGTGCGGCACTTTTGGGCGCGAGCCTCACTTTTCTTTGGTATAATTCCCATCCGGCGGAAGTCTTCATGGGCGATACCGGATCACTCGCGCTCGGTGGTCTCATCGGCATGATTGCCTTCATGGTGCACCAACCCTTAACCCTCGTGATTGTGGGCGGTATATTTGTCTGCGAGGCCTTGTCCGTGATCCTGCAGGTAGGCTCATTTAAACTGCGCGGGAAACGTATTTTTAAAATGTCACCGATCCATCACCATTTTGAATTGGCAGGTTGGCATGAGAACAAGGTCGTGATCCGTTTCTGGATCCTCTCGTTGATTTTTGCGATGGTAGGCCTCGCAACCTTGAAATTGCGCTGAGATGGGCGAACGCATTGCAATTCTTGGAATGGGCGTAAGCGGGCGGGCGGTCGCGGACTTGGCTCAAGTTCAGGGTGATGCGGTGCTTACTTTTGATGAAAATGCCACAGCGGATCGCGCTGATTTGACTCGGGCGGATCTTGCCGAAGTCGACCGTATCGTCATCAGTCCCGGTTTGGCGGCGAAGCATCCCTGGCGCCGGAGCGCCCTCGCCAGCGGCAAGCCCTGCCAGGGAGAGATTGGCTATGCTGCGGAGCGCTGGCGTGGGAAAATTTACGGGGTGACCGGAACCAACGGCAAGACCTCGCTCACGCAGTTGTTGACGGCGGCCCTGTGCGCCAGCGGGGTGGAGGCGGTTGCCTGCGGGAATATCGGTATGCCGCTCGCCTCAATCGCCGCCACTCCGGCGAACACGCCCGAGGCGGTCGCAGTTTGTGAACTCAGTTCCTTTCAGGCAGAGTTGAGCGAGGGGCTTCAACTGGACGCGCTGGTCTGGACCAATTTTGCACCCGACCACCTCGATCGCTATGAGAACCTCAAGGAGTATTTCATGGCGAAGTGGAGCCTCACGACGCGCCTAAAACCGGGGGCTCCTTTTGTTTGCGGAGCGGAACTGGGCGCTTTCATTGAACAATTCGGGTTCAAGGCAGCAGGAAAAATAAGCGATATTGAAGCGATGGATCCTGCGGGCTTGCCGGACCACTCCGCCTTTTTGCGCTCGCCCCAAAAGGCAAATCTCGCGCTTGCACAGTCTTTGTGGGAAGCACTGGATGCAGATGCGGCGGCGCTGCGCGGTGCGGCGGCGGAATTTAAAGTGCCCGCCCATCGACTTCAAATCGTTGCAACGCTTGACGGGGTGACCTGCTGGAATGACTCCAAGGCTACCAATTTTCACGCGGTGGGCGCGGCGCTGGACGCCATGCCGGAAGGGGCGGTGGTTTGGGTTGGGGGAGGCCGCGCCAAAGGCGAAGACCCCGCCAAACTGGTAGAATATTTGAAGGGCCGTGTCACTCAAGCCTGTGTCTATGGTGAATGCGCGCCGTTACTTTGTGGCGTCTTGGAGGATTCGGAGCTTTCTGTTTACCACGCCGCAGATTGCAAGGATGCCATTCGCGAGGCGGTGCGCCTTGCCCGGAAAAATTCCCCCGCCCATTTACTTTTTAGTCCGGGCTTCGCCAGCTTCGATGCTTTTGCCTCGTATGCGGAGCGCGGAAAATACTTTAATTCAGTTGTTTTAAGTTTGTAGGCACGCCTGCCACTGGAATAATGAAGTCATTAACGCAAAAGTTACGCTATTTATTATGAAATTATCCAAACTATTCGGAGTTGTCCTCGGCCTGCACTTGGGCCTTATCGCCATCCTGATCGTTCAACCGGGGTGTAGCTCAACGCAACCGCCCACCCGCTATGAACAGGGGGGTGTGGCCGGTTTGAAGAAGGCCCAAAGTCTCGATGAGGTCATTCCCGAGAAGGGCGAGGACTTCGGCATCGACCCTGCCTTCAATGCAACCCCCTTTGACGACAGCCTGCGCGCCGAACCGCAGCGACCCACCGAGGTGTATGTGGATGCCGATCCGCAGCCGGCGGTTATCATCACCGGGGACGCCTTTGATACTTATACCGTGCAGGCTGGTGACAGCATGTGGGCGATTGCGAAAAAATTCCAACTGAGCCTCCGCGATTTGTTGAATGCCAATGGGATGGGCGAAAATGATATTTTGTCGGTTGGACGTGAGCTTCGCATTCCGGTTCAGAGCACCGTTGCTGAGGTAAGGACTATCACTGCAGATGTGTATCAGCCCAGCGGATACAATGCTGAAACCACCAGCTACGAGGTCGTGGCAGGCGATAGTCTCAGCCGCATTGCGCAGCGCTATGGTACTAGCGTCAACGCCATCAAGGCCGCCAATAATAAAACATCCGACTTGATTCGAGTAGGCGAAGAACTCCTCATCCCGGTCAGTGAGACCGCCGCACCGCAAACTATTACTCCGGTGATTGCACCCGCAGATCCAGTCCCTGCACCGGTGCAACCGCCTGCTCCGGCACCGGTTGAACCGGTGGTGGAGTTGCAGGAAGTGCCGAGTCAACCGGTCATTGAACCTGCGACGGAGCAAAATATCGACACGAATACCTTGTTTGAGCAAACGCCTGAAGTGCCGATTGTTCGCGACGGAAACCCCTGAGGTCTTGAGCGTTTTTAATCAGACGATCCAGTAGGGCATGGCACAGCATTCCGCCGGACGCAGCGCACCTCTACGTTTACCGCCGGCAGGGGTATTTATATGCCTTGTGGTGATTACCCTGACCTTTCTGGGTCTGGTCGCACTTTTCAGTGCCTCACAAGCCATTCACGATGACCCCGCCCTGCTCTTGCGGAAGCAGCTCATCTGGTTGGTGATTGCAAGTTTTGCAGGCGCATTTGTAATGCTGATCAATCTCGAAGCCCTGCGTCCCTTGTCCTATGTTCTTGCGGGGGCTGCCCTGCTCTCCTTGGTGGCAGTCTTGATTCCGGGGATTGGAGTGACGGTAAACGGGGCGCAGCGCTGGATTGATTTTGGTCCGATGCGATTACAGGTTTCAGAAATCGGAAAACTTGGGCTGCTTTTTGCGCTCGCTCATTACCTTTCGAACAACAAGCGTTATTTCGATCAGTTTCTACGGGGCTTTGCAATTCCCTGTGGCATTGTTGGGGTTTTTTGCGGACTGATCATTCTGGAGCCCGACTTTGGGACGACCTTCCTTTGCGGAGCGGTGGGTGGCATCTTGCTTTTTCTGGCGGGGATGCGTTTAAAGTTTTTAATACCCGCGGCGGTCCTGGCACTAACGGGTTTTGCGGTGCTGGTTTACAACGATCCGGTGCGGATGGCGCGCATTACCTCGTTCCTCGATGTAGAGGGCAACCGCAGTGACAGCGCCTACCAGTTGTGGCAGGGTATTTTGGCTTTTGGTGCCGGGGGCTTACAAGGGGTAGGCCTCGGCGAGGGGCGGCAACAGATGTCTTTTCTTCCGGAAGCGCACACCGATTTTATTTTTTCCATCATTGGTGAGGAATTGGGATTCTTTTTTACGGCGGGGGTAGTGGTACTTTTTATGACGCTCTTTTTCGTAGGGATCATGCAACTCAAGCGCGCGCCGGGGTTGTATCAATACCTTCTCATGATGGGGGCTTTGTTATTCATCACCCTTCAGGCCTTGATTAATATTGGCGTGGTGACGGGATGCCTGCCCACCAAGGGTATTTCCCTTCCGTTCATTTCTTACGGCGGTTCCAATCTGGTCTTTATGTTCGTCCTGACGGGGATCATTTTAAATGGTTTTCGAACCTGGGAATTTTCAACCCTTCAACCCAAGCGCGATTTATGAGCACCATCGTCATAGCCTGCGGGGGAACCGGCGGTCATCTCGCGCCCGGTATTGCGCTTGCCGAAGCCTTAATGGAAGGCGGTCACCGTTGTTTGCTATTGGTGAGCCAAAAGGCGGTGGATTCAGCACTCACCAAGAAATATCAGGATCTCAATTTTGTCGCGATTCCCGGTCAAGGGATTGCAGGTGGGTGGATGCAGCGTCTGCGGGCATGTATGCAGTTGTTTCATGGCATGGTGTCGGCGCTTCGCCTGCTGCGTCGTGAGGCGCCGGAGGCAGTCTTTCTATTTGGCGGCTTTCTTTCAGCGGGGCCCGCTTTGGCGGCGCGAATCCTGGGAATACCGATCGCGATGCACGAGGCGAATTGCGCGCCGGGTCGGGTGACGCGTTTGTTTGCGCCCTATGCGAAGCGGGTTTACCTGCCGGCAGGATTGAAATTGCCGGGCGTGGCGCCGCAATGTCTTCGGGAACTGGGTTATCCGGTTCGGCGGGAAATTGCAGCGCTCCCAAAGGCGAGTGCCCGCGCTACCCTCGGGCTTGAAAGCGGTGGTAAATTATTGCTTGTGATCGGCGGCAGTCAGGGGGCCCGTGCCTTGAATGAATGGGCGGAGAAAAATTTTGAAGGATTGGCGGAAGCGGGCATATCGATTTATTGCGTGAGTGGATTAAAACAAGCGGACGCGCTGCACCGGCAGCATCCGAGTCGCGATGGCAGGAGCGGTCATTTTATACGGGTGGAATTTTCGGACCGCATGGGGGTGTTGTTATCAGCCGCCGATCTGGTTGTTTCCCGAGCGGGTGCGGGCAGTCTCGCGGAACTGGCGGCCTGCGGCCGGCCGTCGATTTTAATTCCATACCCCCACGCGGTGGATGATCATCAGACTGCCAATGCCGCGGCGCATGTACAAGCGGGCGCGGGGCGTATGCTGCTGCAAACCGAGCTTGGGAGTTTGCGGGAGCAGGTGCAGGATTTGATTTTTGACGAAGCGGAGTTGGGGCGGATGGAAGTCGCGCTGAAAGGACTCGACCCCACTAACGCCGCCGCGATGATCGCGGAGGATTTGCTGACCCTGACGACGGGTGGGCAAACGATCGAAAGAGGAGGATCCGATGGAGCTTAAGGGGCAACGTTACTGTTTCGCCGGGGTGGGCGGGATGGGAATGGCACCACTGGCAGCTTGGCTTGCGGCGACAGGTTGTGAGGTTTGTGGGCATGACGATTACCTCCGGACGGAGGTGCGGGAAATGTTGGAGTCCGCGGGAGTGGAAGTGCGTGATTTTCTTTTTAGTGAGGAAGTTGGCAGCTTTGATGTGCTGGTATATTCCAGTGCGCTGGCGGGTGATCACCCCCTCTTACAAGCGGCTGAGAAATCGGGGCTGGAGGTCCTGCGGCGGGGAGAATTGCTGGCGAAGGTTGCGCAGGGTCGCCGTTTGTTGGCAGTGGTGGGCAGTCACGGAAAGACTTCCACCACCGGCCTCATTGCGCATGGCCTGATCGAGCACGGGATCGAAGCGGATTTCATTCTCGGTGGATTTTTTGCGAATGAAGCGCATCCGCCGTTTCGATGTGGTGGCCACGAGTGGTTGGTTGCGGAGGTGGATGAGAGTGATGGCACCATCGCGGCGTTTTATCCGGAGGCCACCCTGGTGCTGAATCTGGATTGGGATCATGCGGACTATTACCCTGACGAAAAATCTCTGGAATCGGCATTCAAGGCATTGCTGGAGCGCACCCGTAGCTGCGTTTTGATCCCGGAGGACTTGCGGGACTCCCTCTTGGTGGCACCGGATCTTCACTGTCAAACCTGGTCGGTGGAGGGACGTGGAATGAACGTCGCCAATGCCGCCGCCGCAAAAGCCGCCCTGGAATATTTGAATACAGGGCCCCTCGAACCGGCTTCAAGGAAGGCATTCCCCGGAATGGCGCGCCGACAGACCTGTCTGCATCGCGATGTATTGCTCGCGGTTTACGAGGACTACGCGCATCACCCGACCGAAATCGAAGCGCTGGTGGAGCATTTGCGGGAGGTGGAGCCCGACCGTCGTTTGGTGGTGGTTTTTCAGGCGCACCGTTATTCGCGAACACGGCAATTCAAGGATGCATTTGCACGGGTCCTCGGTGCGGCGGATCAGGTCTTCCTGTTGCCGGTTTACGCAGCGCACGAAACGGAGCGCGCGGGGGGTGAGATGCTCAATTTCACGATGGCTTTTGGGCTGACTGCGCCGACGGTATTGACGATGAACCTTCGCGGGATGGAAAAGTTGGCGCTGGCATTGGCGGAGGAACCCCTGACGCTGGCTTTTGTGGGAGCGGGCGACATCAATCAATTTGCGGCGGCTTTTGTAGCGCAGGTACGTGCGGGATTTGAGCCTGCCGCGGCGTGGATGGATTATATGAAACGGCGGGTTTCGGGATCCTGCACCTTGAGAACGGGAGAAGCGCTCGCGAGCAAGACCACCATGCGGGTCGGTGGCGCGGCGGCCTTTTATGCCGAGCCGGAAAATATGAGCGATTTGCGTGCCCTGTTGCGGGGAGCGGAACTATTTGAGCAGCCGGTCTTTTCTCTGGGGCGGGGCTCAAATATCGTTGTTCCGGATGAGGGATTTGCGGGTCTGGTTTTACGTTTCAACCGGGGGTTATGGCGGGAAAGCCGCCTCTTGGATGACGGGCGTCTTTGGGTGGGCGCGGGGGTGCGCTTGAAGGAGGTTTGCGGGCAAGCGGCAAAAGCGGGCTTGGCGGGCTTTGAATTTTTGGAAGGGATCCCGGGTTCGGTGGGTGGCTCCTTGCGTATGAACGCGGGCGCGATGGGGAATTGGATTTTTGATGTAGTGGAGCGGGTGCAGTTATTGGAAGCAGATGGACGGGTGCGGGATTTGCCAAAGGAGGCCTTTCATTTTGGCTACCGGAAGGTTGAGGAGATTTGCGGTGGCATTGCACTGGGGGCAATTCTGTGCAGTCCCGAAAAAGAAAGTGGGGTGGCGATTCGCGAACGGATGGACAGTTATGCTTCGGTGCGGAAGGCGAGCCAGCCCCGCGAACCGAGCGCGGGCTGTATCTTCAAGAACCCCGAGGGGGACTACGCCGGGAAGTTAATCGACACACATGGTTTAAAAGGGCTGCGGGTGGGTGATGCGGAGGTCTCGGAGGTGCACGGCAACTTTATTGTAAACAAGGGTGCGGCCACGGCGGCGGATATTATTGAGCTGGTGCGGCAGGTGCGGGCGGCAGTGTATCGCGGTTCGGGCAAGGTTTTGGAACCGGAGGTCCTGCTCCTCGGGCAGGATTGGAGGAAGGTGCTTGGTGAACCGGACAATACGAAAGGGGGCGATCATGGGTAGGGCTCAGGCGCAACCTGAGCGCATCGTGGTGCTTTACGGTGGGGTGGGCGCGGAGCGGGAGGTTTCGTTGCAAAGCGGGCCGGCCCTCGCTAAGGCACTGGAGGCGCATTTTTGCGTTGAAACCGTTTTGCTGGAGGCGGCGGTGTTGCCTAACGGTCTGGACTTGCGGACGGCGCTGGTATTCCCGGCGCTACATGGTAGTTTTGGCGAAGACGGAACATTGCAGGCTCTTTTGGAAACGGCGGGGGTGGCTTATTGTGGCAGTGGTGCCGAAGCGAGCCGTCTGTGTATGGCGAAGGACCGCACCAAGGTGATTGCAGGGGATTTGGGGATTGCGACGCCCGGGGCGATTCATTTTGAGGGTGGTAAGAACCCGCTGGCCGACGCCGTGATCGAGACTTTGGGCAGTTCGCTTGTGGTGAAGCCCGCCAACCAGGGCAGTAGCGTGGGATTACATTTTGCGGAAAACCGTTCGGCATTGGGCGTGGCGCTCTCACAGATTCACGCGGGTGAATGGTTGGTCGAGCGGCGCATCCGGGGTCGCGAACTCACGGTGGGTCTTTTGGATGGCAAGGCGATGGGGATTGTCGAGGTCATCAGCAAAAGCGGCGTTTATGACTACCGCGCCAAATATACCTCCGGTGATACGGAATACCGCAGTCCCGCTTCCCTCGAAACCAATATTGCGTCTGAAATCAAAGCGGCAGCCGAGGCACTCTTCGAGGCATGTGCGTGCCGTGATTTCGCGCGGATTGATTTTCTCCTGGAAGAAGGGAAGCCGTATTTCCTGGAGGTGAACACCCTGCCGGGCTTGACGGCATCGAGTCTCCTGCCAAAAAGCGCCGCTAGCGAGGGGCTTGATTTTGAAAGACTCGCACTGGCGCTGGTTCGCGGAGGCTGCGAGCGTTATGCCACCGGAAGAATCGGGGGTGAGGAATCGTGAAGGGTCGACGCAGAGACTGGGGGGAAAGTAGCGCGCGCGGCGACCACAGTTGGCACGCCCTGCGCAAACAGACCAACCAAGCGCACGGGGTAAAAAGCCGCACCGTTCAGCGCAGGCAGGTTTTACTATATCTGAAACGCGCCGTAGTGGGCATTGTTTACATCGCCCTGATTGGAGGCCTGGCGCTTTGGGTGGGTGCGCAGTTGAAGGAGGATGGCAAAGCCGGGGCTCTGGTCGATTCCAAGCCGCTGGCAGAGATTCGCTACAAGACCAATGGGGTCCTTAGCGAAGCGCGCTTGGCACGCATCATCCATGTGCCGGCGGGCACCCGTTTGATCGATGTCGATATTTACGCGATAAAAGCGAAACTGGAATCGTATCAACAGGTTGCTTCCGCGGTGGTGCAGCGGGAATTACCGGACACCCTGCGTATTACTTTGGTGGAGCACCAACCGGTCATGCGTATGGTCATCGAGAGCGGTACGGGATCGAAGGAACTGCGCTTGGTCTCGCGGACGGGGGAGATTTTTGAAGGTTTGGATCAGGACGCTTCGGTGATACGTTCCCTGCCTTATTTGGGGCCCTTTCTGTATCCGAATGGAACTTACAAACCCTTGCGTGGCATCGAAACCGTTACGGATTTACTGGACACCTGCCGCTTGAATTTCCCGGAGGAATACCAGACCTGGAAGGTGGTCTCCCTGGAGCACTACCGTGGCGAAGCGGGCTTGCCGGGTGAAGTCATTGAATTGTTGAGCAAGGAGGGGGAATCAACAGTCCGCCTGATATTCAGTGCGAATCTTGATTTCCGGCTTCAACTGGACCGTCTGCGGCACATTCGCGAGGTCGCACGGGGGCTCCGTGACTCCCTCGAACGGGTGGATCTTTCCCTCAACAACGCTGCTGCGGTAAAATTTAAAAGCGGGCGCGATAAACTTTTGGGCACCTCTGGAAACTTACCATGACCGAGACGAAAGCAATTTTG
>DKOX01000079.1 GCA_002470925.1 Opitutia bacterium UBA7350 | reverse complement strand
CGGAGCATTGCCCTCCAGGGAAGGCGGCAATGAGCCCCCTCTAAACGAAGGGTAGGCACGAAGTTCCTGCTGTGTAAGATGGCCTATTATCCCGACCTTTTTCGACTGAATCGACCGGTCTCTTTGAAATTTTTAACACCAAACAATTAAAGTAAAAATGATTATGATTAAATTGATTAAATCAGTGCTTATCGTGGCTGTTGCATTGAGTGCGACCCTTTGTCAGGCGACGGAGGAATGGGTTCGCTTTTCCGAAGACGGCACTCGTGTCATTATCGAAGCAGATGGAATTTCGGAGTTCAAAGGTGTCTCTTCGTCCGTGTTCAGGGTTGATGGAAAAAATCGACGAATTGGCACGGTTGGCCAAAAAATGATCGAGCCCGTGCGTCATAGCGTCGGCAGCACACCCTTTGGCGATGCCGACATCAGCACCGTGACTTTCGGCAATGAGGACTACCAATATACCCTGCAGATCAAGCGCCTCAAAGATGTGCGCGCATTCACGGTACAGGGCTTTTTCCATAACCGCAGTGAGAAGGATGTCAATTTGCTCGCCTTCGACTTGCTCGATACCAACAAGGGACCTGGCGGAAGCTTTGTTGTTGAGAACAGCGCCGATTGGTTGGTCACTCCTTTGATGGAGGATTCGCCGGCCTTGCCATTGAGCGAAATGCAGAAGAATCTCAATGAGGTCGCGATGTTGTATCCCAGCGACGGTCTCGGTTTTTTGCTGGGTCCCGTTGGACCCGCAGAGGCTCACATCAGTGTTGAAGTGCGCAACGAGGTGGTTAAGGGCGTCGTACAAATGGACCGCGTGCTCGTACGCGCCGGTGAAAGTCGCCGCAGTGAGGAGATGATCGTGTGCTTTGAGCCCTCCAAGACCGCAACAGACATCTGGACGCGCTGGGTAGCGGAGACGCACGGAGTACGGCGCAACAAGGGTGCCATTTATGGCTGGTGCAGTTGGTATGATCGCACCACCAAGATTGATGCCGCGCACGTGCTGGATGTGACGCAAACAATCAAAGAGAATCCGAATACTTTCGGTAAGGGTATTATTCAAATTGATGACGGGTATCAAAAAATGGATGGCGATTGGACCGCCAATGAAAAATTCCCTGACGGGATGGCAAGTGTTGCGACCGCGATCCGCGAGACCGGTTGTATTCCGGGTGTTTGGTTTGCGCCCTTGATGATCAACCCCGAACATCCTTGGGCGAAAGCCAACCCCGATGCGATTCAGAAGGCTGCCGGTGGTCTTGAACGATTCATGAACCCGAACCCCTTTCATCCGGCGGGTGCACACTGGATTAGCTCGGATCATCCAGAATCCAAAAAGTTCTTATACAACATCATCAGTGATGCGCGTGAGCGTGGCTACGGTTATATCAAAATCGATTTCAATGGGATCGGTAATCAATTTGTAGATCCAACCAAGACGCGCTTACAAATCTTCCGTGAACTCTACACGCTCTATCGTGAGGCTGCCGGCGAAGAAATGTATATACTTTCCTGTCTTGGTCGTCCGACCCGTGGCGTGATCGGCTTTATCGACGCCGCTCGCGTGGGCCCCGACTCGCACCCCGCGGCCTTCGACCACTGTCTCGACTCCGTCTTGCGCTTTCAAATTTACGACAATGTGTGGTGGCAGAATGATCCCGATGTTTCCTACCTGGCACCGAAATTGAAAAGTCGCCGGGTGGGTTACACGCCACAGGGCGAGGGCATGTGGCGCACCTGGCATGCGGTCACTGCCTTGGTGGGTGGCACCGCAATGATCAGTGAACCGGTCAACATGGACGATGCAAAAGCTCTCTGGCGCAACTACGAGATCATGCGTCCCGGTAGTCGCGAGCCGGCGCAGTTGCTGACGCTGGGCAATTCGCCGCACAACACCACGCTGGGCTTTGCGGCTGCCCGTCCCTTCGGTGACTTTGCAGTTTACAACCTGTATAATGTGACCGAAGGCACCCAGTCATTGTCGCTCGATTTTGAAGCAGCAGGCTTACCAAAGGGCGTAAAGTGTGCGGTCTTTGATTTCTGGGAAAACAAAGTGGTGGATTATGCGACTGATAGCTACACCACGGCCGAGTTGGAACACTACTCCTCGGCGCTGCTACGCTTTACACCGATTACTTCCAATCGTCCGACTTTGGTGGGGTCCAATCTACACCTTTCGATTGGTGCCACGGAAATCAACAATCTGCGTGTGACACCATCCACGATCACCATCGAACTCAGTGATGCCGGAGCGCAAGAAGGTTCGCTGACTTTCTACAGCACCAGTGCACTCGCGCCGGATACTTCAGAAAACTGTAAAGTCACCTCAGTTGAAAACCTCGGCGACAATCTTTGGCAGGTAAATATCGCAGCGCGCTTATGGGGCACTGCACAGTCGATTCAATTGAATATTCAATAAAAAATATCCCTAAAAAAATGAAATTACATATCCCACAGACTCTATTGATCGCGCTCTTTCTGCTCACTGCAGGACTTGTGGGAGCCGCCCCTTCACCTGCAGCAAAAGCTGATTACTTGGCGAATAAAAAGGCTAATATCGAAGGCCGAGGAAAGGTTTATAATCCGCAACAGTGGAGTGATCATTTTGACCTGATGGATGCCAATCGCGATGGCATTTTGACCGCGCAAGAGAAAGCAAGCTTTGACGCTGCAAAACGGACCGCTGCTGCGAAGGCTCCAGCGCCCAAAAAAGCGCCGGCACCTGCCAAGAAATCGGCTTCCAAGCCTGAGCCAAAGCCCCTCGCGGTTGTTGCGGGATCAAAGGCTCCATTTACAGGCAATCCCGCGACGACGGTTTGGTATCATCAGCCGGCGAACGATTTTGATCAGGCACTGGTGCTCGGCAACGGGCGGATCGGCGCGATGGTTTACGGAGGCGTGGACGAAGAAACGATTGTTCTGAACGAAAGCTCGGTCTGGTCCGGCTCGCGCGTCGATAACGACATTCCCGGCGGCTACAAGCATCTCCCCGAGATCCGCAAACTGCTGCTCGAGGAGCGCTATCGTCAGGCGGGGCAGCTCACAAAGAAGCATTTTTCTTCGCGTGAAAAGCCGGTAATGGGGAAAGGGGTCGGCACCTTCGGGCGTTATCAAACTCTAGGCAAACTGCATCTTAAATTTGACGACATCGCAGGCGCGGTGACGGACTACCGGCGCATGCTGGATCTTGAGTCCGGACTGGGGTGGGTTGGCTACCAGCGCGGGAAGTCCTCCTATACCCGCGAACATTTTGTATCGGCCCCGGACCAGGTGTTTGTCTCGCGCATCACCGGCCCGGTTGCATTCACCGTATCGATGGATCGTCCTGAACGCTTTGAGACGACCGCGGTCAACGATCGCGAATTGCTCATGACCGGCAGACTCAATGATGGCAAAGGGAACGATGCCTTGCGGTATGTCGGCCGTTTGCGTGTGGTCGGTGGTTCGGTAAAAGCAGTAGGCAATACGCTCCATGTCGCTGCTGAGGATGAAGTGATGCTCATCTTTGCGGCAGCCACCGATTACCGCGGCATGGCGGGACGTCAGCTTTCCGATCCGCTGGCTGCCACGATTGCCGACCTCGATCAGGTCGAGGATAAAACCTTCGCCCAGTTGCGTGCGGCGCAGAAAGCGGATCATGAGCAATGGTTTAATCGAGTCACACTGAGCTTGCCCGAAACGGACAATAGTCGCTTGGCGACAGACCAACGCCTGGCTGCGTATCGTGACGGTGCTGCGGATCCTGCTTTGGCAGCCTTGTTTGCCAACTTTGGCCGCTACCTCCTGATCGGCTCCTCGCGGCCGGGGGGATTGCCTTCGAATCTACAGGGCATCTGGGCCGAAGAACTCCACACCCAGTGGAACGGCGATTGGCACTTTAACATCAATGTGCAGATGAACTATTGGCCGGCGTTGAATTGCAACATGGTTGAACTGCACGAGCCGATGGTTTCCCTGATTGAATCCCTCGTGGAGCCGGGAGAAAAAACCGCCAAGGCTTACTACAATGCGCCGGGCTGGATTGCGCACCGCGCTACCAATCCCTGGGGCTATACCTCTGCCGGTATGATGGACCTTGGCAGTGCTGCTTGGCTCTGTGAACACTTGTGGGAGCAGTATGCCTTTAGTTTAGACAAGGAGTTCCTGCGCCGCGTATATCCCGTGATGAAGGGCAGTGTGGAATTCTTTCTGCATCAACTCTGGGAAGAGCCGGAAAACAACTGGCTGGTGACCGGGCCGTCCAAGTCTTCTGAGACCGCAGGGAAGGGGCCGAATGGAGACCGCAGTTCCCCGTGTTACGCGCCAACGATGGACATGCAGGCGCTGCGCCAGCTCTTTGCCAACACGCTGCAAATGGCTGAAATCCTTCGGGTCGATAAAAAGCTGCAGCGTGAATTGAAGGCAGCGCGCGCTCGTTT
>DKOX01000032.1 GCA_002470925.1 Opitutia bacterium UBA7350 | reverse complement strand
TTTCAAGTTTCTTTTTTCTTTCTCATCGAGCAGTTGGCAAAATTGCTTATAGTCGATGATTTCGATTTGCTCGTCTTCATGCTCTAGAATGGCAGTTAGTGATTCCACCCAATCGCCGGAGTTGAGGTAATGGATTCCCTTAATCATTTTGTCATCGGGGGTATGGATATGCCCGCATATAATCCCCTGGCAATTGCGGCGTTGAGCGAAGTTTTGAAGTTGATCCTCATACTTCCCGACAAAGCTGACCGCGCTCTTCACTTTGGCTTTGATGACTTTGCTGAGGGAAAAATACTCTTTGCCGCGCCAGGAACGGTAATGGTTGTAAAGTCGGTTGAGCTTGAGGAGGGTCTGGTAGCCGATATCGCCCAAGACTGCCAACCACTTGTGATTGACGGTTACGGCGTCAAAACCGTCGCCGTGAACGACCAAGTATTTGCGGTCCCCGCTCTCGAAAAAATATTCGTCTACAATGCGGAGTTTGCCGAAGTAAAGCGGCAGGAAGCGGGAGAGGACGTCATCATGATTGCCGCGCACGTAAATGACCTCGGTGCCGTATTTCTCGATTTTTTTGAGGATGAGTCGAACAAACCGGGTGTGTTTTTGGGTCCAGCCCCCTTTGCGGGCGAGGCTCCAGCCGTCAATAATATCGCCATTGAGGATGAGCCGCTCGCAATGGGTATGTTTCATGAAATGATTCACCTCATCAATTTTGCAATCCAAGGTGCCCAAATGGACATCCGAAAGGATTATGGTTTTGAATGAGAGTGTTGTTTTTTTCACGAGAGTGGAGCGCGAGTCAGGAAGAATTAAAAAGCAGGATGTTGAGGCAAAATTGTGAGGAGACCAAGCGGTTTGTTGGGTTTATTAGGAAATTTCGCACAATAGTAACAATTACAGGGCTGGACAAACTGCGGCCTTGCGGTTGAGCGGGCTTTCCGCAGTAAGTGGGGCATGGCAATTTTATGGCAGCATCATACGGGAAGGGATTATTACGAGGTGCGGCAGGCCGGTTCGAGCGTGCGGCTCTATCGAAACGGCGTGCACCATTCGCAATGGAATCCGCGGCGTCCTTTGGCGGGCAGTGTCTGGGATTTATTGGCCTTGCCGGCGCTGCACCGGGCGGCGGGAGCGGTTGAGGCGTGCGGTGTCTTGGGTTTCGGTGCCGGCGCGGTTGCGGGGGTTTTGCGTGCCGCCGCGGGGGTTGAGTCAATCGTGGGCGTAGAGCTGGACCCGATGCATTTATCGGTGGCAGATGGATTTTTTGAATGTGCGGAGGGCTGTGAATTGGTGGCGGGTGACGCGGTTGAATGGGTGCGAACGCAGGAGGGCATGGGTCGCTTTGATATGGTGATTGATGATTTATACGGGGAATTGGAGGGTGAACCGGTGCGTTGTGCGCCGCTGGATATGGATTGGTTTACCGATCTTGCGGGTTTGCTGCGTTCGGGCGGGATGCTCGTTTTGAATTTAGTGGAACCCGATAAAGTGCCGTACTTGCCGCCCATGCGGGATGCGGCGCTCGGAGCGCGTTTCCCGCACCGCAAGATGTTTTGGCTCGAGGGTTATGAAAACCGCGTGGTGGTTTTCAGCGAAAGCGTTTTGGAGGAGGCTATTTTTAGGGCGCGTTTAAAAGAACTGTGCCGGGCTTTCCCAAGATGTCATGGGGTCGGTCGCCGCTACCGGATGAAGGATTTGTAGCGCGGCAGGGTTTAGCGGTGGCTGTCGTCGCCTTCAATTTCAGCGTAACGCATGACTTCCTCCAGGGTGGTTTGACCACTTTTAATATGTGCCCAACCGCTGCGCATCAGGGTATTCATCCCTTGCTCGATCGCGGTTTGGCGGATTTTGCGGGCGGAGGCGCGTTGAACAATATGTTCATGGATCTCGTCCGTTACGCGGAGGATTTCGAAGATCCCGATGCGGCCGCGGAAGCCGAGATTGCGGCAACGCTCGCAACCGACGGCGCTTTTGACGAGGTGGCCAAAGCGTGCTTCGGATGGATCAATCTGCATGGTGGCGAGGCAGCTTTCAAGATGGAGGGCTTCGTAATTGGCGGGCTGCGCACAATGGGGGCAGAGGCGGCGGACCAGGCGCTGGGCGACAATCATTTCGACGGAAGATGCGATCAGGAAAGGCTCGATGTCCATGTCGATGAGGCGGGTAAGGGCGCCGGGGGCATCATTGGTATGCAGGGTGCTGAGGACGAGGTGCCCGGTCAGGGAGGCGCGGATCGCGATATCGGCGGTTTCGCGGTCACGGATTTCCCCGACCATGATGACATCGGGATCCTGGCGGAGGACGGAGCGGAGTGCTTTGGCGAAGGTAAGGCCGATTTCGGGGTGTACCTGGGTTTGGTTGACGCCGGAGACTTCGTATTCAACGGGATCCTCGACGGTGATAATGCGGCGCTCGGGTTTGTTGATGAGCCGAATGTAGGCGGTCAGGGAAGTGGATTTACCGGAACCGGTGGGGCCCGTGACAAGGATGATGCCGTGGGGGGAGGCAAGGGCACGGGTTAGTTTTTGTTCCTCGTCCTGAGCGAGGCCGAGCTCAATCATGGAGAGGGGTTTGGATTTCTGGCTTAGGAGACGCAGGCTCACACTTTCACCATACATGGTGGGGAAGGTGGAAATACGGATGTCGAGCTCACTGTTGCCTGCGCCAAAAGCGATACGCCCGTCCTGGGGGCGGCGCTTTTCGGAGATGTTGAGCTTTGCCATGATCTTGAGGCGGGAGATGATGGCGCCCTGGAATTTGATGAGGTTGTCGGGCACGCGCACCGCAACCAGTTCGCCGTCGATCCGGTAGCGGATTTGGAGTTCGTCGCGGAGGGGCTCAAAATGAATATCGGTGGCGCGGTCGTTGACCGCTTTTTGTACGACTTCATTGACGAAGCGAATCACGGCGGCGTCCTCGTCTTCTTCGGTTTCAAGGTCGGCGTCGTCGGTTAGGATGTCGGATTCATCGAGGGAATCGGCGCCCACTCCAAAGTTTTGGGTAATGGTATTGTTGACCATTTCGGGGTTGCCGAGGAGCCATTCGGGTTGTCGGCCGCAGGTCGCGTAAATCCAGCGATCCATGCTGGAATCCGGTGGCCAAAGGGTGACGAGACGGAGCGGTGCCTTGGGATCTTCCTGCGCTTCCCCGGAGTCATTTTCAGTTGCGATGGGGAGGCACTGATAGGCGTGTATGAGGCGCAGTGGAATGGCGGCGGTCGGGTTATCGAGCAATTCGATTTCGCGAAGGAGGGGGAGATCGCAGGCTTGGGCAAGTTCTTCCAATAAACGGTTGGTGGGCTGATTGCGCCGGGAGGCAATTTGCTCAAGGCGTTCAGCACGCGGAAGCGCTTCGATTTCCTGACGGTCACTTTCGCTGAGTTCAGCGTATAAATTGCGATAGTCCATGACGGGTTTAGAGAGGCAAGGATTAGGCGTATGTTTCGTTTTGGGCAATAGTTAAAGCGTCAAAGCGAGGGCAGGAGTTGCTGCAGCCATTTGCGGTGAGGACCGGAGAGGGTGATTTGTTCGAGTTGGTCGGTATCGACCCAATAATGATGGGGCGGGAGGTTTTGCTTGGGGGCGATCTGCAGGAGGTGGAGGTTTTCTTTGATGCGTTGGTTGGCAATCCCGCGGGTTTTAACCGCGAGGGGTTTGGCGGGGGGAGTCGGAAGCTGAAGTAGGTCGAGTCTCGGGAGCTCGTATTGACCGGCGAGACGGGGGGCATCTTCCGGAATGCGGTGCAGGAGGAGGGCATTCTGGTGGAGAATGAGGCCGCGCTCGACTTGAATCTTTTGGGCAATGGGGCGTTGAATGCGTGGGAGGGTGGCGGGGTAGTGGGCTCCTTTTTTATAGGCGCGGCAGTGATTTTGGACGGGGCAGGACGCGCAAGCCGGTTTTGATTTTTGGCAGAGAGTCGCTCCCAATTCCATGATGGCCTGATTGTAGTCGCCGGGGTTATGGGGGTCGAGGAGGGCGTGGGCGGGCTCTTGAAAGATTTTAACGGCCTGCCCGTTGCTGGAGAAGGATTGGGTATGATCGCTGAGGCGGGCGAGGACGCGAACGACGTTTCCGTCAACAACGGCGGCGGGGAAATTTTGTGCGATGGAGGCGATGGCGGCGGCGGTGTAGGGGCCGATGCCGGGGAGGGCTTGCCATTCGTCGGGGCTTTGGGGTGCTTGCGGGAGCCGGATGAATGTTTGGGCGAGTTTGTGGAGATTGCGGGCGCGGCTGTAGTAGCCGAGGCCTTCCCAGTTTTTAAGGACGGTTTCGGCGGAGGCATGGGCAAGGGTTTCGAAGTCCGGGAAGAGTTGCATCCAGCGCTCGAAATAAGGCAGCATGGTTTTAATCTGGGTTTGCTGGAGCATGAACTCGGAAACCACGGTGCGATAAAGGCTGGGTTCGGTGCGCCACGGAAGGGGGCGATGGGCGGCTTGATACCAGCGCAGCAGGTCGGAGCGGAAGCGGTGGGTTTGTTTGGGTAATTGCATCGGCAGTCTTTTGATGAAGCAGTTCGGGGGTAGCGGGGCAACGTTGAACATGCTTGCGGTGCACGGTTTTGCATATTTGCTGATTGCTATGCCTAAGAAACGGAGCACGCAGACAGAAGACGGGGGGCCAAAAGCCAAGACGATGTATACCCTGAAGCTGGAGCCCGAGCAATTGGACAAACTGGGGGACTATCTGGAGGCGGGGCACGGGGGACCTTGGTTTCATTACGACGTGGCATATTCGCTTTTTGCCTTTAAGGGAGAGAAGGTGAACGTGGTGGGTTACCAAAGTGGTAAATTGGTGGTTTCGGGCAAGAAGACGGAGGATTTTGTGCGGGACATCCTGGAGGCAGCGATTACCGGTGAGGCGCGATTGGGTTACGAGGCGGTGCACAACCCGGAGTGGTTTGAATTGCATGCGGGCTGTGATGAGAGCGGGAAGGGTGATTTGTTCGGACCCCTGGTGACGGCGTGCGTGGTGGCGGATGGTGAAATGGTGCGGGCTTGGATGGAGCTTGGGGTGGCGGACAGCAAGAAGCTGAGTGACAGTAGTATTTTAAAATTGGATAAGGAGATTCGTAAGACCAAGGGGGTGGTGGTACAGACGGCGTTTGCACGCATGCCGAAATATAACGAGCTCTACAATAAATTCGGACGCAATTTGAACAAACTATTGGCTTGGTTTCACGGGAAATCGCTGAACGCGGCACTGGATGAACGGGCGGCGCCCTGGGGTTTGCTGGACCAATTTACGAAGCAGAAATTGGTCGATGCTTATGTAAAGGAACGGACGGACTTTCGTCTGGAGAGCCGCACGAAGGCGGAAGCGGATCCGGTGGTGGCGGCGGCATCGATTGTGGCGCGGGCGGTCTATGTGCGTGAAATGAAGCGCCTTTCGGACGAAGCGGGGGTCACGCTGGTAAAGGGTGCGAGTGGTAAAGTGCTGGAACAGGCGAAGGCGATTGTGGCGGACAGGGGTGCCCCGGCGCTTGGAGATTTTGCAAAAATGCATTTTAAGACGGCCTACGAGGCGCAGGGACTGGAGCCGCCTGCAAAACCGGCCTGGTCTAAATATTGATGAACGATTTGCAAAAGCACGACGCTTGTGAATGTGAGTCGGTGGATCATCTGCTTGGGGTGGACGAGGCGGGGCGCGGTTGTCTGGCGGGGCCGGTGGTGGCAGGGGCCTGTGTGGTGCAGCGGGAATTTTTTGAATCGGGGGAGCTTTTGGCGCGCACCGCGGGCATCAACGATTCAAAGCAGATGGGAGCGCCGGAAAGGGAAGGGCTTTTTGAGGTGATGGAGGGGTTAAAGGCGGATGGCTGTTTGGATTTTGCCGTGGCGGAGGGCTCGGTTGAATTGATCGAAGCGCGGAATATATTGGGAGCGACGCGGGCTGCGATGCAGGCGGCGCTGGAGGAATTATCGGCGCGTGCGGGGGAATGGACTTTACCGATGGCGGCGGCGGACGGGCCGCTCTTTGAAAATGGAGAAGCGGCGGGGGTTGGCATTTTGGTGGATGGGCGACCCTTGAAACCGTTTCCCTATACGCACACCGCCTTGGTTAAAGGGGATGGTCGATCCTTGGTCGTTGCGATGGCAAGTATCGCGGCAAAGGTGAGCCGGGATCGGGCGATGGCGGCGCTGGAGCAGGAATTTCCGGGTTATGGCTTCGCGCAGCACAAGGGTTATGGAACCGCGATCCACCGTACTGCTTTAAGGGATCTGGGTCCGTGTCCGGCACACCGGAAACTGTTCCTTCGCAAGGTACTTTGTGCGGGGGATGATTGAGGCTTGCGCGATTTGTTATTATAGGAGTTTTAAATATAACTGCTATCGATGGTTCCTTTATATAAATTTCACCGGGCTGTAAAATATGCATCGCTGCTCGCGGGTTTATTGGCATGGCCTGGTTTGGTTTGGGGTGCTGCGGCGTTGCCGGTCTGGGTTACGATCGAGCCACAGGCTTATTTTTTGAATGCGGTCGGAGGCGATGCGGTGCAAGTGCGGGTGCTGGTGCGACCGGGGCATTGTGTGGAGTTGTATGCCCCGAGTCCGCGGGATATGGCAGAGCTCTCGCGGGCCAAAGCCTATTTTCGGATGGCAGTGCCGGTGGAATCGGTGATCACCAAGCGTTTGGAGGCGCGGGAGGCGAAGCTGCGCTTTTTTGGGCCCGAGTTCCTCTGGGACACGCATCGGCACGATCACGCGCACTGTGAAATTTGTGGCTCTGCCACGAAAGATCCGCACACCTGGTTGGATCCGTTGCAGATGATAGACTACGTGGACGTCATAAAGTCGGGCTTGAGTGATTTGCTTCCCGGACGGGCGGCATACTTTGAGGCAAACGCAACGCGCCTCAAAACGCAACTTGCGGATCTGCATACCTCACTTGAGACGCGGTTTTTGAATTATTCAGGCCGTGCTTTCTATATCAACCACCCCTCCTTGCGGCATTTTGCGGAGCGTTACGGTCTGGAGCAGCGCTCAATTGAACATGCGGGCAGTGCCCCGGCGGCGAAACGCATCGCAAGTTTGATCAAGGAGGCGCGAGCGGCGCGCGTTGGGGCGGTTCTGGCTCAGCCCGAATTTGGACGCAGCAGCGCGGCAGTCATGGCGAAAGCCCTCGGGGTGCCGGTGTTGGAGGTAAATATTTTGGGGCGGGATTATTTTGAAAACATGCGGGGCTTGGCGGAAGCGGTGGAGAGGAGCTTCGCAAATGACTGAGGCAGCTCAACCCGTGATTTGCCTGGAGGGAGTTCACTTTGCCTATGGCTCGCAATTCGCCCTCGAAGACGCCGATTTCGACATTCACGCCGGAGAATCGGTTTGCATGGTCGGCCCCAATGGGGGCGGTAAATCAACGCTTATCAAGTTGATGCTGGGGCTTTTAAAGCCGGATGCGGGACGGGTGCTGCTCTTTGGTGAAGCGCCGCTGCGGACGCGTCACAAAGTCGGGTATGTGCCGCAACTGACTGAATTTGACCCGCTTTTCCCGATTTCGGTACTGGAAGTCTGCTTGATGGGTTCTTTGAACGGGCGTAGTTTCGGGTTTACGGGCCGGGCGGAGCAGGGGAGGGCGCGCGCGTTGCTGGATTCGATGGAATTGGGAGGATTGGCTCGGGCGCCGTTCTCCAGTCTCTCGGGCGGTCAACGGCAAGCGGTTTTAGTGGCGCGGGCAATGATGGCTGAGCCGGAGTTGCTCCTTTTGGACGAACCGACCGCCCATGTGGATGTCGCCTCTGCGGCGCGCCTGATGGAGGGCATTCGCGCGCTGGGTGAGGATATGACGGTTTTGATGGTTTCCCACGACCTGTCATTTGTGGCGCGAACCGTTCCCAAGGTCATTTGTGTGAATCGTTGCGTGCATGTGCACCCCACCGCGGAATTGAGCAGCGAGGTCTTAAATCAGCTCTATGGCCATGAATTGCGCATGGTGCAGCACGACTATGAACACCGCGACAGTCATGGAGGGCATTGCCATGGTTGAATTTTTCGGCGCTCTGGGGGACCCCGATCTGGTCTTTTTGCGTTACGCGCTACTGCTGAGCTTGCTGGCAAGCGTTCCTTTGGGGGCAGTGGGCACTTTGGTGGTCGCCCGGCGAATCAGTTATTTGGCGGCCGCCATCGCGCATTCCGCGCTGGGCGGGATCGGGGTGGCGCTCTACACGAAGGAGGCCCTCGGTTGGTCTTGGTTCAGCCCGATGCTGGGAGCCTTGCTCTCAGCGGTGCTTTCGGCGGCTCTGGTAGGGTGGGTATCCCTCCGTGCTCGGGAACGGGAAGATGCTGCAATTGGGGCAATCTGGGTCTCCGGGATGGCGATCGGTCTTTTATCTATATACAATACAACGGGTTACGTCGATCCGATGGGTTATTTATTCGGTGATATTTTGCTGGTTCAATTGCTGGATCTCAAACTGGCAGCAGTGGTAGGCTCGGTGATAATACTGACCTTGGTGCTGGCGTATCGCCCGGTGGTGGCGGTTTGTTTTGATCCGGAGTTTGCCGCGATTCGGGGGGTTCACTCGCCGTGGATTTACCAGCTTTTGTTGCAAATGACGGCACTTTGCGTTGTTTTGATGGTTTCATTGGTTGGCATCGTGCTGGTCATCGCCCTGCTGACGTTGCCGCCGGCAATCGCCTCCTTGCGGGCTCGAAGCCTTTGGCAGATGATTCTGGGGTCCATTGTACTCACCGCGCTCTTTCTGGTTGTGGGCTTGGCGTTGAGCTTTACCTGGAATGTGCCGACCGGGCCGGTTGTGATTCTGCTGGCGGTCTTTATTTACCTGGTGAGTCTCTTGGCAGGACGATTTCGCGCCAAGGGGTGATTTTTTTAAAATTAGTATTGACTGTGCTACTGGCGAAGCGCATTTTCGCGGACTTTCTTTTTAAATCCCAGAGGCAAGATAGAAAGTCGGCTCTTTAAAAATATTCTTCTTATGATGTGCCCTTGTAGCTCAGTGGTAGAGCGCATCCTTGGTAAGGATGAGGTCGGCGGTTCAATCCCGCTCGAGGGCTCCATTTAACTCAATCGCCGCAAGGCAATTTTTCTCAACACTAATAAACTCCAACCATGGCTAAGGAAACATTCGAAAGAACCAAACCGCACGTTAATGTCGGAACCATCGGTCACATTGACCACGGTAAGACTACCACCACAACTGCTATCCTCAAGGTGCAGGCTGACAAAGGACTCGCACAGTTCAAGTCCTATGCTGATATCGCAAAGGGCGGTACTGTTCGTGACGAGACCAAGACCGTTACGATTGCGGTTGCTCACGTGGAATACGAAACCGAGAACCGTCACTACGCCCACGTTGACTGCCCGGGTCACGCGGACTTCGTTAAGAACATGATCACCGGTGCGGCCCAAATGGACGGTGCTATTCTCGTGGTTTCCGCTGCAGACGGCCCGATGCCCCAGACTCGCGAGCACATCCTCCTGGCCCGCCAGGTCGGTGTCCCCACCATCGTTGTATGGTTGAACAAAGTTGACCTTCTTGACGACGAAGAGCTTCTTGAACTCGTTGAAATGGAAGTCCGCGACCTCCTTTCCAAATACGAATATCCCGGCGACGACATCACGATCGTCCGTGGTTCCGCTACTGCTGCTCTCGACGGCAAGCCCGAAGGTGTGGAAGCAATCGGTAATCTCATGAACGCGATTGACACCGATATCGCTGAGCCGGCACGTGAAACCGACAAGCCTTTCCTGATGTCGGTTGAAGACGTCTTCTCCATCACGGGTCGTGGTACCGTTGCTACCGGTCGTATCGAGCGTGGTATTGTTAAGGTCGGTGAAGAAATCGAAATCGTCGGCATGAAAGACACTGTCAAAACCACCGTTACCGGTGTTGAAATGTTCCGCAAGCAACTCGACCAAGGTATGGCCGGTGACAACGTGGGTCTTCTACTCCGCGGTGTTGAGCGCGATTCCATCGAGCGCGGTCAAGTGCTTTCCAAGCCCGGATCGATCACTCCGCACACCACTGCGAAAGCCGAGCTTTACGTCCTCAGTAAGGATGAAGGCGGTCGTCACACTCCTTTCTTTGATGGCTATCGTCCGCAGTTCTTCTTCGGCACGGCCGACGTGACAGGTATCATCAAGACACCGGAAGGCGTTGAGATGGTTATGCCCGGTGACAACCTGACTGTTACGGTTGAGCTCGGCAAGAACGTCGCGATGGAAGCTGGACAGCGTTTCGCTATCCGTGAAGGTGGTCGCACCATTGGTGCTGGCCGTATCACGGAGGTTGAGAAATAGATCGTTCTTTTACCTTTACGGTGACTGCCGAGAGCTCTATGTTGGGCTCTCGGCTTCACTGTCTTTAACTGCACTTCAGTTTTCATTCAGGAGAGTAGTTCAATTGGTA
>DKOX01000018.1 GCA_002470925.1 Opitutia bacterium UBA7350 | reverse complement strand
CCGCCGCCACCGCCACCACCGCTGCGCGGGGGACGCTCCTCACGGGGACGCGCCTCGTTGATAACGAGCGGACGACCCATGAATTCTTCGCCGTTCAGGGCATTGATCGCTGCCTCCATCGACTCTTTCGTGTCCATGGTTACGAATGCAAAACCGCGGGGGCGGCCTGATTCACGATCTTTCACAATAAACACGTCTTCCACGCCTCCATGAGGCTCAAACAGGCTTTTGATATCTTCGAACCCCGCATCAAATGAGAGATTCCCTACATACATTTTGGTATTCATACTTTAACTCTATCTTATTTCTATCGGCCTGCTTCGTTGCCCTGAGCGTTCAGAATTGAACGGAATCCAAATTTAAAATTTTTAATTTAAAAGCGATTTTTACCCACGCGCGGAATAATTACAGTTGATAAGGGCAAGGAGTAAATAAGAGAAATTTAAAAAATGCAAGCCGTGATTTACAATGCCGCATTTGAGCCCGAGCCATAAAACCTTGAATGGCGCGGATACTCCGGGCAAGCGACTACATTTCACGGGCCGCGACCGCCCCAATGCATCTGGAGTGGCCGCCGTGGAAACGGAACGCCACAAGTGGCAGCATGCTTGCCTGCAATGACAGGCCTCCGGTCGAAATGGTGGGAGCTGCGGGAGTCGAACCCACGACCTCTACCATGTCAAGGTAGCGCTCTAACCAACTGAGCTAAGCCCCCATTTCAGAATCTGCTAAGAGTGCAAGTACCGGCCCGCACTGCAAGCCTATTTCTAAACTCCCTCTCACAAAGCTTCAAATTTTATACCTAGGTGGGCTTCGAAGGGCATGCATTAGAAAAGGTAATGCTGAAATAAAAAGAATTTATCATTATTAAAAATATAAAATGGCAGTTGATTCGGTAATTTACCCACTACAATGTAGGGTATATTAGATTTTTAAGATCGATTTATAGCTATAAAATTATGTATATTTTACATGAAACGCAGGATTCAGGTTAACGAGTGTGCTCACTGCGGCACCCTTTTTTCCGCCGCGAGGGAAGCACGCTTTTGTTGTCGCGGCTGCAAATGCGTCGGGAAGGTAATTCATGATAACGGTCTCGACCGATTCTACCAGATAAGAGAGAAAACTACCCTGCCTCCCGCCCGTACTTCCGTCTTCCGTCACACCGAAGAACGCGCCATCAAATTTGCCCAGGGCACCCTCGAGGGAAAAAGTGAAAACGAAATCGTGCGAGGGGAGTTTCGTTTGGAGGGCATCAGTTGCCCCGCCTGCCTTTGGCTCATTGATGCGGTCTTTAAACGCGAACCCGGCGCGATTGAAATAAAAATTGATTCGCAAGCGGGACAGGTGCTCCTCATCTGGCGGCGCGAAATTTTTAACATGGCAAAATTTGGTCTGGCGCTTCGGCAATTGGGCTACCGCATTGCGCCCCTGGATGCAGGCATCGAGAAACGCGCCCAAAGCCATCAACTTGCAAGCCGGCTTAGAATCTGTGCCTTCCTTCTCCTCAATAACATGCTGTTCACCTTGCCCGGTTATTTCGGCATGGGGGGCGATTTTTTCATGGGCCCACTCTTCCATATGCTCGGTGCCTTTTTTGCCACATTGAGTATCATTGTTGGCGGCGGTTACTTCTTTCGACGCGCCTGGCAGTCCCTTTTATGCCAGGTTCTGCATATCGACCTGCCTATTTCCCTCGGTCTGCTCGCGGCCTATACAGGATCGTTGCTAGGCTGGGCCACTGGTTTCACCTCCCTTATTTATTTCGATTTTGTCTCCGCTTTCGTCTTCCTCATGCTGCTGGGACGCTGGCTGCAGGAACATACCCTCGAGCGCAAGCACGCCATCCTCCAAAAACAAAACCAGAATTTGCAGGATGTTATTCTCCTTGGGGGATCCAGAGACGGTGAACGGGTTGCGGTCGAAACATTAACTGCCGAACAAGTATACCGTGTTGAGCCCGGTGGTATCAATCCGGTTGCTGCGGAATTACTCGATCCCGCAGCCTTCCTGAACATGGAGTGGATTACCGGCGAAACCCACCCCGTGCTCTGGCCAACCAATAAAATTGTACCTGCGGGAGCGATCAATCTGAGCATGGCTCGCCCCGCATTCAAGGCGCGCGAAAACTGGCGCGACAGCACCCTCTATACCCTCCTCACAAACAAAGAACCCCAGTTTCAAAACAAACGCCTCCAACTCGTCCTAAGATATTATATTTTGGCGGTACTCGGCACCGCCTTCCTCGGTGGGCTTGCTTGGGTCGCATTTACCGGAGAACTCCTCCTCGCCCTCCAAGTGTTCACTTCGGTTCTTATTGTCTCCTGCCCCTGCGCCCTCGGCGTAGCTCTCCCCTTGTGTGACACCTTTGCTGATGCCCGACTGCGCAAACTAGGCTTATACATAAAGTCCAACAACATCTGGGAACGCTTGCGCCAGGTTAAATGTGTGATCTTTGACAAAACCAGCACCCTCAACTTTTCCACACCACGGCTCCTCAATGACTGGGATCTCCATCAATTGAACGAAGAAGCGACGCTTGCACTGTTTGTCATGGTGGATCGACACCCCCACCCCCTGGCTCGATCGCTGCGTGAAGTCCTGCTCGCCCAGCGCGAAAAACCGGCTATTCCTCCCGCTTCAGAAGACGTCACTGAATACATTGGCCGGGGACTGGCTTGGTATGATGCCGACAAAAACCGCTGGACCCTCGGGCAAGCTAACTGGGAAGCCTCCCCGGATCCCAAAAATCACCACACCCATCGTGCCGTCCTGCGTAAAAATGGCATCTTTGCTGCCGGGTTTGACTTCGCTGAGGATGTCCAGGACGATGCCCTCGAAGCAACCCGCCAATTCAAAAGAATGCATTTGGAAACGGTGATCCTCAGCAGCGATATCAACGCCCGCGTGCAACGCGTTGCAAGTGCCCTGAATCTTCCCGCCCACGCTGCATTCAGCGATTGCAGTTTAAAAGACAAGGCAGACTGGATTCAAAACCACGCACACGATTCCGCTCTCATGATCGGTAGCGGCGCAAACGACCACCTTGCATTCAAGCATGCCATCTGTCGCGGTACGCCCGTCGCGGAACAAGGCATCCTCGAACCCGCTTCCGATTTCTTCTTTTTCGGACGCAGTTTGCGGGCCTTGCCTGAACTTTTCACCATTGCCCGCTGGAGACGTTCGATCATCGCAACCATTTTCACGACTGCAGTTGCCTATAATATCGCGGCGGTGAGCCTTTGCCTTGCGGGCTGGATGCACCCGCTCTTGGCAGCCGTCCTCATGCCGTCCAGTTCACTTGCCATCCTGGGCATCGCTTACCTCAATTTGGGGCACTCAAACCCAATCCAAAACTACACCGTCCGCGAATAACGGGACTCGCTGGGTGACTCCAGATAGGCATCAAAACACATTGCCAAGTTGCGGATAAAGAGACGCCCGTGCTCCGTCACTTCGCAACCTGCGGCAGTCCATGAAAGCAACCCGTCATCGACAAAAGTCTCGAGTTGTTCAAGTGCCGCAGAAAAATGACTGCGGAAGTCAATCGACCACTTCTCGCTCATCGCATCAAAATCAAGGGCCATATCGCACATCAATCGCATGATGACATCCGCCCTCAATTTATCCTCCGCCGTCAATTCATAGCCCTTCGCAACCGGGATAATCCCATTCTCGACTCTCGCACGGTAACCCTCCAAATCCTTCACGTTTTGACGGAAACCGTTCGCACCCTGGGAAATACTTGAAATCCCAAAGCCGCAGATCTCCACACCCGCTCTCGTGCTGTAGCCCTGAAAATTGCGCTGGAGGCTGCCTTCCTGCTGTGCCACCACCAATTCATCGCTCGGCAGAGCAAAGTGATCCATCCCGATGTAAACATATCCCGCCTCGGTGAGACGCTCAATACACAACTTCAGCAATTGCAGCTTCGCCTCCGCATCCGGCAATCCGATCCGCTCGAGGATCTTCTGCGCCGGTGCCATCCACGGAACATGCGCGTAGTTGAATACTGCGAAACGATCCGGCTTCAGCGATAAAACATCATCAATCGTTCGGTTAAAACTCTCCGGGGTCTGCTTCGGCAAACCATAGATCAAATCGAGATTGATCGAGTCGAAGCCATTGCCCCGAAGTAATTCCATGGCCTCGATATTCACCGACTGCGGCTGAATGCGGT
Organism: Opitutia bacterium UBA7350; assembly: GCA_002470925.1. Taxonomy (GTDB): domain Bacteria; phylum Verrucomicrobiota; class Verrucomicrobiia; order Opitutales; family Coraliomargaritaceae; genus UBA7445. Next base: position 7,613 of record DKOX01000018.1, on the reverse strand, counting down.
GAATCGCCTTCTGTACATCCGGATCACAATCCTGCACACCAAACGACGCGCGGGTAATGCCCATTCGCGCAAAGGCCTCCACCTGCGGAGCAGTCAAACGACGCGGATCCAACTCCACCGATTTCTCCGCATCCGCGCTAAATTCAAAATGCCGGTCAATCAATCCCGCGAGGCGGTCAATCTGTGCCGCGCCGAAGAAATTAGGCGTGCCACCCCCGAAATGAAGCTGCACCGCCTCGCGCTCCCCCGCAATCAAGGGTTTATATAGCGCCAATTCTTTCTCCAACAAATCTAGGTAATCATCGGCGCGACCCTTGTCCAGACTCGTAATCATGTTACAACCACAAAACCAACAAAGGGTCTCGCAAAAAGGCAGATGAAAATAAAGCGAGAGCGGGGACGTTTCCTCGCCAAGCGATTTCAAAAGCGGGCCGGCATTCTCACACTCACGAAAATGGTTCGCGGGAGGATAGCTGGTATAACGCGGACCGGGCCGATTATACTTCTCAATCAATTTAAGGTCTTGGGCGGTAAGTTGCATAACAAGTCAAATGCATAGCTTGCCCGATGAGGTCAGCTTGCCAAGCCGGAAGCGCAGAAAGCTTCCGCCGGGAAGCCCGCGAATTCATAAATAAGCCCCCGGGATCAAATCCACGGGGGCTTAAAAATGGAGCGAGCGAAGAGGTTCGAACTCTCGACATCCACCTTGGCAAGGTGGTGCTCTACCAACTGAGCTACGCTCGCTTATGAACCTTTATTAACTGACTTGCCCTTGCTTGGCTGTCAACGCGATTTTTCCCGTTATTTATTCTGATCGGGTCATATTTAACTCGAAGGAAAACTGACCACGAACGGTCTCAGGCAAGACATAAAAGCCGCTCTCTCCAAGAAGCTTGGAGCAATTCTCACTCAATAGATAGCTCAGAATGGGTTTGATCCGCTTCTTGTTGGCGATTTCAAAAACCACATAGAAGGGCAAACGAAGCGGGTAATCGCCGTAATGAACGTTGTCGACCGACGGGCCATATGCCGGCAAACTTTCGTCTGATGATATCATCAAGGTCTTTGTTTGGCTCGCATCACCTTTTCTGGAAAGCAAACCAATACAGCTCACGTCACTGGCAATCGCTTTTTCTGCGGAAGTGATATCAACCAGATTAACCGCGCTTTTAAAGCTCTTTGAATTAAGCGCGGTATATTTGAAAATCTCATTTGATATACTGTTATCTGCCTGAGCAGCAATTACTTTGATACTGCGCCCCGTCCAACCGCTGAGACCCAACTCACCCCATGTTTTGTAATCCAAGATTTCATTGCTGCCAAAAATACCACCCAACTGAGAGATCGTGACTTCCTCAAGAGGGTTGTCATCATTCACTACAATCGCCGCAATGAGATAAGCCAAGGGATAAACTGCATACCGTGTTGCATCCGGCATCGCGTGACCATCCGGAATCGCAATAACCACGATGTCCGATTCATCGGAAGCAAGGCGTTCAAGCGCGGGCAAGCTGCCCTCCTGAGTGAAGGTAATTCCAAAGGAATTCTGGCCTGCTAACTCGGTGAGGTGCTTTTCGAGAGAATCAGCCATTAAATCGGAAACCGAGATGCGGAATTCCTCACCACCGCATAGTGAAATGAGGGAAAGACTACCCAAAAGTCTAAGAATACGCGAAATCTTCATACTTAAGCTTATGATATTTAAAAGTTACTACCTATAGATTTAATTGAGTCAAACTTCTTTGTCCTACAGGCGATCAAGGGTCCAGTTCAGGCCATTGCGCCAATTTGCGGTGCAGGGTGCGCCGACTGATTCCCATTAATTCAGCGGCCTTGGTGCGATTTCCATTTGCCTTAATAAGGGCGCTTCGCAACAGCCGTTTCTCGTTCTCCTCTTTGCTTAAGCTTGGGCTTGCTGCTTTTGGAGTAGTACCTTCCACATCTTCGCCGCTCGCAGACCGGTGATATTTTTCCTCGAGATCATATTCATTCACCTTGCTTCCTCGTTTTAAAATGACGACGTTCTCGCAGAAATTTCTCAACTCACGAATGTTACCAGGCCAGGGATAGGCTTGCAAAAGCTTCAGCGCACCCTCGCTTATTTCAACCGTCTCCACTCCATTCTCCTTGCTGAACTGTTCCGTATAGTGCCGCAACAAGGTCATCAAGTCTTCCACCCGTTCCCGCAATGGCGGCAGTGGGATCGTAACCACATTCAAGCGATACAATAAATCCTCCCGGAATTCGCCGCTCTTTACCATTGCTGCCAAATTGCGATTGGTGGCGCAAACCAAGCGCACGTCCACATCGATCGGCTTCGAACTACCCAAGCGCTCAAAACGTCGCGTCTCAAGAAAACGCAACAGTTTAACCTGCGTGGAGGCATCGATCTCACCGATCTCATCCAGAAAAAGCGTCCCCCCGTCCGCGACCTCAAATCGTCCCATCCGACGCTCGCTCGCTCCCGTAAACGCACCCTTCTCATGCCCGAAAAGTTCACTCTCCAATAAATTCACCGCCAAGGCCGCGCAGTGCACCGGGACAAATGGCTTCCGCGCCCGATCGCTGTTTTGATGAATCGCTTGCGCGATCAATTCCTTGCCCGTACCGGTTTCGCCCTCCAGTAAGACGGTCGCACGCGACGGCGCTACCAGTTTAACCGTCTCCAAAACCTGCGTCAGCCCCGGTGAATTTCCTACGATCCCATCAAAACTGTATCTTTGATCCAAGCGCTCATGCAGCACCACATTTTCTTCCTCCAGTTTGCGTGATTGCAAGGCGCGCTTGATCAAAATTTCCAGCTTCTCCAAGTTCAGTGGCTTTGTGAGAAAATCAAAGGCACCCCGACGCATCGCCTCCACCGCGGTCTCTACATTGCCGTAAGCCGTCATCATGATTGCAATGGGGCGGCTGGGCTGCTCAAGGCAATGATCGATCACTTTAAGGCCCGACTTCCCCGCCATCCGCAAATCCGTTAGCACCACCTCAAATGACTGCGCCTCCATCAAATTAAACGCCTCGTCCGCACTGGATGCCAAAAATACATCATACTCCCCTTCGAGGGCGGTACTAAGACCCTCGCGCGTGTTGCGCTCATCATCGACTATCAGGATGGATGCCGGCATAATGAGACATAAAGGCACAGCCCCGGCAGGCCGCAAGGATATTTTTAATGTGAAACATTTTGTCATATATTACCTCGGACGCGCCCTTGATTTTTTTGCAAGCCTGCTCTATCTTCCACGGCTTTAAATTTTTCACGCCACAAGAAAGCCATGAAAACCAGCAATCCTGAACGCCATGAATTCCAAGCCGAGGTCAAGCAAGTCCTCGACATTGTTGTTCACTCTCTCTACACCGACAAAGAGATCTTCGTCCGTGAATTGATCTCCAACGCTTCGGACGCCAGCGAAAAACTGCGTCATACCCAGATCACCGAAAAAGAAATCTTCGATGCCGACCTCGAACTAGAGATTCAGGTTAGCAGCAACGAAGAAGCGGGACAAATTACCATCCAGGATTTTGGCATCGGGATGACTCGCGAGGAATTAATTGAAAACCTCGGCACCATCGCACACTCCGGTTCAAAAGCTTTTCTCAATGCCCTGAAGGAAAGCGGCGAGCGCAATGAAAACCTCATCGGTCAATTCGGCGTCGGGTTTTACTCCGCCTTCATGGTAGCCGAAAAGGTCGAGGTATATACCCGCACCTGGCGCGCTGAAGGCGAATGCCTCTGCTGGTCGAGCGATGGGTCCGGAGCCTACGAGATTCAAGCCGCGGAGGGCGAACGTCGCGGCACCCGTATCGTCCTTCACCTCAAGGAGGAATTCAAAGAGTTCGCCAAAAAAGACCGCCTGGAGGGCATCATCAATAATTATTCCGCCTTCGTGCAATTTCCGATCAAGGTCGCAGGCGAAGCGCTCAAGACCGTTCAAGCCCTCTGGCTCAAAAACAAAAACGATATCACCGAGGAGGAATACAAAGAGTTCTACAAATTCCAGGCCAAGGCCTTCGACGAGCCCCGCTTCTGGCTTCATTTCTCTGCTGACGCGCCCCTCGAGATCAATACCCTCCTCTTTGCGCCCACCGAAAATATGGAAGGCTTCGGCTTTGGCCGCATGGAACCCGGCGTTGCGCTCTACTGCCGCAAGGTTCTCATCGACAGCGAGCCCAAAAACCTCCTCCCCGATTGGCTCCGCTTCCTCCGCGGGGTCGTCGACAGCGCCGATCTCCCCCTCAATATTTCGCGCGAATCCATGCAGGATTCTTCCCTCATCCAGAAACTCAACAAAGTCATCACCAAACGTTTCCTCAAGCTCCTCGAGGACAAGGCCGCCAAAGAGCCCGAAACCTACCATGACTTCTGGAATAAGTTCGGACTCTTCCTCAAGGAAGGCGTTACCACCGACTTCACCCATCGCGACCAACTCCTCAAGCTCCTTCGCTACGAATCCTCCTACACCGAAGCCGGACAAACCACCAGCCTCGCCGACTACCTCAGTCGCGCCCCCGAGAACCAAAAGGAAATTTTCTTCCTCTCCGGACCCACCCGCGAGAGCATCGAAAACGGTCCCTACCTGGAAGCCTTCAAGGCGCGCAACATTGAAGTCCTCTACATGCTCGAGCCGGTCGATGAATTTGTCACCAACCACGCCCGCAGTTTTGAAGAGAAAAACTTTGTCTCCGCAGACAGCGATGAAATCGACCTCGATGCCATTGCACCCGAAACGGAAACCGACAAAGCCGAGGCCCTTGCCAGCGAAGACAGTGACGCCCTCTGTCAATTCATCAAGGAAGCACTCGGAGAAGCGGTGAGCGAGGTCAAGGCCAGCGACCGCCTCGTCGGCAGCCCTGCTATGATTGTAAACAGCGACAAAATGATGACCGCCCAAATGCGGAAGATGATGAAGGCCATGCAACAGGATGGCGGCATGATGGGCGCGGAACCCCCTTCCAAGCTCCAAGTCAACCCCCGCCACCCGCTCGTCAAAAACCTCGCCGCCCTGCGCGAGCATGATGCCGGGCTCGCCAAGCTCATCAGCCATCAAATTTACGACAACGCCCGTATGGCCGCCGGTCTCATTGAAGATCCCGCCACCATGCTACAGCGCAACTACGAACTCATGGAAAAACTCAGCGCGCGCTGATCTCCTTGTCCGTACCGCCCGCCGCCTTGCGGTAAGATAAAATGTAGAGCATTGCGAGCGGCACTCCGTAGTCGCCCCAGCGTTCGATCCATTCCAGGATGTTCGCGATGCCCATACCGCTTGCAGTATCGGCGGGCACATACAGGAATTCCGTAAAGAGTTTCCAAATCAAACATACCCAAACGATGGAGCGAATTGGGAACAAGAAAACCGTCAAACCAAGCGCCAGTTCAGCCCAGCCCACGGTTCGAATAAATCCGACATCCGCATTGATCCCAATTGATTGCCAATGATCAATCAGCATGCCCTTCTCTACCGCAAAACCAAATCCCGCATGCCCAATCAAGAGCAGCGCCAGAGTCGTGCGCAGCAGAAAAAACAAGGTGTCTACGGTGCTCTCCTTTAGGCGCGGCTCGACATACGCCCCCAACAAATCCTTGTAGCGCACCACAAAAACGCCCCCCATCACCAGCAGCATAAACGGAGGCCCCCAATTCCCGGCCCGTTCCCAGAATTCCCAGGTCTGCATTTTCGGCACCCGCATGGAATCCGTCGCCAGCTGAACCAACCATTCGCCGTTTACCTGCACCTTTTCAAGATTCCCCGCCAGCGGTCGCAGCGCCGCGGTCCACAAGGCCCATAAAAACATCCAAACCAGAATGATCCGTCGCGGTTGCACTAACAACAACACCGCCATCAGAATGTCAAAGGCCCCGATCAAAGGCTGCAACTTCCACGCGATCGCCGGCTCAATACCCTGCGACGCGAAAAAAGGCAACCAGCCGGACTTCGTAATCAAGCCCCAAGCACCATGCCCAATAAAACATAGGGCAACCGTAATTCGCAGGGTCCAATGCAACTGCTTCTGCAGTGTGTCAATTTCGCCGCTGTGCGGCTGAAAGAGCCCGGTCAGGAAATAGTCTTTTCTTGTCATAGTAAGAGGATCAAAGTAGCTAATCGCGTATATACGTAAATAATTGTAATATTGTAAAACAAAATACAAAGCTGCCCGCATGAAGGACATCCGCGACTCTTTTTTAAAACTGGCTGTGGTTCTCTGTACCGGCACGCTGCTAAATCTCCCTTGCTTGGCTGCCGCATCCGACTCAAACCGCCCCGCTGCCGATTGGCGGGAGCAGATGCGCACACTCGGCACCCTCCACGATGAGCCCAATGCCCAGCCCTTCCAAAAGCTGAAGCTCTATCTCGCTTACATGCACCAATTCGGCTCGATCCAGGGGAAAGACCGCCACGATCAAGACTTCCGCACCCAAACCGAGGAAATTCGCCGTTTTTGGGTCGGTGCGCAGGGCGACTTCCTCAACCATTTCAGCTTCAAAGCGGTCAGCCAAATTTCCAACGACCGGCACAACTACTCCGGAGGGGATCGGCAATTCGGCCATGAAACCTTTCGCAGCGCCAACATCACCTACCATGCCAAGGAAGCACTCGGATTAAAGCACTGGGATCGCCTCAGCTTTGGCTACGGTCGCCGCTCCGGACGCATGGCAGACGAGTGGCAGCGTTCCGCCACCCACATCAACACCCTCGAACGATCCCCTTTTTCCAACAAACTCTGGCTTTCTGACCGCGAAAAAGGCAACCCCCTCGCAGTCTGGCTGAAGGGCACCCGCGGCAATCAAACTCTCGATCTCGCCTTGTTTTCCGGCACCTATCATGACTGGATCGGCGGGTGGGAAGACAGCCTGACCTATTACCTTTCATACGAGCGCGATCTCAGGAATCGAACCGGGCTTGACCGCTCCGACCTCTGGCTTTCCTTTTATTACCAAGACGCCGCGTTGGAGGAAGACCGCCTCGCCAACGGCAACGAATGGGCCAGCGCTTTCGTGACTCGTTGGGAGAAAGGCCCCTGGGCCATGCACACCACCCTCGGTTTTGGCGACAACGGCGCGCAGTCCAACACCGCCCGTGAGGGCCGTTTCTGGGGACTGGTGCTTATGCCAATGTATACCCTCGTCGACGCACAACAAAAACTTGTCTTCCGTTACCAGTATCAGAACTCCGATCAACCGGAAGGCATCCGCCTCAACAGCCGCTACGCCCGTCTCGCCGAAGCTAAATCCGATACCCTCGACCTAAATTCCGGTCGCGGCGACACGCATCACAGTTTTTACCTCGGTTACAATTACTACTTTAATGGCGACCGCCTCAAGCTCGTCTCCGGCATCGAGTGGGAATCCCTTTCTTCGCGAAACGAAACCCTTTACAAAGGCTGGACTCTCGGCACCAGCCTTCGCATCCTTTTTTAAAATTCCAAGCGAGTAAAACCGTCACCCTGGTTAGAAATAAAACGCCTCGCAAAGAGTTATTAGCTTTCAGAAAGAAGCAGCGAACGCTAGTGTAGATCGCCTATCGTCATCACCAGCACTTAAATTTTTTCGTATGCCAACATCCGCCTCATACCGTTACTTTAACCGCGAACTCTCCTGGCTCGCCTTCAAC
>DKOX01000019.1 GCA_002470925.1 Opitutia bacterium UBA7350 | reverse complement strand
GGCGGGTGGGTGCACTTGCAAGCTGAGACGTTCCTGGCAATCGAGCCATTTTACGAGAATGGGGAAGGGGCGGGCGGGGTCCGCGTCCGGCCCCAGAATCGAATCGGCGTTTTCCCGCAACAGCTCGCGGAGGGTCTTGCCTGCAAAATCGCCCGCTGCCACCACCGATTGCGCATCCTCGCGATCCACAATCTCCCAGCTTTCCCCGATGACCTGACCCTCGGGCAATTCGCGCTCCAGGCAGTCAGCCAAATCGCGGCCACCCCAGACCCGTTCCATATAAAGCGGTTCAAAATGTATGAGTTCCATCCTCTCTGAGATGTGGATTTGGTTTGTGATGGCGAGCTTGAATCAAATCTTGTTTTCCCGACCGAGGCGCTTACCTTGTTGTTGCATCAATGGCCAAAAAGACCCTGAAAAAAACCACTCGCAAGCGAAACAAAGCCACCGCGCCGGGCGCGCCGCGCATTCAGCCGATCCTGGGGGTCACTTTTCTAACCCTCGGGATTCTAAGTTTTGCGGCGATTGTCAGTTTTGATTTATTGCAAACCTCGCACTGGGAGACCGATCCCCGGCCGGGAGAGAATCTCGTCGGAATTGTCGGTGCGACCGTGGCGTATTATTTATTCTATGCCTTGGGTCTGGCGATTTGGCTTTTGCCCTTCTTTCTGTTGTGGGGCAGCCTGCGCAGCTTTACCGGGCAGCCGCCGCGCAAGCGCGGGTTTGTCCTGGGGATGAGCTTGCTTGCGTTTTTGAGTGGGGCGGGTCTCCTGGAAATGCTTGCCCTAACGGGAACCCTTCAGCCCGAGGACAGCCTCTTCCGCCAACAACTACCCGCTGGCTTGGGCGGTTTGTCCGGAAAATGGATCACGGGCCGCTTGCTTGACCCATATATGGGAACTTTTGGCAGTACCATGCTGCTCTTGATGGGCTTCATTATTGGCACGACTTTAGCGATCACGGACCATTCCGGCCGGTGGCTGGATGCGATTCGGGGACGCTTCCTCACGGCGTGGCAGGGCCTCCTCGCCTTTTTGGCAAGCCGGAAAACCCGTGCCGCCGAGCGCCGTCAAGCCCGCGCCGAGAAAGCCCGCCTCAAGGCAGAGGCCCAGACCGCTCGCGCCGCCGCCAAGCAACAAGCAGTCTCCGCCACGCCCGCGCCCGACGACTTTCTCACCGACGAGGTGGATTTACGCGGCCCGCGCCCCTCCCTGCTCAATCAACCCGTTGCGCCGCTGCCCGGCACTAAAAAAACCGCCCGCAAACAACCCCCCGCACCGTTGGCGAAGTCCGAGCCCGCCGCCACCCCGGCGACCGAGACGCCCAAGCCCAAGTTTGACCCGAAATCCATCAAGATTGTGAAGGGTGAAAAAACCGAAAAGGCGGTTGCCAGTATTCCCGAGCAACGCGGAGACCATAAATTTCCACCGATCCAACTCCTCGCAGAATCGACCACCGGCACCGTTACCAGCGAGGAGGATCATGCCGGGACGATGGACGCCCTCGTTCGAACCTTGGAGGAATTTGGAGTTAAAGTCATCCCGGGCGAGATCCATACCGGCCCGGTCATTACACGTTATGAGGTCACTCCCGCGCCGGGTGTGCGGGTCGAGAAAATCGTGAACCTCGACAAAAACATCGCGCTCGGACTGAGGGCGGAATCGGTCCGGATCCTGGCGCCGGTTCCCGGAAAGGGCACGGTCGGGATCGAGGTGCCAAACCGTATCGCGCAGGCGGTTTGTATGCGCGACATCGTGGAATCCAAGGCCTGGGCGGAAGCCCGCGCCGAGATTCCCATCGTGCTTGGCAAGGACGTCACCGGCAAACCGATGGTGACGGACCTCACCAAGATGCCACACGTTCTCATCGCGGGTTCGACCGGTTCTGGTAAGACCGTTTGTATCAATTCCATCATCGCCTCTCTCCTGTATCACTCCAGCCCCGAGGATCTCCGCTTTATCATGGTCGACCCCAAGGTGGTCGAGATGCAGGTTTACAATGCCCTTCCGCACATGCTCATCCCGGTCGTTACCGAGCCCAAAAAAGTGCCCGGCGCCCTTAAATGGCTCATCGCGGAAATGGAACGCCGCTATCAAATCTTCGCAAAAGAGAACGTCCGCAACATCGCGGGCTTCAATGCCAAACTCGCCAAGACGAAGGAAGAAAAAGAAAAGGCCGCCGCGATGGACGCTGAAATGACCGCCGAGGAACGCGCCGCGGTCAGCCAAATCGAAGTGCCCCGCGATGAAGACGCCTTTGAAATCCCCCGCAAAAAACTGCCCTACATTGTGTGTATCATCGACGAACTCGCCGACCTCATGATGGTGGCGCCTGCCGATATCGAGACCGGGATCGCCCGTCTCGCACAACTCGCCCGTGCCGCCGGCATCCACCTCATCCTCGCCACCCAGCGCCCCTCCGTGAATGTTATCACCGGCGTCATCAAGGCCAACCTTCCCAGCCGCATCTCCTTCAAGGTCGCCTCCAAGGTCGACAGCCGCACCATCCTCGACGGCGGCGGTGCCGAAGCTCTCATCGGCCGGGGCGACATGCTCTTTATCCCGCCCGGCACCGCCACCCTCGTGCGGGCGCAAGGCGCCTTTGTCTCGGACGAGGAAATCAACGGCATCGTGGAATACCTCAAGGACAACAACGAACCGCCCAATTTCGCGCAGGAAGTCCAGCAGCAGATCAATTCCAGCGTCGATGAGAGCGGGGGTTCCGGCGGCCTTGCCGGGGGCGAGGAGGGCGACGAGGAAGCCCAACTCCTCGCACAAGCGATTGACGTCCTTCGTTCCACCAAGCGCGCTTCCACTTCCATGCTCCAACGCCGCCTCCGTATTGGCTACAACCGCGCCGCCCGCCTCATGGACGAATTGGAGGAACGCGGGATCGTGGGACCGGAGAACGGATCCAGCCCCCGCGAAATCCTCGTGGATCTCGACACGGTCTAGTCGCGTTCCAATTCGAGGCCGGGAATGTGGTTGAAGGCGATCCGCATCGGGGCAACCTCGCGGTCGCGCTGTGCCTCCAGTGCTTCCGCGTAGTAAAGACTCCGCCCGCCGTGGCGGCGGTTTACCTGATCCATTGCTTCCTGCAGGGCGAGGCGCCGCTTCTCGGCCGGCTCGGCAAAAAGATCGGGGGTGTGGGAACGACCCGCTTCCAAACGCAGGAGCATCACCCCGACTTTGGTCGGATCCGGGGCGCCCTTGGGTCGGGCCTCCCAAAGCAGGTTTAAATGTCTCCCAAGAGTGACATCATCCTGCGTCGGAAAGCAGCAAAGCTGGTTTTCCCAGCGGAGTTCAAAACCGAATTTTACCTGCAGGACGAGTTGCCCCGCAAAATGATCCATCGCGCGGAGGCGACGGCCCGCTTTCTGGAGCATGCGGTGGAGGGTGGCGTGGGCGCCGGAGGGATTGCGGAGGCGCGGCGGGAGGACATGGGAATGACCGACGGTGCGGCGTTGCGTCTCGACTGGCGGGAGGTCGATCCCGCGGAGGGCGGACCACATGCGGTCGCCTTCGACCGAACCCCAGACGGAGTGAAGTTTTTGACGGCTCGCTTCGCAGAGTTGCGCGACGGTATAAATACGGGCGGCGTGCAGGCGGCGAAGCATCCCGCTCCCGATGCCGTTGAGGTCGTCCAGTTCGAGTGAGGTGAGTTTATGCGGGAGGTCTTCGAAGTCCAGACGGGTGAGCCCGTCCGGTTTTTCCATCTTGCTGGCGAGTTTGGCGAGGAAACGGTTCGGTGCGAGGCCGATGGAAGCGCGGACGTGGGGGCCGATCTCCCGCGCGAGGGCGGCCTTGATGGATTCCGCTTTGGCGCGGGCGCGATCCGGGGCCTGCTCGTGCGGGGGGAGGCGACCATACATTTCATCAATCGAGAGCACCGCATCGACATAGATAATTTTATGAATGAGGGCCTTGATCCGCGAGTGCATGCGCACATAGGCGGGGTGGTTGGCTTCGACAAAGACAATGCCCGGGCAGAGATGCCGCGCCTCGCGAACCGGCGTGCCGGTCTTCACGCCGAAGGCCTTTGCCTCGTAGCTGGCGGCAATGCAGCAGGTGGTCTCGACCCCCAGCGAAGGCACCACCCCCACCGGCCGACCCCGCAGGCGCGGCTGCAACTGTTGCTCCACCGAGGCGAAGAAACTGTCAAAGTCGATAAAAAGATAACGCAGAGCCATGATGAACTAGGGAGTTGCTGTATATACGTATAAATATGTTCACTATAGGCAAGCAAATCCGCGTGATCGGTATAATTCGTAGTTTCCTATAATCTGCCCAGAGGCCAGCTTAGCTGGCGACCGCTCATGGGCGCTTATTTTCGCTTATCCT
>DKOX01000008.1 GCA_002470925.1 Opitutia bacterium UBA7350 | reverse complement strand
GACCTCGCCAGTATCGACGCCCTCATCCAGGCCTTGCGCGATTATTCCGGTACCGTCTGCTTTGTCAGTCACGACGTCCATTTCATTCGCGCCATCGCGGACCGCACCCTCCACATCAGCGCGGGCGTGCTCACAGCCTACGCCGGCGGCTATGATTATTACCTCCAGAAATCCGGACTTGCATCGGAACGCCGCGGGCTTGTCGCGGGACTTGGAAATGCCCGTCCTCCCGAAGCGCAAAACAATGCAAACCCCTCAAAAGTAAGTGCGAAGGAACGCCGTCGCAAGGAAGCGGAAGCGCGGCAGGCCGCAAGCCGCGCACGCCGCAAACAGGAACAAACTGCCGCCGCGCTCGAGGCGGAGATCCTCGACCTCGAAGCGGAACAGGCAGAAATTTCCCAACAGTTGGAAAACCCCAAGACCTACGAGGACGCTGGAGTCGCGGTAAAAATCAATCGCCGTGCCGCTGAAATCGCAGAATTGCTCGCTGAAAAAACAACGGACTGGGAAAAGGCGGTGGAAGCCCTATCTAGCTAAATCTGGCTTCATTCGCTGATTGTTATCGCCCATTTGCCGAAATTAGTCGCGCCGAATAGATCAAATAACCTTTACATGGTTGTTTGGAACTTCAAGGTTTGAAGTTTACAATCTCGTAAGCAGATCATGACTTACCCTTTACTGCGATTTTACCTTACCCTAACAAGTTTATTTGCTGTCTCTTTGCAGAGCCTCCGCTCGCAGGATTACAGCCAAATGGCCTTTTCGGATATCAAGGCCCAGGCATCTGCTTTAGTGGATAGCGGGAATCTTGGCGCGGCGCTCCCCGTTTTGCAGGAATTGGTCAAGCGCGTGGAAGATGCGCCCGATTCTGAAATCGAAATTGACTACCCGATTTTCCTGATCGGCTCGGCATATATCTACAATTATACCGTGAGCGGCTCGCAAAGGGATTTAAGTGATGCCCTCTCTTGGTTTGACCGCCTTGCAAACGACTATCCCGATTCAAAGCATTTAAAAGCCGCAACACTCAAGCGCATCGATGTATACCGTGTCCTGCAGCGCACCGATGAAGCCATCCAACTCATGATGGACCTGCTAGCGGGCACCAAGACAAACCTAAACCTAAGCTTTTCCGAGGAAAACAAAGTCCTGAAGGATCTTTGCCAAACACTTTACTACAAAAACCGTTTGAGCGAAGGAGAGCCCTACTTCAAACGAATGCTGGAATCTGCTCGTTCAATAGAGGATCAGGGACTGGCAGCCGCCGCGAGTTTTGAGGCCTCTCTCGAAAACAAGCAACTGGACAACGCCATGCAGTTGCTGCCCTACCTCGCGAAGGAATTTGATGCACGCTATCAACCCCGCCTCAACGTCGCCCTCCTGAAGGCCAGCGACAAGATGAACGACGAGGCCCGGCTCTCCGATGCCTCCATCCTCCTCAACCTCATCAAAACGACCGACTTGATGATTGAGTTTCACGAACAAAAAGTTGCCGAAAAAACCAAACGCATCGAAACCTATGAGGCCCTGAAGCGTGGTAATGATCGTATCAACGAGTTAAAACAGGAAATCTCAGTCCTTGAAACAACCCTTACCGCATTGCGCAAACTCCCCACCCTCCGCAACGAACTGCTCGTTCGTCGCGCCCGCAATTTCTCCAAAACCAGCCGTCCCTACGAATCCTTCTGGATGTTTTATGACCTCCTCAAGGAAAACCCCGGAGACAAACAGAGCGAATTTTACCATTACGCCGCTTTCTCAGGAGCCCGCAAAGTCAACAAGGATGCCGTTGTCCTCGAACTTGGGCGCTCCTATCGCAGTCAATATCCCAACGGTGACTTCTATTCCGATGTCACCGCCGGACTCGTTGATAAACTCCGGCAATTGGAGGAGAACGAAGCATGGGTCGCAGTGGTGGTCGACTACCTCAACCGCAAACCGCAAGATCCCTTCAGTTCCAACTTCCTCTCCCTTTGGAGCGGTTACATGATCGAGCAGGAGCTCCTGCAGGAGCTCATACAGCAATGCCAAGAATGGCGCGAAATGCACTCCAACCCCGTCTTTGCCGACGGCCTCTTCTTCTGGCCCGGACTCGCCCATCTTCAGTTGTCTGATTTTCAACCCGCCCTCGAGAATTTCTCGGCGCTTCTGGTGCAATACCCCACCAGTCTCTATGCCGAGGATGCCACCCTCCGCAAAGGCATCTGCCAATTCTATGTGGAGGCCTACACCGAGGCCCGCGACACCCTCCTTGCCTTTACGGAGCGATATGCAACCAGCCAATCCATTGATCAGGCCTACTACTTCCTCGGTGAAATCGAAAATATTGCCGGTGACCTCGACGCCGCGCTCGCCTACTTCAAAAAAGCCGATGCCGCTACCGAGTCGCAGCAAATGCACGACACCGTCGCCTTCCGAATCGGCGACATCCTTGAAGCCAAAGCCGACTATGCCGGCATGCTCGAGCATTACAAATTCTACGCGGAACGATTTGGAGAAACGGGTCGCTTGACGGACGCCTACCTGCAAATCGGTCGCGCCTATGAATACCTCAATCAACCCAACGCCATGCTCGCGCTTTACCGCGAGAACATCGAACGTTTTGCGGGTGCCGCATCCAATCTAGGCGTTGACGCACTGATTGAAGACTACACCGAGAAATATTACTCCAACCAAAAACGTCTCACCCGCACCGTGGCATTCCTCGACCAAATGCGTGACGACCTCAGTTACCGTGAGCGCATGCTCACCGATCGCGGCGCCCTCTTTGAAGTCTTTTACTACGACGAGGAAATTGACCCCACCCTTTACAACCGACTGCGCAACCACCCCAATTTCACGGTCGCACTCATGGACGACTTCAGTCCCATGCAAACGATGGTGCCCGACTACCGTTCTGAGCTCGCAGGCTACCCGGAGCAAACGCCTGAAGATCTCTACCGCGAATTGCTCACCCGTTTCCGGGAAAAAGGTGACCGCATTGCCGAATCCCGTATGTTGATGGGCCTCTACCGTCGGGGTGAGGAGCTTGCTCCTAACAATCCCTACGACTCAAAATTTATCCAACCACTCACGCCGCGTCTCTTGCTGTATGTTGCTGATTACAGCCGTCAAAAAGACTTGAGCTTCGCGGAGACCACCTGGGAACACCTGCTCGAAACTTACCCCATCGATGATGCCTCGATCGTGGCGCACCTGCGCCTCGCGGAAGTCCGCGCCGATGCAAACGACCTCGAAGCTGCCCTTGTTCATCTTCAAACCATTGAAGAAAACTTCCCCGGATCCCCGCAAATACCGGCGGTCATCCTACGTCAGGGCGAACTGCTGAGTCAGCTTGGCAAGGGCGACGAAGCCCGCGAAAAATACCAATATATATTGCGCGTGCCCGACTGGCGCGGCGTTGCCCATGCCCGCGCCCTCTTGCAAATTGGTGCGGCCTACATGGCGGAGGAAGCACATGAACAAGCCCACGGTTTCTTTGAACGCACCTTCTTGGGCTATTCCAATTTCCCGGAAGTAGCCGCTCAGGCCTACCTTGCCGATGCGGAGGCTTTGCTTCGTCTCAACGATCCGCAAGGCGCCAAGCTGACCTTGAGCGAGGCCTTGACCGAACTAAAGGACAACATTCCCAGCGAGCTTTACGCCAGCCTTCAGGAAAAACACGACTCGATCTAAATTTTCAATATGTCACGCACACTCACATCAGCACCACGCACATCGCAGTCATCGCGAGGCATCGTTGGCATGCTCCTGATTGCCCTCTTACTTCCCCTCGCCCTATGGGGCGACAATCCATACTGGGATGAATTTGGGAAAAAACCGGTCTTCATTGAGCAAAACAACTCCGGCAACAGGCAAATGCTCAAATTCGTCGCCTACCGTGACAACATGCTCGTTGCCGAGCTAAAATTGAGCAATCCAGACGGAAGCTCCAGCATCGCCGAGGTTTCGCAACCCGTCAGCGAAAGCATGGTTAAAACGCTGAATTTCAGAATCAAATCCCTTTCCCAAGCCTATCAACTCATCGAAAGCGGCAATCACCTTGGCGCTGCCAAGATGCTCCGCCCCGAAGTTTACCCCCTCGTAAAATTCCACCGCGTCCCCGAAA
>DKOX01000114.1:7147-7672 GCA_002470925.1 Opitutia bacterium UBA7350 | reverse complement strand
CATCACCTCATGCATACGTGTATCATGTTTAAGCAGGCCGACCCCACAATAGCTCCAGTTGGTATCGCCTCCCTGATTCAGCAGATCGTCCGTATAGGCCGCCTGATGCGCCCGATGAAAGCCCCCCACCCCGATGTGCATCATAGCCTGGGTGGCCGTAGGCCTGTTGTAGTTCGGCACTATTATCCGTGAATCCAGTTTGCCAAGATTGGCACTGTTTAATTGAATCGTCATTGAAGAAAATAATTGGGTTTTGGTCAAATGATGTTCCTCCTACGGGACGTTATTTTTCTTATGATTGAGGCATTTTTACTCCGCTTAAACGCGGCGCTCGAGCGCTTGGTTGATAGAGCTCAGCAAGAGCGGGTCGATTTTACTTTTTTGTGCGAGTTCCGCATCGGCACGAACTGCTTTGGCTTCCTGCAAACGCAAGGCTTCCGCAATCCAGGTCTCTGCCGTGGGCCTCGGAATGAGATCGGTATTGAGGACCAGATCAAAAGCGCTCTCGTCGTGCCATTTACATCC
>DKOX01000114.1:0-6955 GCA_002470925.1 Opitutia bacterium UBA7350 | reverse complement strand
GCCACATAACCGCCCCGCGCGAGGATCACAGTGCCTCCGCGATGCGCCAGAGCCTGCATGGTATCGTTGAGCATCGAAACGATTTCGAGGTTCTTTGAGTTGGCCAAATCCCACAGGTTGGGCGGCGTGGTGTAGAGTTCCCCGAAACGGGTCAGCCCATACTGCTGCAAGGTGCCTTGAAGGACGGCTTTGTCGACAAGGTCGTAGCCGAGAGTCTCTGCCAACTGCAGCGCAATCGCGCCAGCATCACTGCCGACGAGTCTGGAAATTGCGATGGTATTCATGATGCACTCCTTGTGTTCATGGATTAGCTGGTCTTGCGGTGTTGCAAGCAGTCGAAGGCTACCGCAAGCAACAGCACGGAGCCTTTGATCACCATTTGGGTAAACTCAGTCACGTTCATCAAAACCATGCCGTTACTGAGCACTCCAAGAATCAAAACACCGGCGATGACGTTGGAAATGCGTCCCACACCACCGGTCACACTGATGCCACCGAGCACACAAGCGGTCAGGATCTCGAGCTCGAGCATCTTACCGGCGGTAACCGTGGCCGAGTTGGTCCGTGACAGGATCACGATACCAGCCACACCAGCAAAGAAACCGGAGAGCGAATAGACGAGGTACTTGACGTTCTTGACCTTGATCCCAGAGAGTTTGGCAGCTTCTTCATTGCCGCCTACCGCATAGAAGTAACGGCCAAAGAAAGTCTTGTTCAAAATAAAGGCTCCCAACGCAAGCACCGCGATCATGATGACCACCGGAATCGGGATCGGTCCGAGGTAACCCTGCCCGATCACGGCAAAGGACTCAGGAAAGCCGTAGATCGGCAAGCCCTTACTAATAAGGAAGGCGACGCCCTCGATGATGATCATCATTGCCAGCGTCACGATGAGCGGGGGCATCTGAATATTGGCAATGATCCAACCGTTGGCGAAGCCGATCATGGTGGCCATCGCCAAAGTAATGAAGATCGCTAGCACCGGGTTCAAACCCGCGTTGACCATAAACCAGCCGCAAACCACATTGACCAACGTAATCACCGATCCGACCGAGAGGTCGATACCGCCCAGTAAAAGAACGAAGGCGAAACCAACCGCCGCAATGCCGAGCATGGAGACCTGCCGGGCCACATTCATTAGGTTATGGCTCACAAGGAAATTCTCGGTGGCAAATGAGAAAAACCCGGCGAGCGCGAACAACACCATGTAGAGGCCGTTCTGCTTGGCGAAATCGACGGCCTTAACCATGCCTTTTAAATTTTTCAAACGTTTCAAAGTTGTAGTCTCCTTATTTTTGCGATGCGAAATTCATGATGGTTTCTTGATTGAAGTCTTTGCGTTCCAAGCTGCCCGAAATCTTGCCATCGCAGAGAACGACGATCCGGTCGGAGATGCCCATAACTTCTTCCATCTCAGAGGAAATGATCAGCACGGACTTACCGTCTTCGACGAGTGAGTTGACGAGCGTGTAAATCTCCGACTTGGCACCCACGTCGATGCCGCGGGTTGGCTCGTCGAAGATCACCAGCTCTGGTTCGGAAGCCAGCCAACGGGCGACGATCACCTTTTGCTGATTCCCCCCACTGAGGTTTTTGATCTTTTGTTCGATCGAAGGCGTTTTGATTCGGATCGATTGTTTGTATTCTTCGGCCAGGCGCTTCTCCTCCTTGAGATCCACCTTGAAGTATTTGGAGATGCGCTCCAAAACCGCCATGCTGGTGTTGCTCCGGATCGTCATGTCGAGCAAGACGCCCTTCCCTTTCCGGTCTTCCGGAACGAGTGCGATCCCACTCTCGATGGCATCCCGGGGCGTCTTCGGGCTAACTTCCTCGCCCTTGAGACGAACGGTGCCGCCGGTCTTTTTCGCGGCACCAAAAAGAAGCTCAGCGGTTTCGGTGCGCCCGGCACCGATCAGGCCGGCAAAGCCCAGCACCTCGCCCTTCTTGATTTGAAAGCTGATATTATTAACTCCGTTCCCGGAGAGGTTCTCCACATCGAGCAAGACCTCATCGGAGATGCAGGCTTTCCGGGCAGGATAGGTTTCCTTCAACTCGCGGCCCACCATCAACTTCACGAGATCGTCCATATTGGTCTCACTCGTTTTGACGGTTTTAATCTTCTGGCCGTCCCGCAACACAGTGATGCGGTCGGTAAGCAAGAAGATTTCTTCCATCCGGTGTGAGATGTAGATCACGGTAACGCCCTGGGCTTTGAGCTTTTCAACGACTTCGTAGAGTCGTGCGGCCTCGGCCGATGTTAGCGGCGCGGAGGGCTCATCCATAATGAGGATGCGTGCCTTCTGAGAAAGAGCCTTGGCGATCTCAACCAATTGCTGGTAACCGACGGTCAAGTTGTTGACCAGTTCATTCGGGTCGATCTCGATATTGAACTGTTCGAAGATGGCAGCAGCCTCGCGAACCATGGCCTTTTTGTTAATGATCAGCCCCTTGCGAATTGCACGACCGAGGAAAATATTTTCCGCGACCGAGAGTTCGCCCACCAAATTGAATTCCTGGTAGATGACGCCGATGCCGTGGGCTTCGGAGAGCTGGGGTGTGAGCGATTTAAACGCTTTCCCCTCGATCACAATTCTGCCGGAATTCGGCTTTACCGCACCGGTGCAGCTTTTAATCAAGGTCGACTTGCCAGCCCCATTTTCGCCCACGAGTGCATGGGCTTCGCCTTCAACGAATTCGATGCTGACATCATTCAGAGCGATCACCCCGGGATATTTCTTGGTGATATTCTTCAACTCTAGAATATTCATAGCTGGTCTTGTCTTGGGGTTTGGGGCTGGCTTGGGCCCTAGCAGCCTGCTTCAGCCACTGTTTTCATAACACCCGCCGGTGAATACGTAATGGTGGCTAAACCACACCACTGCGTTTTTGGCGGAGGGTATAAAGGTCACTTACCAAAGTAATAATCGACGTTGTCTTTGGTGACGGGGATGAACTTACGGTAGATTTCCTTCTGCTCGATGGGCGCGCCGGATTGCAACATGGTGACCATCTTCCAGATCTCGTCGGCGATGTCCTGGTTCGTACCAGTCACCGTGACGCTCATGCGGACCCCTTCGTTGTTCTTCATAGCGGCCAATTCAGGCTGAGTCGCGTCGGCGGCAAAGATACCGAAGTCGTTGCTGATTTTGTTAGCCGCTTTGCTCGCCTCGTTAGCACCGACCGAACCGCCACCACCAATCGAACAAACTATTTTCACATTCGGATTGGACTGAAAGATAGTCTCCATCTTTTCGATGCCTTCTTTCGTGTCGATGGCACTGCTCTCGGCCACAATCCTTGCCTTCGGCGCCAGCTTTGTAATGGCATCGCGGATACCATTGCCACGTTCCAGCAAAATAGGCAACTGCGGGTAGTTCAGGATGGCAACCTCCGCGCGGCCACCGAGCTTTTCGTTGATCCATTTGGCAGCATGTGTGCCGATGGTATAGCCCAGATCATGATTTTTAATCAACCAGGCCATATCGGCGTTTTTCAGGTTGTCGTCCCAGGCGAGGACCTTGATTCCGGCGTCGCGTGCTTCTTTGAGCGCAAACTCCACTCCCTCGGGATCGGCCGGGTGAATGATAATGACATCCACCCCGCTGGAAATGAAGTTTTCGACTTGGGTGATCTGCTTGCCGACATTGCTGTCGCAAGCCACATAATTGATGCGGCCGCCCTGCGCTTTCACTTCCTTCTCAATAGCTTGGCAGTAGCCAGCCCAAGTCGGGTTGCTCAGGGATTGCACCGTCATGCCAATTCTAACTTTGGCGTCTGTGTCCCCCGCTCCATCCTGACTGCCACCGCAACCGATGATTGCGAGGGTAGAGATCAGAGCGAGGCATCCGATTAGTATGTTTTTTATTTTCATGGGGTTTCTTTTGTTTGATGTTTCTGTGACAAAGTTAGTTGCATTCAGTCTTAAACAGTCCTGAGAAATGAACGTCCCTGTGATTTTAAAAATTCAGGCAATTCGGGTGTGGCACCAACCTGGGTGCAAACATAGACCGCCACTTCATTGGCAAAGCAATTGACGTGGCGCAGTGGCCAGTCACGGAGGAGCCCAATACAGAGGGCAGCTGTAAACGAGTCGCCTGCACCGACCGTATCGACGACCTGTATCTTCCCGCCGCGGTAATCGTGTGCGTCTTCCTTTGTGATGAGCAAACTGCCCAGCGAACCACGTGTATAGGCAATCAGACGCAAATCAAAGAGATTAAGGATCTGACGCAGCTGATCCTCTGTACTGCCCTCCAACTCAAATAAGTCGAGTAAGACCGGCAGTTCCTCATCGTTCAGCTTGAGCACATTCGCCAGCTCCAGTGATCGTTGAATTAATTGCTTCGTATAAAAGGACTGACGCAAGTTGATATCAAAAATCTTCAGCGAGTGCTCGGCCATCGCCTCTAAAAAGGCATGAATGCTCTGGCGTGACTCCTGTGAACGCTGCGCAAGCGATCCGAAACATACCGCGTCCAGCTCCCCGGCCAACTTATACATGTCGAGCGTCAATGGAATGTGGTCCCAGGCGACGTCCTCGTGGATGTCATAGGCCAGCTTTCCTTCGTGCAGCATCACGTCCACCGTTCCGGTCGGATGGTCCGCGCTCCGTATCACGTATTGGGCATTCACACCGACTTCTTCAAGCTGCTCGCAAAGCGCATCGCCCAGGTCATCTTGACCAATGCAACTCACCGGACAACTCCAAGCACCCAGTTGATGGGCATGATGGGCGAAATTCGCAGGTGCGCCTCCGACGCGCTTCCCCTTGGGAAGTCGGTCCCATAGGAGTTCGCCAATACCGGCAACTTTGAATTTGGAGTGTAAGGACAATGCTCGAAAATGAATTGAATTACTATACCTGTATAAGCTTTTTACCACAAGATTAAAATTTTACCCATATGTAAACTATATAAATTACATTTGACATATTTTATACTTACATTTTGTTTACATTTATACCATGCGTCATCCCAAGCCAATCTATCTACAGATCTACGAAGACCTCCTCACTTCGATACGCAATCAGGCCTACGCGCCGGGCGATCTCCTATCCAGCGAGAGGACAATTTGCGAACAGTACAACGCCTCCCGTCCCACAGTGGCCAAGGCGATTAAGATGCTCAGCGATGCCAATCTGGTGCAGCGCAAGGCTGGCTTCGGCACACAGGTTTTGCCCCCCGAGGATTCCGGCCTCTCGGCTGGTGTTTTGATCCCTGAAATACCGGATACGGAGATCTTCACCCCAATCATTGATAGCATCATCGAGAATGCTACGGCCTCTGACTTACAAATCACACAAGCCTTAAATCTGAACCGACCGCAGGACCGTCAGGCCATGGCGCTCACCCAAGCCGAGCAATTTATCAAAAAGAAAGTGAAGGGGGTCTTCTTCGCGCCGCTGGAAAACATCTCTGGAGCAGAAGCCTTTAATCTGGGGATTGTTAATCGCTTCACGGAGAAAGGAATTCAAGTCGTGCTCCTGGATCGCGACATCCACCCATGGCCCCAACAAGCTCCCTTTGATATGATCTGCATCGGAAATATTGAAGCGGGTTTTACGATGGCCAACCACCTGCTCGAACAAGGCTGCCAACAACTCGCCTTCGTCTCTCCCAAGAACCCGGCCATGACGGTAGGGCACCGGGTAATTGGCACTCGGGAAGCCCTCGTCCAGAACGGCTTCTCCGCCCGGAGCCTGCTCTCATTTGAATGTGAGCTCGACGTCCCCGAGCAAACGGCCATGCAAATAGCCAAATCCAAAGTGGATGGCATTGTGTGTGCCAACGATAACACCGCAGCCCTGATGCTTCGCGCCCTCCTCGACCAGGGCGTGAAGATCCCACAACAAGTCAAAGTCTGCGGCTTCGAAGACGCCAAATATGCGTCCCTTCTCAGCGTGCCTCTCACCAGTTACCGCCAACCCTGCGATGACATGGGCCGCCTCGCCGTAGAAACAATGGTAAACCGTATCAAACACCCGGAAAGACCGCCCCACCACATCGCTTTTCACGGCACGCTCGTCATGCGGGAATCCTCAGCATCGCGACCTGAACAACAAAGAGATGCAGATTAGGATTGATACGTCATCTGGGGCAGCAGAGCTGTCGATCCTTTTCAGCCATATTTTGAAAAATGGACATGATGCCCACATGACTGTGATCAAAATGTTCTAAGGGGCCAAAAGCGCACTTGAAATCCAGTCGATCTAAAAATCGAAAAGAAGGAGTGAAAAATAGTTCAAATCTATTTTTTACTTCCTCATAGAAAATCAAAAGCCCTCAAGCATTGAGCTAAAGGGCTTTAAAGATGGCTGCTCAGGCTGGGATCGAACCAGCGACCAAGTGATTAACAGTCACCTGCTCTACCGCTGAGCTACTGAGCAGCAAAGAAGCGTCTGATAATTCAATCCAACTCGTCTTTGTCAATCCTTTGTCGGGCAAATTTAAATCCTCATCCCTGCAAACAAAGAACAAGACCCACCGGAGATCGACCATTTCCAAAACCTTAGCATAAAAAAAGGCAAAAAACCAACCCTTCAGCTCGTTGACGAGAGCGGCGACGGTCTCTTTGGCATCGCGGCACAACGCTGCTCCAATGCCTCGGCTTCTTTTTGGGGAAATAGTATCATAAGCAGTTGGGAACGTAGCAAAAACTCAAACGCAGATACCGAACTGATTGAGGGAATTTTAGTTTTGAGAGGGGTAAAGGCATGGCCCGGTAACCAACAAGATTTTGCAAAGTATTGATAAGGAATTTCACCCTCAAGCTTCATGCATTACAGAATTCCTGACTTTCACCCCGTCGATCCGCATACAATGCGGCTTTATTGCTGGAACCAGAATCTGAAAACGAGCGCGCAGGCCTGTGCAGTAATACCGTATTTTTTTACAAATATTAAATATTATTTTTTTAATTAAGCACTTGTTTTCACGCGTAAATTTTAAATGATTGG